>CBDVAP010000012.1:0-41180 GCA_965372015.1 uncultured bacterium | reverse complement strand
TTTCATTTGTGGTCAGAACTAACTTTGAAGATTAAACGTTACCAGCACTTGGCCGCAACAATCACCTTGAACCGCAAACACGCAGGAAGCCGGCTGTGAAAGCAGTTATGAATTGCGACGAGCATCAGCCCCGGACACACGGGGGGTAGCAGTGAACACTCTCCCGACAGAGATAATGCCGAAGGAAGCGCTGCCGCCCGAGCCCATCCGGCGCGTGAGTTTCCATACCCTGGGGTGCAAGCTCAACCAGGCGGAGACTGCCTCAATTGCGGCCGGGTTCCGGGAGCGGGGCTGCCAGGTGGTGCCCTTTCGACAGGCGGCCGATTTGACCTTCATCAATACATGCACGGTGACAGGCGAGGCCGATGCCAAGTGCCGGCAGGCCATCCGGCAGGCTAGGGCCGCCTCACCAATGGGCCGGTTGGTGGTGGCGGGCTGCTATGCGCAGATCAAACCGCAGGAAATTGCCGCCCTGGAAGGGGTGGACCTGATTTTAGGTAGCCGGGAAAAGTACCGGGTGCTGGAGCTGCTGGAACAGTTGGAGAATGGCGGTGGGCAGCGGCCGCTGGTGTATTTGGACGGCCGGGGCGAGATCGAGGCCTATGACGAATCACCCTTCATCTCGGCCACCAGCCGGACGCGGGCTTTCCTGAAGGTCCAGGACGGGTGCGATTACACCTGCAGCTACTGCATCATTCCGGCGGCCCGGGGCCGGGCCCGCAGCCGGCCCTTGGAGGATTGCCTGAGCGAGGCCCGCCGACTGATGGACAGCGGCTACCGGGAGTTGGTACTCACCGGCGTGAATATCGGCACCTGGCGCGAGGGGGAGTCGGTGTTCCACGACCTGCTGGCTCGTATCAGTGAGACCGAGGGCCTGCGGAGGTTGCGGATCAGTTCCATCGAGCCGGAGCTGATCACTGCCCGAATGCTGGAGGTTATGGCCCAGCGGGAGAATATCTGTCCCCACCTACACCTGCCGTTGCAGCACGCTTCCGATCGAATCCTGGGGGCCATGCGCCGCCGGTACAGTTTCGGGGATTATCAAGCCACCTTGGAGCGGGTGGTCACGGCGGTTCCGGGGATAGCGGTGGGCACGGACCTGATCGTCGGTTTTCCCGGTGAAACCGAAGATGAATTCAACCAGCTGGCGGAGGCCGTCAGTGCTTTGCCCTTGACCTACCATCACATTTTCCGCTATTCGGAGCGCGAGGGGACCGTTGCCGCCCGCCTGGAAGGCTCGGTCGATCCCAAAGAACGCAAGCGGCGTAGCGGGCTGCTGCGGGCCATCAGCCACCGGAAACGGGAAGCCTATGCCCTCGGTTTTATCGGCCAGACCCGTGAAGTTTACTTTGAAGGTGATCCCCGGGACGGGCAATGGGAAGGGCTGACCGATAACTATCTGCGGGTACGGATGGCCAGCACCGGCAGCGGCCGGGACCCATTCCAGGAAGTACGGCTGCAGCAGTTGGAGGGCGAAGTGCTCCAGGGGATCCCAGTGGCATGAACAGCTTTATCGGTGTAGCGGGTAATATCGGGGTAGGCAAGACTACCTTCACCAAAATGCTGGCAGAGCGCTTGGACCTGAAATCCTACTTCGAATCGGTGATCGATAACCCCTATCTGGCGGATTTCTACGGCGATATGCACCGTTGGAGCTTCCACTTACAGATCTACTTTCTGCACCACCGTTTTCGCACCCACAGCGAGATGTCCAATTACGATGGCGGGGTAGTCCAGGACCGCACTATTTACGAAGACGTGGAAATCTTCGCCCGCAACTTGTATGAGATGGGGCACATGACCGAGCGGGACTGGGAGAACTACCGGAACCTTTTCGGTATCATGACGTCATTCCTACGGAAGCCGGATTTGATTATCTATTTAAAGGCCTCGACCGATACCCTGCTGTCGCGCATCAGGGGCCGGGACCGGGACTTCGAGCGGACCATCGATCCTGAGTACCTGCACCGGTTAAACATCGCCTATGACCAGTGGATAAACCGAATTATAGAGCGCGAACCGGTGATGGTTGTCGATACCAACCGCTTCAATATTTTTCGTGATGAAGAGCAGTTGGAAACCATCCTGGCCTCGATTCAGGAGCGAGTGACCTCATCGCGGTTGACCACTGAGGGGGTAGCGCGGTGACAAATCTGGCGCTGTTCGTGTCCGGTGGCGGGAGCAACTTCCGCGCGATCCAGGACTCGATCCTGGCGGGACGGATTACAGGCCGGGTGGCGCTGGTGGTGACTGATAAGCCGGAATGCCCCGGGGCCCGGTACGCTCGGGAACAGGGAATAGAGGTCTATACTTATCCGGCTCACGACCGTCACCCCAGCGACCTGTTGCAGGCGCTGAAGGACCGGGAGTGCGAATTGGTGCTGCTGGCCGGGTATTTGAAAATGGTGCCACCTGAAGTGGTGCGGGCCTACCAGCGCCGGATGCTCAATATCCATCCGGCCCTGCTGCCGGACTTCGGGGGGCCGGGATACTATGGCCGGCGGGTCCACGAGGCGGTCTTGCAGTCCGGAGCGGCCCAATCGGGGGTGACGGTGCACTTCGTGGATGAGCAGTACGACCACGGTCCCATCGTGGCCCAGGCGACGGTGGCCGTCCTGCCGGGCGACACACCCGAAAGTCTGGCGGCCCGGGTGCTGGTGCAAGAGCACCTGCTTTACCCCCAGGTAGTGGGGGCGCTGTGCCGGGGGGATATCAGCTGGGACGATGACGGCCGGGCCGTGCTCGATCCTGCTATCGTTTAATATGGTGAATACACGGAGGAGCGGCTTGAAGCGAGCCTTTATCAGTGTGTGGGACAAGACGGGGCTTGAATCTCTGGCCGCTTTCCTGCGGGAGCGCGGTTTTGACCTGGTGTCCACCGGAGGTACCGCCCAGCGGCTGAAGGAACACGGATTGCCGGTTACCGAGGTGGAGGAGCTCACCGGGCAGCCGTCGCTGATGGACGGGCGGCTGAAGACCCTGGACCTGCGGGTATTCGGCCCGATCCTATATGACCGTGATAAACCGGATCATCTCAAGGACTTAGAAAAGCTGGCGCAGGACCCCATCGACCTGGTGGTGGTCAATCTGTACCCGTTCGTGGCCATGCAGGATAAAGGCCTGCCTCCCAAGGAGCTAGTGGAATATATCGACATCGGCGGACCCAGTTTGCTGCGCGCGGCGGCCAAGAACTACCGGCATGTTATGGTGTTGTGCCGGCCAGAGCAGTACCAGCCTTTCCAGGAGCTATACGACCGGTACGGGGGCGACTTGCCCGAGGATGAGCGCCGCTCACTGGCTGGTGAGGTTTTCAGGCGGACCACTGAATACGACCGGCTGATCGGTGAGTTCTTCAACGGCGCCGGTGGCGACCCGGCTCCCACCCTGGAGGTGCGGGCGGACCTGCACCAGCGATTGCGCTACGGTGAGAATCCCCACCAGAGCGCCGGATTCTACCTGTCGCCCGGCACCAGTCCGCCCTGGAAGCAACTGCACGGCAAGGAACTCTCGTTCAACAACTACGCCGATATAGAGTCGGCCCAACAGATAGTGGCCCAATTCGAGCAGCCGGCGGCGGTTATCGTCAAGCATGCCAATCCCTGCGGGTTCGCGGTGGGGGCGACTGCCCTGGAAGCCTACCGCCGGGCGGGCACCACTGACCCGGTGAGCAGTTTCGGTGGGATTGTGGCTTTTAACCGCCCGGTGGAGCCGGACACTGCCGAGGCCCTGGCGGAAATATTCCTGGAGTGTATCATTGCGCCCGGGTTTGTCCGGAAGGCCCAGGCCCGGCTGATGAAAAAGAAAAACTTGCGGCTGCTGGAGGCTGACCCGGGTGCCGGACTCTCGGGGCGCGAGGTCCGTTCCGTTGCGGGGGGCTATCTTGTGCAGGACCGGGACCGCTCGTTGGGCGAGGAGCACTGGAAGGTCGTCAGCCGGCGGCCGCCCACCGAAAGTGAAATGCAGGCCATGCGCCTGGGCTGGAAAATGGTTAGATTCGTGAAGTCAAATGCCGTGGTTTTCAGCACCTTGAACCAATTGTTGGGCGTTGGAGCGGGGCAGATGTCACGGGTGGATGCTGTCCATTTGGCTGGAATGAAGGCTGGGCAAGCCGGACTGGAGTTGCAGGGCGCGGCCATGGCCTCGGATGCCTTCTTTCCCTTCCCCGACGGAGTAGAAGTAGCGGCCGGGCTGGGGATCAGGGCAGTCATTCAACCCGGGGGCAGTGTGCGGGATGAGGCCGTGATCGCCGCCGTTGATGACAATGATATGAGCATGATTTTAACCGGTAGCAGACATTTCAGGCATTAATTAACAGGCGGGTAGGATGGCGAGCAGAAATTCAAGGTTCAGGTTTTTCGCAAAAGATATCGCTATTGATCTGGGTACGGCCAACACCTTGATTTGGGTCAAGGGCCGAGGTTTGCTGATCGACGAACCTTCCATCGTGGCTAAGGTAGTCAACACCGACAAAGTGATCGCAGTGGGCAGCGAGGCCAAGGAGATGTTGGGGAAAACCCATAGCAATATCGTGACGGTCCGGCCCCTGAAGGACGGTGTGATCGCCGACTTCCAGATGGCCGACGGTATGATCCAGGGATTCATCCGCAAGATGAACCTGAGCCGCATTGCCCGGCCCCGGATGGTGATATGTATTCCATCGGGAGTGACGCCGGTGGAGCAGCGGGCCGTGCGGGAATCGGCGGAGCGGGCCAACGCCCGGGAGGTTTACCTGATCGAGGAACCGGTGGCGGCGGCTATCGGCATCGGACTGGATATCGCCAAACCGGTGGGCAATATGATCGTCGACATTGGCGGCGGTACCACCGAAATAGCGGTGATCGCCCTTAACGGCATTGTCACCAAGGAGTCCATCAGGGTGGCAGGGGACGAGATGGATGGGGCCATCATCAATTGGTTCCACAACGAACACAAGCTGGACATCGGTTACCGAACCGCCGAGCAGATCAAGCTCAGCGTGGGCGCCGGTGTGATCAACGGCGATCCCAGCGTAGTGATCAAGGGCCGGGACATGGTGACCGGCATCCCCAAGACCATCACGGTTTCGCCGCTGGAGATCCGCAAGGCCTTGTCCGACACCCTGTTCCAGATCATGAACGCCATCAAACGGGCCCTGGAGCGTACCCCGCCGGAATTGAGTTCCGATATCCTGGACCGGGGGATAATTCTAACCGGCGGCGGATCCCTTTTAAGGGGCTTGGATGAGGTATTGCGTGAGGAGACCAACCTGCCGGTGCATGTGGCCGAGGAGCCGCTGCTAAGTGTGGTGCGGGGGACCGGAATGGTGCTGGAGGATATCAAGAAATATTCCGCCATTATGCTCTAAGGGGCGGCCGGGCTCAACGTGCGGAACTTATTCGAGCTACTTTTTTACCTCAAAGAACTGCTGCTGTTGCTGCTGGCAGTATTGGTGTCGATCACGTTGCTACTCACCAGTGATTCTAAGCAGGCGGTGGCGATGCAGGGAGTGTATGCCAATATTGTCGGGGCCATACCACGGCCCAGCCTGGATCTCTCCGATTTAATCAGCTATAAGGCCGAGAACCAGACACTCCGGCAACGGCTGATTCGATATACCCTTCTTAACGCGGAGTTGGCTGACGTGGCCCGGGAGAACCAGCGGCTACGCCGTATGTTGCGCTTTACCGAGAGTGCACCTTTCCGGCTACAAATCGCGGAGGTGATCAGCAGGGGGGCTTCCAGTGTGCTCAGCACGGTCACGCTGAATGTGGGCACTAAGCAGGACGTGGTTCCTAATCAACCGGTGATGACTCTGGACGGCTTGCTGGGCAAGACGCTCACCGTGGCGTCGGAGGCCACGGTGGTCCATCTGGTCACTGACCGGAGCTTCAGGCTTTCCGTGAAGGTCGGCGCCCAGGGACTGCGTGGTATTCTGCGCCCCCTGTACGGATCGCAGGGGGAGATAATAGGAATCTCATCCAATGGCGACATTATCCCCGGCGACCGGGTGCTCACCTCCGGCTTCTCAGACATCTACCCAAAAAACCTGCCGGTCGGTGAAGTTATAGAGGTGATCAATATTCCTGGAGAATCCTATAGCCGGGTGCAGGTCAAGCTGTATGCCGACCCCCAGAATGCCGAACATGTATTCGTGATGATCAGCCGTGGCGGCGGTCCTTAAACTGCTGCTGGTACTGGTGGTGGTATTTCTGGCGCAGCTCTACTTGGCGCCGTTCTTGAGGTTCGGCGACATTCGGCCCGATTTCATCCTGATACTAGTGGTGTTCGTGTCCTCCCGATATGGCCGTATTGTGGGTATCCTGCTGGGCTTCACGGCCGGGCTGTCGCAGGATTTGACCGGCGCATTAAGCCTGTTGGGGGCCAATGCTCTGCCGAAATCGATTATAGGCTATACAGTCGGTACCCTTAACGGCAACCTGACCGTCTGGACACCTCGGGTGATAAATCTGTACATCTACGGAAGCCTCCTGGGGCACGCGATCATCTACCAGCTGATCATGGTCCAGGGCCTGGCGCCTACAATCGGTAATGTGATGAACAATATCCTGTTGGAAGCGTTTATGTCCAGTGTGATGATCATCGGGATGCGCTATATAATCCCTCTGGTTTCGAGTACTGAATGAGCACCGTCGGCACGGCACTTTTCGGTCGTCGCAATTTTTTGGCGGCCACGATCATCATACTGTTGAGCGCTATCGGACTGCGTTTTTTCCAATTTCAGATCATACTCCACGATAAATATGCGTCTTATGCCGAGAACAACAGCATCCGGACCGTCCGATTGCGGGCACCCCGGGGGATCATCCTGGACCGCAATGGCAATTATCTGGTCACTAATCGGCCCCAGTTCAACCTGGCGGTCATTCCCGCGGAGGTGGAGCACTCACTAACCGAATTGCAGTCGTTAAGCCGGTTTCTGGAGATTGAGCCCGAGTATATCTCGAACCTGGTAGCAGCGGCAGACGGCCTCTACCAGCGTTTCCAGCCGATAACACTCTATGAAGACGTGTCATTCATCCAGCGTTCTTATATTGAGGAACACCGCTTGGAATTCCCGGGGATATTCTTTCTGGACCATACCATTCGCCACTATCCTTCCCGGGCCCGGGCCACCCATGTTATCGGCTATCTGCGGAATGTAGCGGAGGAAGATTATGATGAGTACCGGAAGGACGGCTACCAGCGGGGTGACGTGGTAGGGTCCGCCGGATTGGAAAAACTGCTGGAGTGGCACTTACGGGGGGAAGAAGGCTATCGCTACCACCTGGTGGATAACCTGCTGCGCGACCTGGGAGAGATTCCCGATAAGCCCACACAATATCCTGTGCCTGGTGACAGTATCCGCCTGGCCCTGGATGTGGACATGCAGGCCAAGGGCGAGCGGCTGATGGAGGGCCGGCGCGGCAGTCTAATCATGATGGATCCAACTACCGGCGAGATATATGTCTTCGTCAGCGCACCCGATTATGTTTTGGCCCCCTTCGTGGGACCCATCCCTCAAACCTTGTGGGAGTATTGGCGGGATCATCCAGCGAAAGTGATGTTGAATCGCCCGATCACCGGTTTATATCCCCCCGGCTCTACCTACAAACTGGTGTCCGCTGCCGCCGCTCTGGCGGGCGGCCGGATCGATCCGGCCGCCACTGTGGAGTGCAAGGCCTTTTATCAATTCGGCAACCGGGTGTTTCATTGCAACATCTGGCCGGGGCACGGTGTGGTGAACTTGCAGGATGCCCTGCGCTTATCGTGCAATATCTATTTCTACAAGTTGATCCAACAGATCGGTTTTGAGGCCTGGGTGGAGATGTCGAAAATGCTGGGGTTTGGCGCTCCCAGCGGCATCGATCTGCCCCAGGAATCGGTGGGCCTGGTGCCTACACCGGAGTATATGGATCGCAAATACGCCGATGAGGGGTGGACTTCCGGACATCTACTTAACCTGGTGTTGGGGCAGGGGGACTTACTGGTGACACCGATCCAGGTGGCCCGCATGACCGCCGCCATCGCCAACGGAGGCACTCTGGTCAAACCGCGACTGGTGTTGGATCCTCAAGTCACCGATAACCGCCCGGCGACCATCAAATTGCCGGGCTGGATCTGGAATTTCCTCCAGGAGGCCATGTACCAGGTGGTAAACGGCGAGAAGGGCACCGGCTTCCGGGCCAAAGTGCCGGGGGCCAGAATATACGGGAAGACCGGCACCGCCCAAAACCCCCACGGCGAAGGACACTCGTGGTTCACAGGTTATCTGGTAACTGTGGACGGCCGCAAGCTAGTGGTGACGGTGCTGGTGGAGATGGGGGGACTTGGTTCCCGGGTAGCGGCCCCGGTAGCGGCGGAGATGTTCAGGTTTTATCTGGAGCGCTATCCTGGAACCGGGGAGGGACAGCTTGCCGAAGCTGACTAAAAGGTATACCGTAATGGTGGCCTGGGACGGCATCATATTGTTTCCGGTGGGGGTGCTATTATTGCTGGGTTTTACGGGACTGTTCAGCACCAGCCTATCAGTGCCGTTTTTCGCCTCCACATTCTTTCGGCAATTGATCTGGCTGTTTCTCTCACTGGGCCTCGTCTGGCTGCTGAAACTGGTAAGTCCACGGGTTTATATGGACCAGGCCTATCGCCTTTACGCCTTGATGATCGTACTGTTGTTGCTGACGTACCTCATGCCGGCAGTCTCGGGAGGTAGACGCTGGCTGGTCTGGGGTGGCATCGGGTTGCAGCCTTCCGAGTTCGGTAAGATCATTGTGGTGTTGGCCCTGGCTAAGTTCCTGGCGGAAAACCAGGACAAGTTGGAGCGCTTTCACTTCGCCTTGCTGCCGTTGGCAATCGCCGGTGGTCCCGCTCTGTTGATCATCGGCCAGCCCGATCTGGGCACCGCCATCATTTTCATGGCCACCGCCTTTGCCATGATGTACTGGGCCGGCGTAGCCCCCATGCACCTGTTCGTTATGGGAGCGCCGATAATCAGTCTGCTGGCCGGGTTCAATTTCTATACCTTCTCTATCTGGATGCTGCTTCTGGTTCTAGTGCTTTATTTCTCCCGCTCGAAACTGCGCTGGAGCGTTATCAACTTCGTGGTCAACGCCTCGTTCGGCACACTGGCTCCCACCTTGTGGAACAAACTCCAGCCCTATCAGCAAAGGCGTATTCTGACCATGCTGGACGCCACCGCCGACCCACAGGGCGCCGGGTACCAGGTGCTGCAATCCCGCACGGCCATCGGCTCCGGAGGTTTTTTAGGTAAGGGGTTGGGCGAAGGCACCCAGACCCACCTGCGGTTCCTGCCGGTCACCGACACCGATTTTATTATTGCCGTCATCGGGGAGGAGTTGGGCTTTATCGCCATTCTGTTGGCCTTGATCCTCTATGGCTGGCTCCTGCTAAGGATGATCGACCGGGCCGCCACCACCCAATATCGGTCCGCCAGCCTGACGATAGTGGGATTCGCCACCATCCTGCTGGTGCATGTATTTGTGAATATGGGTATGGCCACCGGACTGATGCCGGTAACCGGCCTCCCGCTACCCTTTATGAGCTATGGCGGTTCGTTCTTGCTGACCTGTTTATTGATGATCGGCTTGACCCATTATATATTAGTGGTCGAACCATGATCTCCGGGAATAAGGTCTTTGGAGTGGGGTACTGGAGAGCGGGTTTGGTCTGGGACGTTGCTGGATCAACGATAAGTGTTTAAATTTAGTACTGATCTTAACGGACTTATCCCGCTAAACCCGGAGGTTCAATGAAAAGCCTGCTGGCTTCAGGTCCGATTGGCATTCTGCTGGTGATACTGTTGACTATGGTCACTTCCCCGGAGATTATCCCGGCCCGGGTTTTCGACGGCCCGGAGGCCGGAGCCGGTGACCAGGAAAAGACCAGCCGGCGCAGCCGGCGCTCGAAATCGACCACCAACAATAGCAGCCAGGATGTGCGGACCTTGAAGGCCCGGGTGGCGTCCCTCCAGGCGCAAAGCGACAGTCTAAAGGGTCGGGTGCAGTCGTTGGAGCAGCGCCTGCGGGTGGTCAACAGTGTGCTGCCGGAGTTGCAGGCCACACTCAAATCGGCGGTGGCGGCCAAGGCCGCCCTGGACAGCTCGGAGCTGGCGATGATCAACCAGCTGAGCCTGATACTCAATAAAATCAATATGCTGGAGGATAAGGCGATCTATGTGGACAGTACCAACTTCGAGATTCTGTCCCAGCTGGTACTGCTGGAGAACAAGATCGTTTCGCTGACCGGTAGTTTCAACGATATCATGGCGGCCCGGGAACCGTCCGGTGGCGTTGCGTCGTCCCAGCTGAGCGACGAACAATTCCGTCAGCGCTATGTGTCGGCCTTAACCACCTATCAGAACGGGCAGTTCCGGGAAGCGGGCAACCAGTTCGCCAGCCTGGTCCGCAACGGTTCCGAGCATGAACTGGCCGATAATTCCCAGTACTGGTTGGCGGAATGCTTTTACGATCTTAAGAACTACCGGCGGGCGATTGCGGAATTCGAGAAAGTGTATTTATATGCCGGTAGCGACAAGAAAGACGATGCTCAATATAAAATCGCTCTGAGTTATTACAATGCCGGGAACCAGGACCAGGCCCGCAAGGAATTCCAGCGGCTTCTGGATGAATTTCCCGATTCGGACCTGCGGGAAAAGTCCCGCCGGTATCTGCGCTGACTGTTTCCCCTAACTGTTGTTCTTGACACATGGTGCAACATGGCTCTTAAAGTCTACTATCTATCATCGGAAATCGCTCCCTTTTCCGATACCTACAGCAACGCCCGTTTCTCGAAGGAGATCTGTTGTATTTTTCAGGAGCGTGATTTCGACATCCGGCTGATACAACCTAAATACGGCTATATCAGCGAACGGAAATTCATCCTGCGCGAGGTGATCCGTCTGCGAGAAATGCCGATCCCGTTCGCCGGGGAGGAACGGATCGGGGGTGTAAAGTCGGCCTTCATCCCCAATACCAAGGTGCAGGTCTATTTCATGGAAGACGACCAATTCTTCAAGCCGGTAACAAATCTGCTTTACAAGGCGCGCAACGGCCGGATGCTCAAGGATAATCCCGAGCGCTACGCCTACTACGCCCGGGTGGCGCTGGAAAACCTGAAGCACCTGTACTGGAAACCGGACATCATCGTGTGCAACGACTGGCAGATGAGTTTCGTACCGGCCCTTTACACCCGGCAGTACGCCGCCCAGGAGTTTTATCAGGACATCAAACTGGTATACCTGGTGCATTCGGCCAATCAGAACATCCTTTTCAACCGGGAATCGTACGATTTGGTGAACCTGTTCGATGCACCCGACAAACGGCTGCCGGAGCCGGCCGAGGAGTTGAACAACCTGGAGTTGGCGCTCAACTTCTCCGATCTGGTGCTGACCGTAAATTCACCCGGGGGCACCCTGGCGGCCGACCTGAAAAATGAACCGGGGATAGATAAACTGTTGAAGGCCCACAAGGGAATAGGGCAGCTGGATATCCCGGAAGATACCATGGAAGGGTGGACCCAGGGGGCCGATCAGTTTGAGCAGATTCTGCGAAATATCTAGCCAGCACCTTAATCCCGCCTTATGACCTCAACTCTTTGCTCATCAACCTTGAGGGTCCGGTTCGCCGGAATATTGGCAGCCTGCGCCAGCCTGCTCCTGTGGTGGTCCTGCGATGAAAACCCGGTACTCTCCGTTCTGCCTGGTGGAGGTTGGGTGCTTGAGGCGGAGACCATCTCAAGTATGGTTGATACGACCTACCAACGGACCCGCAATATAGGTGGCAGCTCGACCCTTTACGCCGGCCGGATTGTCCAGCTGGGGCCAGCGCGGGAGGTTGGCGCCTTGCTGCGGTTTAGTGATGTGGATTCCACGCAGCTAGCCGACTTCGAGTCGGCCCGGTTACTGATCTTTAATCGTTCTTTCGGCGATTCGCTTGGGCTTCCCAGCGAGCCGTTTACTCTGGAGCGGATCAATCCCGGTATCACCGATACTATTTGGGTCGAGTCAGACACCGGCCTGTTCGACCTGCCGCTCACCGATTCGATCTACAGTGCTGTCCTGGACTCCGATTCAGTATTGGTATTTACGGGGTCGCAGAGCAAGGCGGAGGTGATGGCCGATTACCTGGAATTTGCCGTTGGCCGGCAGCTATTACTCGATTGGCGCTCGGGAGTACCGCTAAACAACGGCTTCCTGCTGCGTGCCCCTGTGGGGAGCGATCTGGTGAGCTTCTATTCTTCCGAATCAACCCGGCGGCCGTACCTGGTGGTTGACTATCTCAAGAGCGACACCACCAGGAGCCATTACTATTTAGTGAGCCAGGATATGAGCGTTTATCCGCCCCTGGTCGATGATACGGCGGGGGTGGGTAGGCTATTGCTGAACCGTAGCGACGGCCACCGGGTGCATATCAATTTCGGCGACTCCCTGGTGGCTAGCGAACCGCGGCCCATCGCCGGCGGGCGCCTGGTGTTTAGCGTCGACGAGAGCGCAACCACGATGCAGGCCGGCATTATGGTGCTGCATGTATGGCTGCGGAGCCAGTCCATATTCCAGAGTGACACGGGCATGACCAGCTATGCGACGTTTTCCTATCAGGCCAACAGCGATACTATGGTATATAACCTCACATCATTGCTGGTGGACTATCAGAACGATGTGCGTGAGAACTTTGGTCTTGACCTGGGGGTTACGGACAGCAACCACGACTTCGACCGGTTGAGCCTGTTCGATCCGCGCCTGGAAATTATTTATGCTGTGCCGTTCGGAGCCGGTGAATGAGCCCTCCCCGGCGAATAATTTTCATCGTGGTGCTGATCGCCCTGGCCGGCGGCCTGCAGGCGCAGTCCTTTTTAGAGCAATACGGCTTCGGACAGGTTCAGCCGGAAGCCGACGTCGTAGGGCAGGGCATGGGGGGTATCACCGTCCTGCCGATGGACCTCAGGAGCTCTCACTTTTCCCAGCCGGCCTCCTGGCACCGGGTGCGGCGGACCCGGTTGCAGGTTGGGCTGGCACATAATGGGATCGAGGCCGCTGGGGGAGCGAACTACCGCCGGGATGCCTTCCAGCAGCTCCAGTTCCTGGCCCATCTCACCAATCGAGCGGCCTTTGGTGTCGTCCTGCGTCCCCTGACCAGGGTGGATATTTCGATCCTGGATACTATCGGCACAACAAATACGGATGTGAGCGATCTAGGTTACGACCAACACCGGTCCATAAGCGGCGGCCAGTCCGCTTTGACAGTGGGATATTCACGGAGGATGAGTTCGCGGCTATCGCTGGGGGTGGCCCTGGATGTTATATTCGGTAGCCTGACCCAGGCCGACACCTTGATTTTCACCAGTAGTGAACGCCGTGGCGACCTGTTTGGGCATATGATTGCCGCGCAGCGGTTGGAATTTGCCGGGAAGGTACTGGCGCTCAGCCTGCTGGCGGACCGGGTCGGAGGTTCATCAGGGCTGGCCGGGTTGCAGCTGCGTCTACCACTCGATCTGACGATTGTTGATCATACCAGCAACAGCCTGTTGAATACCGAGAGTCAGCGTCGGCACCGTAAGGCCGGTTTGCCGCTGGAGGCTCGTCTGGGTTACGGCTGGAGTCCGGTTCCCAACCACCTGCTGGCGGCCGAGTTGGGCTGGTCTTCGTTGGCCAAGCCGGGGGCCAACGATCTGGTATTCGGGCGTCACATCAATAGGATCTACGATCTTCGTCTGGGCTGGTCGAAGGTGCCGGTCAATGTGGAAAGACTTAAGCCGGCTCGTTTATATTATCGGGTGGGATTCTACTACCGATCATATTACATTTCGCCCTCGAATAATGAGTCTCTGGATGAGATTGGACTGACTGCCGGTGTGGGATATCGATCCCTGCCACCGCGTCATCGCGTGGATCTCGCCCTGCAATTGGGCCGACGGGCGGCCCCCACCGGAATCGGTGAGGAGCGATTCATTAGTTTGTCCCTGGGTGTGACAACGGGTGAATTGTGGTTTCTTAGACCAAAAAAAATGTGGGATTAGTTAAAAGTGAAAATCAAACCAAATGCAATCGAGACATTTCTGGCGGCCTTGATGGTTGTATCGCTAGTAGTATCAACTCAAGTATGCGGGCCACCGCCACCTGCTGAGCCGGAAGAACAGGCCTTGTCTGAGGCGGAGAAGAAAAAGCGGGAACGGGATTGTTTAATAGCCCTGTCCAACGGGTGGGAGTACTATAAAAACCGGGAGTACGACGCTTCTATCCGCAATTATAAGCGCCTGGTGGACTTAGGTTGCGGCGAAGAATATGCCACTGAAGTATATCTCTATTTCGGCCGGGCCTATAACGAGTTGGGCAACCTGGACAGCGCTGTCTGGGCGTTCCAGCAGGGGTTGCGATACCTTCCCGAGGACAAGAACCTGTTGGAGAACATCGCCTACCTCATGCACAAGCGGGGCGATACGGAGCGCGAGATCAATTACTATTACCGCCTGGTGGAAGTGGGGCCTGAGAACACGGAAGCCCTGAGTTCCCTGGCCGACCTGCTGAAGGGCGAGGAACGATATGACGACCTGATCGACATTTTAAACCACTGGTTGGAAGTGGAACCGGAGAACGCCCGGGTCCAGAGTGAGCTGATCCAGACCTTCACAGCGGCGGGCAAGGATCCCCTGCAGTACATCCGGGATCGCTGGAAGAACAATCCGGATAACGCTCAATGGGGTATCGATTACGCCCGCAAACTGATAGAAAATATGGAATACGCATTGGGGTACCGGGAACTCGAGCAGGTGATCGAACTCCACCCCTCTTCCAGAGAAGCCCATCAAGTCCTGGCCGATGCAGCTTTGGATGAAGGTGATGTGGATCGGGCCATTGCGGCTTTGCTGGGACTGTTTGAACTTAATCGCACCGATGCCCAGCCGGCCCAGGACCTCTCCCAGGCTTATCTGCGTAAGGGTGACTTCACGGCCGCCCTGGAGTGGGCCGAGACCGGTGTGCGTACCAGCAACCAGAGCGGCGCTGCTTATTATACACGGGCCAATGTTTATTATTCGGCCGCCGAGGAATGTGCCGCCGGCCGGGAGAGCGGCGTTTCCAACTTCCAGGACAAACTGGTATATCTGATGGCCTATGAGGATTATGGCACAGCGGTGGCCAAGGGCTTTGGACGGGGCCGTACCAGGGCCGATTTTCTGGAGAAAAACTTGATTCCCAACAAGGGGGATTGGTTCCTGCAACCGGCGGATATTAGAGTTTTCAAGCCTCAGGGTAATTGTCACAGTTGGATCACGCGGACCGTCAAGCGGCCTTAATGGATACGGTGGCCCTGGGGGCGGACCACGCCGGCTACCACCTGAAGGAAAATTTAAAAGACATCCTTCAAGGATTCAACCTGCGAGTTTCCGATATGGGAACTGATTCCCCCGTTGCCACCGATTATCCTCAGTATGCTCACGCCGTAGCCCGGGAAATAGCGGAGGGCCGAGCCGGCCGCGGAGTGCTGGTCTGCGGCACCGGGATCGGTATGGCCATGGCGGCTAATCGCCACCGGGGCGTGCGGGCAGCGGTGTGTTATTCGGAAGAACAGGCGACCTACAGCCGGAGCCATAATAACGCCAATGTGCTCTGCGTGGCAGCCCGGCTGAGCGACACTGAGACTGCGGAGAAGATTCTGAAAATATTTCTTGATACTCCCTTTGACGGTGGCCGGCACGAGCGGCGCGTAACACAGTTGGAAGTGTGAACCTCTCCCAGCTGGCAGAAATTGACGCGGAATTGTACCGGGCTTTGCAGGGCGAGCTGGGGCGGCAAAGACAAACCTTGGAATTGATAGCTTCGGAAAATTTCACCAGCCCGGCTGTGTTGGCAGTGGCCGGGTCGGTGCTGACCAACAAATATGCCGAGGGTTACCCGGGACGCCGATACTACGGCGGTTGCGAGTTTGTGGACCAGGCTGAGGAGCTGGCCCGAGCCCGGGTTAAAAAGCTGTTCCGGTGCGAATATGCCAATGTGCAGCCCCATTCGGGCAGCCAGGCTAATATGGGAGTGTACTTTACCGTGCTCCAGCCGGGCGACACCCTACTGGGCCTGGATCTGGCTCACGGGGGGCACCTGACCCACGGCAGCCCGGTCAACTTTTCCGGTAAATTATATAATGTAGTCTCCTACGGCGTTTCCGCTGAGACCGGCCGGGTGGATTTTGACCAGGTGCGGCGGCTGGCACGGGAGCATAAGCCCAAGCTGATCGTTTGTGGCGGCAGCGCCTATCCCCGGCAAATCGAATTCGCTGATTTCAAGACGGTGGCCGAGGAAGTGGGCGCCCTGCTGATGGCCGACATAGCCCATCCGGCCGGTCTGGTGGCTAGTGGGCATCACCCCTCACCCTGGCCCTATTGCGATTTTGTCACCTCCACCACCCATAAGACCCTGAGAGGACCACGCGGGGGGTTGATTTTGATGGAGCGGGATTGGGAGAATCCCTGGGGAGTGGTGGCACCCAAGAGCGGGCGGGTGAAACAGGTCGGCGAGCTGCTGGACGGGACCATCATGCCGGGGATCCAGGGCGGACCACTGATGCACATCATCGCCGCCAAGGCAGCTGCTTTCGGGGAAGCGCTGAAGCCGGCTTTCAAGAAATATTGCGGGCAGGTGGTAGACAATGCGGCCCGCCTGGCTGGGCAGTTCCTGGAGCGGGGCTATAACCTGGTCTCCGGCGGCACCGACACGCACCTGCTTCTAATCGACCTCAGTGACCGGGAAATCTCCGGCAAGGTGGCCGAGCGGGCTCTGGAAGCCGCCGGCTTGACGGTTAATAAAAATATGGTCCCCTTCGACCAGCGCAGTCCTTTTGTCACCAGCGGCATCCGGGTCGGCACGCCGGCGGTCACCACCCGTGGTATGGGGCCCACCGAAATGGACTTAGTGGCCGACCTTATCGACCGAGTGCTACGGGACCCGGAGGGCGAGTCCACCACTTCCCAGGTACGGGCTAAGGTGGCGGAGCTCTGCCGGCAATTCCCTCTATACGAGAGCCTATAGCATGATCTGCCCTTTTTGCCAAAACACCGATAGTAAGGTGGTTGACAGCCGGACTGTAAACCGGGATGGCTCGATCCGTCGCCGCCGGGAGTGCCTGGCCTGCCAAAGCCGTTTCACCACCTATGAATATGTCATGAAACATCCGCTGCTGGTGATCAAGAAGAGCGGCCAGCGGGAGGAGTACGATCGTCAACGCATCGACCGCAGCATCCGGATCGCAGCTAACAAGCGGCCGGTGACAGCGGATCAGATCATGGACGCCGTGAGCCAGGTACACCAGCAGGTCGTGGATCTGGGCAAGGCGGAAATCAACACGGCAGTGATTGGAGAGCTGGTGATGGAAGTGCTCAAGGAGTTGGATGAAGTGGCCTATATCCGCTTCGCCTCGGTGTATCGCGCTTTCGAGGACCTGGGGGCCTTCCAGGCCGAGATTGAGCAATTGCGGGAGTAGAGTGCGCCCGGAAAGGTGTGACCCCCCATGAAACTCCCGCTAAAGAAGCGCGTACAAGGGCCGATAAGGAGCCAAGATGGGTCTATCCCGGGAGTTGCTTGACATATTGGTCTGCCCCCAATGCAAGGGGGAACTCGAGTACCGTCCGTCGCCGGAGCAACTGGTCTGTCCGGCCTGCCGGTTGGCATATGCGGTCAAGGAGAATATTCCCATCATGCTGGGTGATCAGGCTCACACCTGGGAAACCGAGTAGCAGTTAACTTGACAAGGCAAAAACACCACTCGTATATTGAGTGGATGAAAAGGAGTACAAAACTAGGGATCGTTTCGTTAACAGGTATTAATGGTTCACGGCACTGTTTGCTGGTGAACCGGATGTTTGAAAATCAACGAATTAAATCCTACGCCCGAGGCGCGCACGGCCTGCTAGGCCAGGGCCTGTCCGGCGGGGATTGTGAAAGGGACCTGTTTTGATGAAGCGATTACCCCTGGTGGGCCTCTGCGGCCTATTGTTATCCGGCGCCTTGGTCGCGCAAAGTTCAGCCTCGGCCATATTCCTGTTGATTGCCCCCGGTGCCGCCGCCGGAGGTACCGGTGAGGCGCACGTAGCCGCCGGACCCGATGCTTATTCCAGCTACTGGAACCCTGCCACACTGGCTTTTCTGCCCCGCACCCAGACCAGCTATCAATACTCAGCCTGGCTGCCCGGCCTGGCCAGCGACATCACTTATAACTTTTTCGGCCTGGGCTATAACCTACCTGGGATTGGTACCTTAGGCGCTCACCTGATCTACCTGGACCTGGGCGAACAGCAGCGGATGGATCCGGATGGGAATGACCTGGGTACCTTCGGCAGCTACATGGCGGCCGCGACCGTCGGGTTCGGCACGCAGATGTCTACTTTATCGGCGATCGGAGTGAACGTCAAGATTATTCATCAGAGCTTGTCGGTAGTCACCACCGGAGCTGAAGGCGGTTCGGGTGTTTCCACGGATATTGCCTTCGATTTCTCGTATTACCGCCGGCAGTTTCCCTTTAAGCGCTTTGATTTCGGTGTGTCCGTGACCAATATCGGTCCTAAAATTGCCTTTATCGACGTGGACCAAGCCGATCCCCAGCCCACCAACCTGAAAATGGGGTTCAAGTGGAACCTGATCCAGGGGGAGTTTAACCGGCTCGCGCTGATCTATGACGTTAATAAAATGCTGGTGGCCAGTCATCCCGGCGTCGACCTGGATGGCGACCTTATTATTGGTGGCTTCGATGAGGACGGGAATCCCGATACGGGCGGAGCCGGCGAGTTCAATAGCAAAGGTAAACTGGAAGCTCCGCATACCGATTCCTGGTATCTGGCCCTGATCACATCCTGGTATGATGACTGGAAATACGGCGGCGATGTGGACATCGACGGGAAGGGGTTCATTGATACAGTGGGCAAGAACATCGAATTGGGCAACCACTCTGATTTCACTTTCATGGATGAGTTGAACACCATCACCCATAACGTTGGACTGGAGTATTGGTATTCCAATTATTTCGCTATCCGGACGGGATACATCTATGACAAGCTGGGCAAACTGTTCAATCCCACCTTTGGCGCCGGTATCCATTACGGTCCCTATGGATTCGACTTCGGCTACATTTACGGGGAGCAAGGCCACCCGCTGACCAACACCATGCGGTTCTCCCTCAACATGAGCTTCTAGCGCCCATTGATGAACCGCGATAGAATCCCGCGTTATTACCGGCGCGGGATTTTTTCTGGCTGGATATTGCTTGGAGTGGGCTTGTTTAGCGGATTGGCGGCCCAAAGCGGGCCGCACCTTCAGATTCGCCAGAGTTCCGCCCCCAGCATGGCCGCTCCGGCGTACGCTACCACCGATACGATCAGGGTCTTGGCCTTGCGGGTGGCCTTCGAGGCGGACGTTAATGTCTCCACCACGGGCGACGGGCAGTTCCTGACGGAGGATGCGGAAGCGCTGAATTGTGACGGTTTCCGGGTAGACCGCCCCCCACACGACGCAAACTACTTCAGTGATCAGCTGCTGGCCGTAGGCAACTACTTCCGGCAAGTGTCCGGGGACCTGGTGGACCTGGACCCGGCTAGTAGCATGGTGTATCCGCCCCAGGCCGAACCGCCGATCCAGGTGGGAACCATGGCTTCCTACCGCCCGGTGACGGACCAGGACTCCAGTGACGGCCTGCTGGTCAGTCTGGCGGATACGGTTATAAGGACAGCCTATTATGATGGCGTCGACCTGGGGGCCTACCAGCTGGTGGTGATATTCCACGCCGGCATAGGACAGGATTTTGCCTACGAGACGCTAGACCCTACGCCCCTGGATATTCCCAGCGCCTATATCGACCCGGCCATGATGACGGCCGCCCTGGGCAGCAGCGGTATCCCCTTGCCCGACGGCTCAATTTACCGTGTTCCGATCATCCTGGCCCCCGAGAGCCAGAACCACATCTATTACGACATTGCCGATGACCTGTTCTACGGGGCCGAGGACTATTGCGACCTGCAGACCGGCCTGACCGGCACCCTGGCGCTGCTGATGGGCTATGCCCTGGGTTTCCCGCCCCTGTTCGATACTGTTGAGGGGGAAGCCGGGGTAGGGCTGTTCGGCCTGATGGACCTGGGCTCCAACAACGGCCGGGGCCTGATTCCCGCGCCCCCCACAGCCTGGACCAGGGTACACCAGAGATGGGAGCAGCCGCTGGAGTTGTCCGGCCCGGAAGCTTTGACCGCCCGCCATCTGGAAGGGGGCCGGATCGGGCGCATCACCCTTAGCCGGTACGAATACCTGCTGGTGGAAAACCGGGTCAACTGGATCGGGGCCGAGGCGGGGGTGGACCTGGACAGCCTGCTATATCGCAACCTTTACGAGGTGGATGGCGATCTGCGCTTACCGCACTATTTTGATTATTTGGTGGACTCAGTGGGTGTTGATACCGCCACTTCGGGGGTGATTACCAGTGTAGCTAACTACGATATTGGTTTACCCGGTAGCGGCCTGCTGATCTGGCATATTGACGAGACCCGGTACACGGCGGATATGTCCGGGATCAATAACCGGCCCGTAGCCCGAGCGGTGGCCCTGCTCGAAGCCGACGGCGCGGTTGACCTGGGCTTCCCATCCATGACCCTGTTTGCCCATCCGGAGCAGGGCTGGCGCTGGGACCTGTGGTACGCCGGCAACGAGGGCTATTTCGTGACCAACCCCGACCGGCTGGCGGGAAATCAAGAGCGTTGGTTGAGTTTGGATAGTGGGACGCACCCCTCCAGCCGCCTGAACTTTGGCGCAGAGAGCGGCATTGCTATCAGCCGGATCGGAGCGGCCGGTGATACCTTGAGCTTTATTGTGGGGGAAGATGCCGGTGGGCCAGTGGTGGAGATCACCCGTCTGCCGGAGGGGAGCCGGTTGCTGGGGTTCAACGGCGATACCTGGGTATATGAGCTGGGGGATTCGCTGTGGCTGGGGGATCGGCGGGTCGCGATTCTGATTGATAGTATACCCCCCATCATCATAAGCGAGTATGATGCGGTGTCGAGCCCAGGAGAGGGGTTCTGGGGGATGACATTGATGGACCCCGGATATTTGGCCCAACGGTATCTGCCCGATGGGACACTGGAGTTCTCTCTGGCGGATACGGTCCGGGTAGCCAGAATTGGAGTTCCATCGGTCCATCCCCATTTTGATATAGGCAAACTGACCATTTGGGTGGAGGACAACCCTGTGCCGCTGCCGCCCGATACCACCCGCGTCCGCTACCTGGCATCGCCCCTTTCTTTTATGGACATTTATCCATATTGGGTATCCGGGGGGGACATCGATGGAGATGGGTACGACGAGCAGGTCGAGGTCCCTATGCAGGCCCCTTCCACATTAACGGTAAGGAATGATAACGGCATTGTTCTGGATGGATTCCCGGTGGAGGGAGATTTAAGAGGAGTAGTCCTCATTGCCAACCTCACCGGCGACATCCGACCCGAGCTGGTGGTGGTCGAGAGTGGCGACATTGCCATCTACAGCCCCGAGGGCCATGAGCAGCTGCGCCTGGGGCTACAGACCGCGCCCGATGAGTTATTCCTGATGCACACCAGCGACGGCCACGTGGGTCTGGCCAACGGCGACCGCATCCACTGGTTCGAGCCGGACTCGCTTAATATGCAGTGGGTCACGCCGCAGGGGCGGCACTCCCGCAACAGGCGATCATTGAACAACGGCCAGGACAAGGTGCCCCAACCGGCGGTACTGGACAAGGGCCGGGTATACAATTACCCCAATCCCGTCACTGCCGGACGGACCACTATTCGCTTCTACACCGGCAGCGCCACCAGGGCCAACATCCGGATATTTACCATCGATGGATTGCCGGTGGAGGATATAACCCTGACCAACCTGGCCACCAA
Organism: uncultured bacterium; assembly: GCA_965372015.1. Taxonomy (GTDB): domain Bacteria; phylum Fidelibacterota; class Marinisomatia; order SCGC-AAA003-L08; family TS1B11; genus JACZSB01. Next base: position 19,301 of record CBDVAP010000012.1, on the reverse strand, counting down.
CGACTATAACGAGTGGGTCTGGCAGGTGGGAGATAATCCTTCGGGGCTATATTATGCGGTGGTGGAGGTTGAGGGCGCCCGGACCGAATCGGCTCTGGTAAAAATTGCAGTGGTGAAATGAGCCAGGTTCGCCGGCGACTGCCATCGCTGGTTGCCGCCCTGGCCGTGCTGGTTGTGTCCTCCAGCGGCCAGCAGTGGTATAACCACCCCGAACTGGAGTGGCAGTCCTTCGAGACGGAGCATTTTCTGATCCATTTTCACCAGGGCACCGAGCGTTCCGCCCGGGAAGCGGCCACGGTGGCCGAGAAAGTCTACGGCCCCATCACCAGGCTATACAATTACGAGCCGCCCGCCAAGACCAACCTGATCATCAAGGACGTGGACGACGCCTCCAACGGGCTGGCCTACTTTTTCGATAATAAGATCGAGATTTGGGCCCGGCCGCTGGACTACGACCTGCGCGGCAGCCATCGCTGGATGCAAGGGGTGATCACCCACGAATTCGTCCATATCATCCAACTAGCCACTTCCATGAAATTCTCTCACCGGGTGCCGGGAGTATACCTGCAATGGATCGACTATGAGGACGAGAAACGGGAGGACGTGCTCTACGGCTACCCCAATGTCCTGGTATCGTACGCCTATCCGGGAGTGAATATCCCGCCCTGGTTCGCCGAGGGGGCTGCCGAGTTCATGTACCCCGGCGCCAACTACGACTTTTGGGACTCGCACCGAGACATGCTGCTGCGGGACCGGGTGCTAAACGATAACCTGCTCAGCCTGGCGGGGATGAGTTCCTTCGGCAAACGGGGGATCGGCAACGAGAGCGCCTATAACCAGGGCTTTGCTTTCGTGACCTACTTAGCCCAGCGCTTCGGGCCGTCGGTGCTGGAGAAAATCTCCCGGGAGATGTCCACGCCCTGGGCCGTGTCCATGAACCGGGCCTTGCGGCGCGTCACCGGCACTTCCGGCGAGCAGCTGTACCGGGAATGGAGCGCGGAGCTGGAGAAGAGCTATTTCCAGCGGACGCAGGCGGTGCTGGATGACCCGGTAACCGGTGAGGTGCTGGTGGGGGAGGGCACCGCCAACCTGCACCCGGTGTGGCGCCCCGGTCGGCGCAGTTTCGCTTTTCTGTCCAACGCGGAGTCGGATTATTTCAGCCAGACCAACCTTTACCTTTACGATTTCGCCACCGGGAAGTCGGAGAAATTGGCGGAGGGCGTCCGGTCGGCGCCCTGCTGGTCGCTGGACGGTGAGCGGATATATTACGCCGCCCGTAGCGACCCCGGAGAAACCGGCGCTCGCTGGCTGGACCTTTACGAATATGACCTACAGGACGAAAGTGAGGAGCGGTTGACCTATGCCAAGCGGGCCACTTCACCGATCCTGGTGGGTGACGGGGGCACACTGGCCTACCTGACGGTTTACGACGGCACCTCCAATATCCGGCTTTTGGACTTAGAAATTGGCGCAGACAGCGCCCTGACCAACTTTAACGATGGAATTTATCTGTACTCGCTGAGCTGGGACCAGTCGGACGACCAGCTCATCTGTGACGCCAACACCAACCACGGCCGCGACTTGCTGGCGGTGGCCTTATCTGATGGTGAGGTCCGGCCGTACCTGCCTGGTGCGCCGGTTTTGGCCGCGGATAGCCGTGAGCCTGATATGGGCCCCGGTGGCCTGGTGTTGGGGTCGGATGCCAGCGGCATTTTCAATCTGTACCTATTGAGCGCCGACGGCCGGCAGGGATATATTACCAATGCCACCGGCGGGGCCTTCATGCCGGCGATGAACGCTGACGGAGAGGTGCTCTACAGCTTATATGCAGACGGCGGCTACCAGATCGCCTACCTGCCCGAGCCACGGCTGATTGACCAGGAGTCGGTGGGGTATGCCCCGGACTACTGGCGCCAGTGGCCCACCTCGCCGATGGAAACCACCGATACCGCGCTGGCCGCCCACGATTACGTGGAGAGCATGTCCCGGCCGTTCATCCTCCCCCGGCTGATGATCGACTACGGCACGGTAAAACCGGGATTCTACCTGTACGCCAATGAGGTGATCGACCGGCTGTTCCTGTTCGGCGGCGCCAGCAGCAACCGGCTCAAGGATACCGACTATTTCCTGATGTTCGAGTTCAGCCGGTTGAAGCCGACCCTGTATGCCGAGATCTATGCCGTGCAACGCCATGTGAGCCAGGGATTTGACTATTACGGCTATCAGGGCACCAATGACCTGCGCTTCAACCTGCTGGAGGGTATTGTTGGTGGGCGGCTACCGCAGGGACTGCATCGATTCTGGCTGGAAGTTTCCCACAGCCGTTACCGGGAAACCGTCCATCAAAAGTTGGCGGATCTGCAAGGGTCCATCTCTTTCGATTACTTTGTGGGGTCCAGCTTGACGGCCCGCTGGCGTTATAGCGCCCGGCCCCCGGAGTACGGCGGCAATATGTTTTCCACAAAAGGGTTCGCGGTGGGCCTCGAACTGCGGGCTGAGAAAAATGATCTGGTGGGCGGATTCGGTATCAACGAGGATTACGGCACCCTGGCGCCTGAGTTCGTGGCTAACAATACAGTTAAATTATTACTAAATTTCCGCCGGAACTTCGCCCTTCATCGGCGGAATAAGATCGGGGCTACATACCGGGTCGACCTGGGCTGGCTTTCCAATCAGGAAGTGGATGACTTTTTCTACTTTTTCGGTGGTGGACTACCGGGCCTGCGGGGAAGCACTTATTATGATAGCACCGCCCAGGGACCCAACCTGATGATCCAGACGTTGTCACTGCGGGTGCCGGTGCTGCTGGAGCGGCATATTCCCATTGCGCAGCTAATTGTGCAGAACGCCAGCATCGGGGGGATCGTGCAAGCGGGTGATGCCTTCAGCGGTTCCTGGCTGGAAAACCGTTATCGCTGGTCGGCGGGCCTGGAATTGCGTCTGGCGGGGTATAGTTTTTATGTGTTCCCTTTTGCCCTGTCGTATGAAATTCACACCATGCTGGGGGGTGCTCGGGAAAACTACCGGCATTATTTTTCACTGCTGTTCGATTTTCAATAAGGAGCATCACGACCTATGCGTATTACAGCGATCCTGGTCATTCTGATCGGTTTGGCCTGGGGTACTCCCCCCGGATCCGCGTTGCTATCGCTACCAGGATCGGCGGTGGGCCGGCGCTCTGTTTCCGGGAGTAATTGGCAGGACCCGGTCCAGGTATCGGACAGCGTGATCGACAGTTCGCTGAGCCCCTTCCGCACCAAGTTTCCCGGAAAAGCCATGCTCATGTCGTTGGCGGTTCCCGGCGCCGGGCAGCTATATGCCCACCGTCCGGTTAAGACGGCCGGCTTCCTGGCGGCGGAAGTAGCTGCGATACTGCTGTGGCGCAAGTACAATCAAAGCGGGTTGGATGAAGTGGTGGCCTACAAACAGTTTGCCGATGAGCATTGGGACTTCCGCGATTGGGTGCTGCGAGCCCCGCTGTTCGGCGCTGGCTGGGAAGAAATCACCATCGGTATTGAAGGCTCCCATAGTTTGAACTTCTACGTCGACGCGGACGGTGACGGTTGGCCGGAGATCATGGGCGAAACCAGCGAGGACGGCGCCCTGCTGATCCAATTAATCAATTCCGACAGCGATTCCGCCTTGTATATTCGTAAAAACGACGAATACTACGAGAACATCGGGAAATACAATCAGTTCTTTTCCGGCTGGGACGACTCCGATCCCTATAGCCCCAAAATCGAGGAGACCAAATCCGGCCTGCTGGCCCGGTCGGACAACCGGGATGCCTATCTGCGGCAGCGAGAGCGCTCCAACGAATTGCGCAGCACCGCCAGCTACGCTATTTCGGCCCTGATGTTCAACCATGTTCTAAGCGCGGTGGACGCTATTTTCTCCACAGCGGAATGGAACCGCAAACGAGGCTTGGAATTGCAGGGCAGCCTGAGGTTCGATCCGGCTCAGGATCACGGCTTCAGCGGGGCGACCTTGAGTGTGGCCTGGTAGACTGCGCCGGCGCGAACCCCTATCCATGCCTAGACCGTCGTATACAATATTTCTGGCTGGTGTGATTCTGGTGGCGCTGAGTTGCGCCGGCCGGGGCAAGGACGAGCAGGATGAGCCGGACCAATACTTTGAAAAGGGGCAGGCCTTTTTTGAGCGCGAAAAGTGGTCCCGGGCGGCTGAAAAATTCAACTGGGTGGTGCTCAATAATCCCGCCGGTAATCTGGCCGTGGAGGCGCAGTATTACTATGCCGAATGCATTTACCGGCAGGAGCAGTATGTGGAGGCTCAATTGGAATTCGAGCGGTTGTTGCGCCGCTGGGCCGGCACCGAGCACCAGGTCCAAGCCCGCTACCGTATCGCCGAATGCCTGGTGGCCCAGTCCCCCGGCTATCAGCGGGACCAGAGCGCTACCCTGGACGCTATGGACGAACTCCAGTCCTTCATCGACGACTTTCCCGATAGTGAATACCGGCCTGAGGCGGAAGAGCAGATTTCGCTGATGCGGCTGAAGCTGGCCCGTAAGCACTATGAATCGGGGCGGCAATACCTGAAATGGGGTCGTCTGTCCAGCGCCCGGCTCTATTTCGAAAAGGTCCTAGCCCAGTATTATGATACCCCCTATGCCGATCAGGCGCGGGTGGGAATTATCATCTCCCACATCCTGGAGGAAGACCTGGAAGGAGCAGCGGCCTATCACTCTGCGGAAAAGGATAGATTCCGGGACCCTGCAATGTGGGAGGAAGGTGGGGGTTATATTCAACAGGCCCGGGAAGAAAAATTCGATCTGGCGCTTTTCAAACGGTTGTATGAATGAATCGGGTGGGGGTTTTCGGTGGCAGTTTCGATCCCCCGCATCGGGCTCACCAGGAAATTGTAACCCGGGCCATCCGGCAGATTCCGCTGGATATACTGTACCTGGTCCCGGCCTTTCAGGCCCTGCTCAGTGAGCACTTACCTTTGAGTGGCCCCACCCATCGCCTGGCCATGGCTCAGCTGCTGGCACAGGAATTACCGGGAAGTACGGTGTTGACCTATGAGCTGGAGCAAAAGCGGGCTGTTCCCACCATCGAGACCATCAGATATTTGCATGAACGGGAAGGTGCGGCGCACTACTACCTGATTATCGGCGGAGACCAGGCGGCCCGTTTCACCGAGTGGGAGCAGTGGGAGCGCCTGGTGGAGTTAGTGCAGGTGATCTGTTTTCACCGGCCGGGATCAGTGCCCGACGAACGATTGCGGTCCCGGGCCACCTTCATAGATTTCAGCAGCGACCTGACATCCACCGCAGTACGTGAAAGTATCCGTGGCGAACGACTGGAGGCCGGTGTTCTATCAACCGCGGTGGCCGAATATATCGACCGGGCAGGGCTTTACCGGTGACTCTGCCTGTCATCCTGTTGCTGTCCGGGATGCTACTGATATACCTGGGCGCCGAGGGCCTGGTCTGGGGCGGCACCCAGATGGCGCTGAGGTTTCGCATCGCTCCCATCGTGATCGGCCTGAGCGTGGTGGCTTTCGGCACCAGTTTGCCCGAGTTTACCGTCAGTCTGTATTCGGTCCTGCACGGGGTGACTGACATCGCCCTGGGGAATATCATCGGCTCCAATATTGCCAACGTGTCCTTGATCCTGGCGGCCAGTGCGGTGATCTTCCCGGTGACCGTATCCTATCTAAAAGTGCGGCAGGATATTTTGCTGGTGATCGGGATAACGGTTATGTTCATTGCCCTGAGTTCAGATGGGCGGTTAGGCCGCCTGGACGGCGCCGCCTTAACGATCGGCATTTGTCTTTACCTGTATCGACTGGCTAAAAGCCCTACCATTACCGGCGATGTTACCCGCACCCAGCACCCCGGCGGACCGGGCAGGTTCATTACGGCTATTATCCTGGGGCTTGGTGCGCTGGTTTTTGGGACCCATGTATTCACCACTTCCGCCATAGCCATAGCCCGGCACTATCACGTGGCCGAGCTGGTAATCGGAGCGACCATCGTGGCGCTGGGAACCTCCCTGCCCGAGCTTGCTACCTCACTGGTGGCCGCCTTCCGTAAGCAGTCCGAGATAGTACTGGGTAATATTATTGGATCGAATGTATTCAACCTGATGGCTGTGATGGGGGTGATCCCCCTGCTGCAACCTATCGAGGTACCCCCGAACGCCCGCTATATACAGATGCCGTTGATGCTGGGGTTAACTGTAGCCCTGCTGCCACTGATAAAGTATCAGCGGGGGGTCAAACGATACTCGGGACTGGTCCTGTTAGCGATTTATGCCACCTTCACCTTTTACATGTACAACCTTGATGTTCTAGAGGTAAACTGAAGCTCCGGGGACCCCGGATGCTTGTAAATTATCGCCATGATTGAGATGCGAAATGTTTCCCTGACTTACCAGCGCGGCCCAGGCGTCTTTGATATTAATTTCAAAATTAACGCCGGGGAGCTGGCTTTTCTGGTGGGACCATCCGGGGCGGGAAAATCCACCTTGCTTAAGCTGATGTACGCAGAACTGGTGCCCCAGGAGGGGGAAGTAGAAATCAATGGCTACATTACGGGACGCACGCGGCGCAACCGCATTCCCGGCCTGAGGCGTACCTTGGGATTGGTATTCCAGGACTTTCGTCTGCTGCCCGACCGGAATGCGTACGATAATGTAGCTTTGCCCCTGCACATTCTGGGAATGCCCCGCCGGGATATCCGTGAGCGCACTTACTCGGCCTTAGAAGACGTGGGGCTATCGGAACGGGTGTACCATTATCCCCGGGAGCTCAGCGGCGGCGAGCAGCAACGGGTGGCGATTGCCCGGGCCGTGGTGAAAAATCCCGACATCATCCTGGCTGACGAACCTACCGGAAACTTAGACGCCGCCACCGCCCTGGAGACTTTGGACCTGCTGACATTTCTGGCGGAGGACCACGGCTGTACCGTGGTAGTGGCCACCCACGACTATACCCTGATGACCAAGAAACGGGGCCGGCTGATCGAAATCAGTGAAGGAAGGCTGTTGGATTGATCGATAAGGTTCTATTCTTACTTAGTGAGGGCTTCCGCTCCCTGTGGCGGGCCCGGGTCCCGGCGCTGGGATCCATGCTGACGGTCTTCCTGACGATCGTGCTTTTCGGCGGGGCCTACGTAATATTCGGTAATTTCGACCGGGCTACCCGCCGCCTCCAGAGCCAATACCGTATCGACGTATTCTTCGATCCATTGTTGACCAACCCGGAGGCCTTCAAGGACTATCAGCAATTGAAGGATATTGAGGGTATTGCCAGCACCGAGTTCATCAGTAAAGAGCGGGCTGCCGCCATTTTCGAGAAGGAATTCGGTGAAGACGTGGTGAAAGTGTTAGGTACCAATCCCTTGCCGGCCGGGGCCATCGTCCATGTGGCCCGCGGCTACCGTACCGCCCGCCGCATTAACCGGATAGCCGATAATATCGCCACAATCTCACACGTGACGGATGTGGCTTACCGGGGGGAGCTGGTGCGCATCCTGGAGCGTTATTTGCGTTTTGCGGTCTATGGGGGCCTGGCGCTGGGCCTGGTGGCTCTGCTGGGAGCCATCTTCCTGGTTTCCAATACCATTCGTATGTCGATCTATGCTAAGCGGGAGACCATAGAGACGTTATCACTGTTGGGCGCTTCCCCCGCTTTTATACGATTGCCATTCCTGGTCGAGGGCATGCTGCAGGGCTTGTTGGGCAGTACCATAGCCGTTGGAGCGATCCTGGGGTTGATCGACGTGATGAATTATGTCCTGGAACAGTTTGTTTTGTACCGGCTGATCCGGCCGCCGCAGCTGGGCATCGCACTGATCATTTTCGGCGTGCTGCTGGGGATCGTTGGCAGTGCGCGCAGCATCAGCAAGTTCATCCATCAGAGGCTGCTGGAAAGCCAGTAGTGCTCCCCGGCCACCACGACTTGATTGTTCCCGGTGCAGAACCTTAATTTTAACTGATATGACCGAGCTTCTCACAGAGCGGGAAAGGAAAGTGCTGTCGGCAACGATAGAGGACTTTATCCGTACTGCCACACCGGTAGCTTCGAGACGTCTAACCGGCAGTTTCGATAAACCGCTGAGCCCGGCCACCGTTCGCAATACCATGGCCTTACTGGAGCGGGGCGGTTTTCTCTCCCATCCCTATACTTCCGCCGGCAAAGTGCCTACGGACAAGGGCTACCGTACCTATGTCAATCAGCTGATGACCGTCGTGGATTTGAACTTCGTCGTGCAGTCCAGGATCAGACAGGAATTGGAGGAGATATCGGGCAATGTGGCTCATTACCTGCAGGTGGTGGCCCATATCATCTCGCAACTTTCGCACGGGGTGGGAATTTGTATGGCGCCGGTTAACTCCAAGGCCCTATTAACCGGCATCCGGCTGGTGCCCGTCAGTGAGAGCCGGGTGCTTTTTATCATGGAGTTTGACAGCAGCGGTGTGAAAACCGTGGTGGTGGAGTTGGACCGGCAGGTGGACAGCCGCCTGCTGGTGACGGTGGAAGAGATCCTCCGAGAACGATTGTGCGGTGTATCGCTGGAAGATATTCAAGGGGTCATCGTTCCCCGCCTGTATGGTACTCTGGTCGATGACCTGGGGATAGTCTCCCTGATCCTGGAACATTCCCAGGAGCTGTTCACGCTGCCGCTGCAGAGCGAGCTCTACGTCTACGGCCTGCAGCGGATGTTGCTCAGCCCTGAATTCGACGACCAGGAGATTGTCACTACCTTGGCGGGCTTAGTAGAGGACGAAGATCGCCTGCGGGAGCTGGCCTGGGCCGGTGGCGACGATGGAAAGACCCAGGTCACCATTGGCTCGGAGCACCATGACCGTTCCCTGGAAACATTTACGACCATCAGCCGCAAGTTTCACCAACGCAGCCGGACCGGTACCCTGGCGATCTTGGCCCCCAAACGGGTGGACTATGCTCAATCGCTGGCGGTGCTGGATTTTCTGGCTGATACGGTGGCCGAATTTTATTAGTGACGGGAGATTACCTGCTGCATGCCGAGTAAATCCAAACCGACTCCGCGGGGGCCGGACCCCGGTCAAGCGGTAGCCGGCGCTACTGGCAAGGGGGGGCGCAAAACGGCGGCACCTGAGCCCGACGGCCAGGAATCCGGAGGCGCGAACGAGGCCACCAGCGAGACGGCTGAAACGGTTACGGCTAAGGAAAGCCCGTCCGCCGAGCCGGAGGAGCTACCGGGGCCGGAAAACCTCGGGGAGAAATACCTGCGCCTGCGAGCCGAGTTCGACAATTACATCAAGCGCACCAATCGGGAGAAAAGTCAACTTCTCGAATATGGCGGCAGCAATATGGTAGGGCGGATGCTGCCCATCCTGGATGATCTCCGACGCACCGTGGAGCACGCCCGCCAGAACGGCATACCCGAAGATGACTCGGTCTTGCAGGGGGTAGCGCTGATTGTGGAGAAGTTCGTCAAGACGTTGGAGTCCGAGGGGGTTTTAGAAATCAATGCTGTGGGGCAGACGTTCGACCCGGAATTGCATGAGGCGCTAATGACCCGAAAATCGAAGGAATTTTCCAACGGAACGGTGCTGGAGCAGTTCGAACCAGGCTATAAATACCGGGGCCGTGTCATCCGGCATTCTAAAGTGATAGTAAGCGAGTAGCCGCATGCCCGATTACTACCAGATCCTTGGTGTTGAGCGAGAATCCAGCCAGGAGGCGATCAAGAAGTCATACCGTAAACTGGCCCTGAAGTACCATCCCGACAAGAATCCGGGGGACAGCCAGGCGGAACAGAAATTCAAAGAAGCCGCCGAGGCCTATGAAGTGCTCAACGATCCCCAGAAGCGGGCCCAATACGATCAGTTCGGCCAAGTCCGGGGTAACGGCGGCCAGCCGGGCGGTTTCGATTTCGACCTGTCGGACGCCCTGCACACCTTTATGTCCGGCTTTGGGAGTTTGGGTTTCGACGAGATTTTCGGCGGCCGTAGCCGTCAGCGGACAACTCGCGGCAGCGATCTACGGGTGGCGATCCCCCTCAACTATGAAGAAATTGCCACCGGGAAAGAAAAGACCATCCGCGTCAAGCGGTTTGAATCCTGCCGCACATGCGACGGTTCCGGTGCGGCCGGCGGTGGTGGGATGATCACCTGTTCCCAGTGCCGGGGAACCGGTGAGATCAGACAGATGCAGCGTACCCTGCTGGGGCAGATAATAAATGTGCAACCCTGTCGTAATTGTGGTGGCACCGGCCGAGTGGTTAAGCAGCCCTGCGGCAGTTGCCATGGCGAGGGCCGCACCAAAATGACCAAGGAGATCAAGATTGATGTGCCCCCCGGGGTGGCCGCCGGAAATTATATGACGCTCACAGGCGAAGGTAACCACGGCCGCCGCGGCGCCCCCCCCGGCGACCTGATTGTGATGTTTGACGAGCAGCGCCATCCTATTCTCACCCGGCACGGCAGTGATGTATTGCTGGATGTATCTATTTCCTTTGCCGAGGCGGCCCTGGGGACCGCCATCAAGGTGCCCACCCTCGAAGGGATGGCGAATCTAAAATTTCCCGCAGGCATCCAATCCGGGCATCTGCTGCGCATGCGGGGTAAGGGTTTCCCGGAGCTGCGGGGTCGCGGCCGCGGAGATCAGTTAGTACGAATACAGGTAACTACGCCGCAGCAGATTACGCGGGAGCAGCGGAAAGCATATGAAGAGCTGCAAGGCCGGGAAACGCAAATTCCCGAGGCGGAGCGATTCAGGAAGTTCGAAGGATAGTGAGATTATTCACCCCCGCAGAGCGACGCATCCTGCAGCTGTTGACGGTGCTTTTTCTGGTGGGATTGCTCACCAAGATGGCCAGAGATTATTGGGAGCTGCCCGGGGAAGATGAACGTGAACAGCGGCGGCAGTACCTGGCAGCTTTTCAGGCCGGGTCCCAGCGTTATCTGGCTACGGCCGGTAACGATGACAGCTGGGGGACTTTGCCTGCCCGGCCGGTGGATATTAACCGGGCCGGTAGCGCCGAACTACAAGCTGTCAAAGGGATCGGGCCGGTGCTGGCAAAAAAAATCATCGACTATCGCTCCAAAAACGGATACTTTCAGACCATCCAAGACCTGGCAAAAGTCGATGGAATCGGTGCCAAACTGATCGCACGGTGGGAAAAGCAGCTGATCGTTGAACCGGACAGCACAATTGAAAAGGACCCAACAGGTGAATAACGACAAAATTCGACAGATACTGGATAGTATTGGCCAAGCCTGGAGCCGGCTGTCACGCTGGTGGCACAGTCTGCCCCATAATCTTGTCAGCGTGATCCTCGACTGGGGAGTTGTGTTGGCAGTGGCGCTACTGTTCGTGGTGATCTATGTTCCCAAGACGATCTGGGCCGAAGAGGACCGAGCCCGTGATGAAAGCCGCCGCCGGATGACCATTATCCAGGCCGCCGAGGACTTCTACCGGGCCATCACTGATAACTATACCACCGACGGCCGTTTTCTCTTCCAGCTGATCAGCCAGACCCACGATTCCCTGATCGGCGATACTACGTTCATCGGGGAGCAGATCGTTCACGTGGACGGGGTACCCTATACGGTGTACATTCCGGAAATACTGCTGACCCAACTGGACACTACTTTTACCGTATCCCGGTCTGTGCGGGACACCATGCTGGATACCACTTATACTGTCCTGTTATGGAATGAAGAGCGCTCGGTGGAGGATACAATTTATATCAACGGTATCAAGGGGTTGAGCGTGCTGTTCGATGACCCGGGTTATATGGGCACACCCGATACGGCCTATGGCAGCCATACCGAGCTAATTAATGATTACGCCTGGTTTCGCTATCGCCTGACCGAGAACCTGCTAAAGAATCCGGTATCCGGACAACCGTATAACATCTTACTGGATAGTACCGGCACGGTGTTGACTATTTCGTTTCCGGAATCCGCCCTTAATGAGCAACGCCGATTTGTGTTTTTCAAGTTCAAGGCCCTCGATCATGGGGAGATTGTCTCTGGCGAGCCGTCGTGGCGCAGAAGTGAATGACTTTCCCGGCCGGATAGCGATTCCGCAATGTTAGCCATTGCTGTTTCAGAACACGAGGTCCGGTACCTGAGTTGGGAAAGCCACGGTGACGAGGTCCGTCTGCTGGCCTGCCAGGTTATTCCCTGGGAGCAGACGGTGGACGGCTTCCATAATATTGCTAATGTCCGCGAACTGATCAAGCAGATTGCCGCTCAGAACATAGCTGAGGGGTTGCCGTTGCTCTACCTCACCATCGACGCCTCATTCTGCAAGTACTCGGTGCTGGAAGTGGACCCGTCCTGGGATGTGGGGGAGCAGCTGGACTTTATGCTGAAGTGCCGGTTCGGCGGCACACCCTTCTACGAGAGCTTCCAATACCCGGTGGATCCCGCCCAGGGATTGTATTTCAATATCGATTTTCCGGTGGTACTACGCCGGGCGATAAGTGCCGCCCTGCCCACTGTGGGTACCCAGGAGCAGCTGCTTTCAGTAGGGGTTTTCTCGGCAATGAACTACGCCCGGAAGGTGGTCCCGGGGCTGGAACGAGGGCGGCGGATGTTCTGGCGGGTATCGGAGGATGGCAGGGATCAGTTCCTGGAGATCCTGGAGGGCGAGTTTCAGGCGCTGCATCTGCTGGATCGCGATGGGGGCCAGGTACATCACATTACCACTACCGGACAGAGCAAACTGCGGAATCCCAGTGCCACCTTCGTTGAGCAGTTGGCTGAGGGGCAGGACGCCCTGTTTCCGGAAGTTGAGAATGTATTCGTCTACCAGGGGTCCGGCACGGAGGATTTTCTGGAGCGGATCCTGGAGCGGGAGCAGAGCAGTGTCTCACTGCTGAACCCCTTCTGGCGCTGGAACTGGCCGGAGGCGCCGGAAGCGGATAATCGTTTTAACCAATCGGCATTCGCCGAGCTGGCCCACGCTGTGTGGGCAGTGAAGCATGTTTGAGATAAACCTTTTAAAGCCGCCGGGGCTGCAGGGCGCGGTAGCCGTGATTCCCAGACCGGAACCGATGGGGACGGAAGAGGTCATTATCGGTCATATGCAGGGGCGGACCCAAAAGACCTCGGCGCCGCCGGTTCCGGTAAAGCTCCGGAAATCGTTTGCCAACCGGTTGGGGCGCCTGGTCATTCTGGTCCTGATCGGTGTGGCGGCCTATTGGGCTTACCAGGCCTGGGTGCAATACCGGGCAGTGGCCGTAATTTCCATAACGCCTCCTGCTCACAGGGAGGTAATCCTGCCGTCAGCGGCTAAGGTGCCGGGTTCCTCCGCGGCCATCATGGCGGCTTTTATCGAACAACTGCCTTCCCAGGCCACTATCGACTTCATGGATGCCGGGGCAGGTATACTGATCTACCGTATCTGGGGTTGGGAACTGTCCCAGTATCTTCCCCAGATGAATGCCATGGTTGCAGGTTATCGGCAGGATGACCTGCTGGCCCCCGGTGGTACGGAGGCCCCGGGCTACTGGCTGGGGTCGGTGACCTATGAAGCCGAGGACACCTTGGGCATCCTGCGGCCGGCCGAATATGGCTACGTCGGATTTTTCGATTCGCTGCAGGCCCAGATAACGGCCACCGGCGGGGACATCGTGGAGATGGTACCCGGCAAGAACGCCACCGGCGAATATGTTATCCGCGGCACACTGCGGGATATCCATGGCCACCTGAATACGCTGAGCACCCACCGCCCACCGGCCCGCTATCACCGCATGAGCCTGCTGCGCCAGAAAGATGCTCCCACCGAGACCTATCTTTTAAGGGTGCTGTTCATCCTGGAGGAACCGAGATCGCCACTGTTATCATTGCAGGCCGGTTTCGAGGCGTAAAGTTGCGGGAGAGCCCCGATCCCCGGATTCGCCCCAGCAAGGCGCGAGTGCGCAAGTCGATCTTTCAGCGTCTGGAGCCGTGGGATGGCTTGTTCGTCTGTGACCTTTACGCCGGCATCGGCGCCCTGGGAATCGAAGCGTTGTCCCGCGGCGCGGCCCGGGTCACATTCGTGGATGATGATTCCCGGGCGGTAGGGCTGGTGGCCGCCAATCTGGACCGCTTTCAAGTCGCGGCGCGGTTCGAAGTTATTAAGGACGATGCACTGGCCTTCCTGGCCGGTAGCCGGCGCAGGTTCGACATAGTGCTGGCCGACCCGCCTTACGGCAGCATTTCCTGGGAGGAGTTGGCGACCGAAGTGCAACCCGCCCTGGCGCCTGGGGGCCGTTTCGTGATGGAGCTGTCCAGCGGGGCGGAGACGCCGCCAGAAGTCGATACCCGGCGCTACGGTAAGACCAAAGTCTGCATCGAACGGAAGATACCATGAAAACAGTGATTTATCCCGGATCGTTTGACCCCATCACCAACGGCCACGTTGATGTCCTGGTGCGGGCCCTGGGACTGTTCGACAAGGTGATCATAACGATCGCGGTCAATCCCGCCAAGCAGCCGCTGTTCACTGTTGACGAGCGGCTGGACATGATCCGGGAATCGACTAGTAGTCTGGGCAATGTCGAAGTGGACCACTTCTCGGGCCTGGTGGTGGACTATGCCCGGGACCAGGGGGCCTGCGGTATCATCCGCGGCCTGCGGGCGCTGTCCGATTTTGAGGTGGAGTTCCAGATGGCGCTGATGAACCGGAACATGGAGCCGGATATCGCCACCGTATTTCTGATGCCCCACAACCGTTACACTTACCTGAATTCCTCCATGATCCGGGAGGTGGCTGGCTATGGCCGGGACGTGTCGGGCTTCGTGCCGCCCATTGTGAGTAAATATTTGAAAAAGAAGTATTCCGGTGACTGACGTTATCAGCACCATCGGGCGGAAAGCCGCGTCCGCTTATCGAACCGTGGTGCTGGCTGAGGGCCACGACGATCGAGTGGTGCAGGCGGCTGCCCGGGTGGCAGGGGAAGGACTGGCCCGGGTGGTACTGCTGGGGAAACCGTTGGCAATGCAAGGTTTGGCTGACGATCACAACCTTGATCTGTCCAACGTGCATATCGTCGACCCTGGTAAAGGAGCGGACCGAGAGCAAATGATCGCAGCGGTGGGGGGCAAGAAATTCGCCGCCGGGATGGATCCGGCCCAACTGAACGAATATTTTAGCGACCCGATCCATTACGGGGCCGGGTTGGTGGCAATCGGGGCAGCAGACGCCCTGGTGGTCGGGGCCGCCACCGCCACCCGCGAGGTAGTGCGCACCGCTATCCGGGTAGTGGGAGTGGCGGCCACGTCGTCATTGGTGTCCAGTATTTTCCTAATGATCCCACCCGACGGCGAGATGCCCCTGACATTCGCTGATTGCGCGGTGGTGCCCAACCCGGACGCCGAGCAGCTGGCCGCAATCGCCGGCGACGCCCACCACTTTCACCAGGCGCTCACCGGCCATACCCCCCGGGTGGCATTCCTTTCTTTCTCCACCAAGGGCAGTGCCGAGCACGAATCGGTTGATAAGGTGCGGGAGGCGGCTGCCAAGTTCCGGGAGCGTTGGCCGCAGGTGGCGGCTGACGGGGAGCTGCAGCTGGACACGGCGCTGGTACCTGCTGTAAGTGCCCGCAAAGCCCCAAACTCGCCGCTCCAGGGCCAGGCCAATGTGCTGATCTTCCCCGACCTGAACGCCGGGAACATCGGCTATAAGCTCACCGAGCGCCTAGGGGGCTTCACCGCCCTGGGACCGTTGCTGCAAGGGCTGGCCCGGCCGGTGCACGATCTCTCGCGGGGATGCTCGGTGGATGATATCATCCAGGTGGTGGCCATTGCCGCCCTGCAAAGTTCGCTGTAGCCCACCCGGCGTCGGTGGCGGTAACATTCCCCCGGGAAAGTAAGGATTCTTTTGAGGAGATGCCTACTTACAGCTACGTTTGTGACGCCTGCGGCCATCGCTTTGACGAGCTGCACAGCATGACCGCCGACGCGCTCACCACCTGCCCTGAATGCGGGCAGGATAAACTGCGCCGCCTGATCTCCGGGGGGGCCGGTCTGATATTCAAGGGCTCGGGCTTCTACATCACCGACTATGCCCGCAAGAAGGGGGGCGACGGCGATGCCAAGACAGAGGCTAAGGCTGAGGTTAAGGCTAAGAAGAAAGATGGGGAGCGGACAAAGACCGCTGAGACCGGTAAGGATAAGAAAGAAACCAAGAGCAGCGGCGAAAAGCAGTAAAACCTATAACTAATCTATTCAGGGGCCATCATGACCGATTTTAAACATATCGCCAAGCCGGATTTTGGGGAGCCGATCAGCAAGTCCGCCGAGGGGTTGCAGGTACCGGACAAGCCCATTATCCCTTTTATCGAGGGGGACGGCACCGGCCCGGACATCTGGCGGGCTACTGTGCGGGTACTGGACGCCGCGGTGAAAAAGGCCTACAGTGGCAAACGAAAGATCGCCTGGCTGGAAATATTCGCCGGCGACAAAGCCAACCAGGTTTACGGGCCCAACACCTGGCTGCCTGAAGAGACTCTGGCGGCTGTCCGTCAATACTTGATCGCCATCAAAGGCCCCCTGACGACACCTATCGGCGGTGGTATTCGCTCCATCAACGTGGCCTTGCGGCAAAAACTGGATTTGTACGTTTGCCTGCGCCCGGTGAAGTGGTACCAGGGGGTGCCGTCGCCGGTGAAGCACCCCGAGCGGGTGGACATGGTGATATTCCGGGAGAACACCGAGGACATTTACGCCGGCATCGAGTTCCAGGCGGGGTCCGAGGATGTGGCCGCTTTTCTGAAGGTGTTCAAGAAGCGCTTTCCCCGGCGCTATGGCAAAATTCGCTTCCCGGAGACCACTGGGATCGGCATCAAGCCGGTCTCCCGGGAAGGCACCGCGCGTCTGGTGCGGGCGGCGTTGCGCCATGCCCTGGGGCAGGGACGCAAAAACCTCACGCTGGTGCACAAGGGCAACATCATGAAGTTCACCGAGGGGGCCTTCAAGCAGTGGGGTTACGACGTAGCCGAGGAGGAGTTCGGCGAGCGGGTATTCACCTGGGCCGAGTACGACCGGATCAAGTCCACTATGGGCGAGCTGGCAGCCAATAACGCCCAGAAAACGGCCCTGGACAGCGGCAAGCTACTGGTCAAGGACGCCATCGCCGATGCCTTCCTGCAGCAGATCCTCACCAGGGCCAATGAGTTCGATGTGATCGCCACGCTGAACCTCAACGGCGACTACTTATCCGACGCGCTGGCGGCCCAGGTGGGGGGGATCGGCATCGCCCCGGGGGCCAACATCAACTACGACACCGGCGCGGCCATCTTCGAGGCTACCCACGGCACGGCCCCCAAATACGCCGGCAAGGATCAGGTCAACCCCGGCTCGCTGATCCTATCGGGGGAACTTATGCTGCGCTATATGGGCTGGGGTGAGGCCGCCGACCTGATCATCAAAGGGCTGGAGAAGGCCATCGACGCTAAGCGCGTGACCTACGACTTCCACCGCTTGATGGAGGGGGCCACCAAACTCAAGACCAGCGAGTTCGCCACGGAGATGATGGGGGGGATGTAGGTAGGCACCTCACGCAAGTTACTGGAGACTTGAGACTTGGGGCTTGAGGCTGGGGAGAAGTGACACTGCTTAAACTATTCATCTTTGCGATTCTCTCCGTGCCTATCGTCTGGGTCTCCTGGCCCTCGTTCATCGATCGCCGGTCCCACGGTTTTTACCGCTTCTTCGCCTTCGAGTCCATCCTGATCCTGGTGCTGGTGAACGTCGATTACTGGTTCCAAAACCCTTTCGCCGCCCACCAGATAGTCTCGTGGCTGCTGTTGGCCGGCTCCCTTTACTTAGCAATCCATGGGTTTTACCTGCTGCGGGTAGTGGGCAAACCGGACGGTCCCATCGAGAACACTACCGCGCTGGTGACACGAGGACCATACCGCTATATCCGCCATCCTCTGTACTGCTCCCTGCTCGCGGGCGGCTGGGGCGTGTTTTTCAAGCACCCGGACCTGATGAGCGGCCTGCTGGCCCTGGCGGTTACGGTTACTGTGTTTGCCACGGCCAAGGCGGAGGAAAGGGAGATGCTACGGAAGTTTGGCGCCGAGTATGCGGCTTACATGAAGACGACCGGGATGTTTGTGCCGTTTTTGTTTTGATGGAGTTCCTCGCTAAGAAAAAATGATTGATCGGCACGGGCCTCAAATGGATGGTCATTTTCACTTGTCGGAGTTTGAATGGCAAACGCCGTGTGACATTTAACAACTCCCCCAATGACTCCAACTCTTGATTCTCGCACCTAATATGAGTACATTTGTACCCATAATGGGTACGCAACACCAAAGAGAAAATAACAAGTCGTTTGTGAATCGATGGGTACCCGCCGAGCATTACCCTCGTCTCGGCATTGGCGTTGGGCGGCATAAAGTTGTTTAAGGAGATCGCGATGAATAAGTTGTTTTTCGCTTTTTCTTTGTTAGTATTGAATTCATCGTGTGTTAACGATGAAAGTGATTCTACATTTCTTCTGGAATTTGATGAAGATCCAAAATTAAAGACGATCTCGATATTCTCATCATTAGAATCTACAGAAATTCTGTCAATCATTCGATACGAGTACGAGAACGAAGAATACGGGAAGCTTTCCAAAATATCCTATTTTGGCGGTGATTATGAGATTCTAATTAATTATGTGGTTTTTGAATATAACTCTCACTCTAAACCGCATAAGAAAATCAATTATAACAGTAATATCAATTCTCCAACCGGATTCATACTTTTAGACTCGACCTTGCTTTCTTATGCGGATGGAAACTTGATTGTCGAGGAAATATGGTACCCACTAGCTGGTTACGTTGATTCATATAAATACGAATATGCTAACTCACATCTAATTAAGAAATCAAAATATCATAGACAAGAATTAGAGAATTATATCATTTTTAGTTATTCTGATAATAATAATACTAAAGAAGCATATTATTCTTCAAACAACGAGAAAATACAATCTGTTTTGCATGACTATACCGACGAATTACGAATTAAATCGGAATTTTATAATTCAATCGATGAATTAATGCGCATAATCAATTTTACTTATGACAATAATGGAAATTTAATAATCGAAGAATCAAATGAAATAATGCCATACGGTTCTTTAATGGATCATGTTACACGTTATGAGTACTTTCAACCGTAAGTATTTTATGGGATTAATGGTCAAATTGTTATCCCCTAATCAACCTGACATGAATCAGCGATAGCGTGAATTCAGTGGTAGAAAAAGTAAATGCCGAAGACCTTCATTATTTGGAGGCTAGTGCTATGCATCCGGAGAATACATATTTTCATTTTTCGTTTGCAGAATATTACGATCCC
>CBDVAP010000011.1:0-41346 GCA_965372015.1 uncultured bacterium | reverse complement strand
GGCCTCGATGATGGCGGGGCCTACCAGGTCGTAGGCCTGGTAGCTGTAGCGGTACGGCCTGGCATCGGCGGCGCCGGTCATGACGATGACGGCGATCTTCTCGGCGGGATTGAACATCAGGTGGGTGCGGTAACTGCTCACCCAGCCACCGTGGGACACCAGTGTTTTGCCGCTGCGCCGGGTGACGCCGAAACCCAACGCCCGGCCTCCGGACCAACTGTTGTATACAAACTGGCAGCGGTGCATCTCTTCCAGTGAGCTGCCTTTCAGGATCTGCGAGCCGCCGGCGCTCCCTGTGCGGAACTGGAGCATGGCGTACTTGGCCATGTCCTCTATGTTGGAGGCGATGCTGGCGGCGGGAGCGATGCCGTTGGTCACCGGGTAGTAGTCGTCCTGGCGGCTGCCATCGGGTAGGCGGCGGTCGTAGGCCACCGCAGACCGGGCGCGATGCTCATCGGTGGGGATCACGGCGGAGCTGGTCATGCCCAACGGCTCCATGATATGGTCCTGGACGTACTGATCCCACGGCTCCCCGGAGGCCGCCGCCAGCACCTCACCCAGCAGGGCCATGCCCAGGTTGGTGTACTTGTAGGTGGAGCCGGGGGGATAGATCATGGGCTGGTCGGGCAACGCCTCCCTGATCTGCTCCCGGGTGGGAAAGTTGTGGTCGGTCCAGTAGGGATAGGCCGCCTCCCTGGGCAACCCGGCGGTGTGGGTCAGCAGGTGGCGGATGGTGACTGCGGGGGCCTGGTCAAATGCATTTTGCAATTGGAACCACGGCAGGTAGTCCACCACCGGATCGTCCAGGCGCAGCCGGCCGGCATCGCGCAGCTGCATGATGGCCGTAGAGGTGAAGGTCTTGGTAATGGACGCGATCCGGTAGAGCGTTTGGGGAGTGGCCGGTACCTGCCGGTCCAGGTCGGCATACCCGTAGCCCTGGGCCCAGATCAGCTGCTGGTCATACACGATGCCGATGGTCAGGCTGGGCAGCTGGCGGTAGGCCAGCTGCTCCTTGATCCACAGGTCCAGCAGGGTAATGGCGTCGTCCACGGAAGCGTGTTTATCCAGGAAACGGCTGCCGCCCTGCAGCAGGGAAGCGGTGAAAAGAAGTGCCAGCAGCGCGAGGGTTCTTTTGACCATGACGATAGTCTCCTTTAGTTGGTCTTTACTGGTTACCTTTCCACCCTGGACCCTTCACAAACCGGTCCGGTGTGGTACCGGTGTGCTCGCCGCCATTGAGCACCACCATTCACGGCAGCCACCCGGAACACTCTACGGCAGCGGAGCTCGGTAATAAAAGTAGATAGCCTGGATTGTTGTGGCATCGTATTGGTTCAGGTGAACGTGCTGAATGTAAGCTTAAATATGGAGGGATAGCAAAAGCCCACGGTTTCCCAAGGACGTAGTGATAATCGAGATCAAATCGACGCGCGAAAATACTCCATGAATTCAACCGGTGTCCCGACCTTTATTCCCTGGCATCTATCCTTCGGAAAATGCCTGGTATTACCGGTTACCAGGTATTCGACTTGCCCGGCTAAGGCCACTTCTAGAAAGGGCTCGTCGCTTTTATCCGGCAATCCGATGGGTAGCGGAACAGTTGTGATGAGATGGCCAGAGAATTTGATCTGATCCAACAGATCCTTCACATGGTTTGGATCAAATGAAAATTCTGCTCGTGAAAGCACTTGACTGTATTCCCACATGATCCGGGCATCGTAACAAAGGATTAATCTTCCTGATGATACCAAACGAGCAATTTCACCAGGCACACCAAAAGGATTTAGATAGGCAGAGACCAATACATTTGTGTCTACAACAACCCTCACTCAAGCCGTTCCCGGCGGACCGCACGGATTACTGTATTAATCTCCTCCAAGGACATGGTATCGAGACCCTTCCTTAAGGCGTGCTGCTGCATGGCGTCCGTAGCGACCATAGCCTTCGCCCGCCGTAGAGCTGCCAGGGATTCCTCCAGGTGGTCCCCGTCCACAGCTGACAGCAGCGCTACCGGCTTGCCATTGGAGGTCACTATCAGTTCTTGCTCAGCTGGCAGCAGGTCCCGCCAAACCTTTCCGGAGTTGTTACGTAGCTCCCTTACGGAGATAAAGCGCATGGATGCTCCTTATAGTGCTACGATAGTATACACAATCGGCACCCGTTATGCAACACAAATTAGTCCCCTCAGGCCGCCCCTATTGCCAGCCCGTCCAGCCCGGTCCCTTCACAAACCGCCCCGGGGTGGCGCCGGTGTGCTCACCGCCATTGAGCACCTGTTCGCCATTGACGAACACATCCTGCACTCCGGTAGCGTACTGGTGGGGCTGCTCAAAGGTGGCATGATCCGTGATAGCGGCCGGATCGAAGACCACTACGTCGGCGAAATAACCGGGCGCCAGGGTGCCCCGCCCTTTGAGCCGTAAGTTGGTGGCCGGGAAGGAAGTCAGCCGCCTGACCGCCTCGGCCAGCGATACCAGCCGCTCCTCCCGCACGTACTTACCCAGCAGGCGGGCGAAGGAGCCGTAGGCCCGGGGATGGGGCTGGGAGTTGGTGAAAGGCGGTTCCGGCGCCAGGGAGCCGGCGTCCGAGCAGAAGCTCACCCACGGCAGGGCGATCTTACGGCGGATGTTTTCCTCGCTCATGGTGAAACGGACCGTCCCGATGCGGCTGTCGTCACGAATAATCAGGTCCATGGCCGTTTCCTCCGCCGACTGGCCCCACAGGGCCGCCACATCCGCCAGGGTCTTGCCGGTCAGGTGGCGCATGCTGTCCTGCCGGAAACTCACCAACAGGATATCTTCGGGGGGAATCATGTCCATTTCGTCCACCAGGCGCTCCCGCACTTGCGGGTCCTTCAGCCGCTGGACGAAGTCATCGTGGCCCCCTTCCTGCACCCAGGCCGGCATGACGTAACTCAGGCCGGTGGAGCTGGCGTGATAGGTGTACATATCGGCGGTGACTGCCAAACCTGAGGACTGGGCGGCCTCGATCCGCCGGATCACTTCGTCCAGCTTGTGGTAGTTCTGCTTTTGCGAAACTTTCAAGTGGTAGACCTCGCCGCGGATAGCGGCCTGCTTCACAATGGTGAAAAATTCGTCCAGCGACTCGAACACCTCATCGCCCTCGCTACGGATGTGGGAGATGTACATCCCGTCGTACTCGGCGGCCACTGCGGACAAGGTAATCAGCTCCTCGGTGGGGGCGAAATTGGCCGGAATATAGGGTAACGACGAGCCCACCCCCACGGCCCCTTCCTCCATGGCCTGCCGCACCAGGGCCTGCATACGCTCCAGCTCTTCAGGGGTGGCCGGGCGGTCTTCGTAACCGATTTCGTGGATGCGCACCGTGGCGGCGCCTACAAATGAGGCCACGTTGGTTGAGATCCCCCGCTCTTCCAAATGCTCCAAGTATTCCCCCAGGGTAGTCCAGGTGATGTCGTACTTGATATCGCCCTGGCGCTCGGTCTCCTCAATCTTCATCTTTTCACTAATGGGGCCTTGCGACCAGCCCTCACCCATAACCTCCAGGGTCACGCCCTGGCGGATATCGCTTTGGGAGTGGCCGTCCTCAATCAACGACTCGTCGGCCCAACTGAGCATGTTGATAAAGCCCGGCGCCACCGCTAACCCGGCGGCGTCGATCTCCAGCCGGGCGGTGAGGGTATCCAAGTCACCGATGGCGGCGATGGTGTCCCCCGCCAGGGCCAGGTCGGCCGGGTACGGTTCACCGCCGCTGCCGTCGTAAATAGTGCCCCCGCGAATGATTACGTCGTAGTCCGGTGCTTGACCGCAGGAAGAAAGTAGCAGTGGCAGTAGCAGTGGCAGGGGCAACAACAGCCGGCGGAGCCCAAGTCGCAGTTGGCTGTTCAGTCGGGAATAACGGTTTATAGCTAGTGTTTTGGTCATGGCATTGGCTTCTTTATTAAGGTTAGTTGATAGGCAAATATACTCAATCCGTCGGCAGCGGTGAACTAAAGTCCTCCCGCCCGGTCCGGGTGGCACAGTCATTTCAGCTCCACTACTGTCACACCCGTCCCGCCAGCGTCAAAGTCGGCGAACCGGTAGGTGCTCACCTGAGGATGCTCCGCCAACGACTCCCGCACCAGTTTTTGCAGGATGCCGGTCCCCTTGCCGTGAATGATCTCCAATTCCCGCAAGTCAGCCACGATGGCCTGGTTGATGAAACGGTCCAGGCGGGCCACGGCCTCCTCGCCCCGCTCCCCGCGCAGGTCCAGGCGGTAGCCGCCCTCGCCGCTCGATTTGTATTGCACCGCGACGGTTCGACTGGTTGACCCCTTATCATCCCCCGGCGGCTCGGCCCAGCTCAGCTGCTCCAGGGGAACGGTTACCCGTGCCCCACCCACTTGCACTGTGACCTTGCGCCGGTTGCGGCTGAGGCGGACCACCTGTCCCCGGTGGCCCTGGGCGGTCAGATTCACCCAATGGCCGGGCTGGATATCTTCGAGCGCCGGCGGCGCGGGCTGGGCCTTGATCAGGTCTGCTTGGTCGACCTGAATGCGCTCTTTCTCTTCGGTCACCAGGTCCTTGGCGCGCCGGATATCCTCCCTGGAAAGTGCCGCCCCTTTGCTCCGAACCTCGGCAATGGCCGCTTCCAGGCGGCGATTCATCTGCACAACCAGTTGCTCCGCCTCTTGCAGGGCGTCCTTTTTGGCCCGCCGGTGGGCCGTCTTGATTTCCTGCTCCAACCCCGCCAGTTTGCGTTCCCGCTTTTCGAGCTCCTTAAGGCTGTCGGCTAACTCCTGCTGCCGGCGGTCCAGTGCGGCCCGGTCCTCCCGCAGCGAGACCAGCAGCTGTTCCAGGTTTACCGCCGCCTCGGGTATCAGTTCCTGGGCACGCTGCAACAAGTCCTCATCCA
Source organism: uncultured bacterium (assembly GCA_965372015.1). GTDB lineage: Bacteria > Fidelibacterota > Marinisomatia > SCGC-AAA003-L08 > TS1B11 > JACZSB01. The sequence continues at coordinate 36,471 of CBDVAP010000011.1, read as the reverse complement.
GCCCCATGCGCCGGGCGATCTCCAGGGCATAACTGGCCCCGGGCCGCCCCTGAAGCAGGCGATAGGTGGGCCGCAGCTTACCCGGATCGAACTCCATGCCGGCGTTCAGGATCCCGGGCGCGTCCTGGGCCCACAGTTTCAGGCGGTTCAGATGGGTGGTGGCCAGGCACCAGGCCCCTGTTTGCCCGATGCGTTCCAGGAATGTTTGGGCCAGGGCGGCCCCCGCTTCGGGCTCGGTACCGGTGCCCAGTTCGTCCAGTAGCACCAGGCTGTCCGGTGTGCAGTGGGCGGCAATATCCCGCAGGTTGGTTAAGTGCGCCGAAAAGGTGGACAGGTCGCTTTCCAGCGACTGGCGGTCGCCCAGGTCCGCGAACAGGCCCGAGTAGAGCGGCATTTGGGCCGCCTTGGCGGGCACGAAAATACCGCTCTGGGCCAGCATCACCAACAACCCCACGGTGAGCAGCACCACCGTCTTGCCCCCGGCATTGGGGCCTGAAATCAGCAACACCCGCTCCGGTCCACCCAGCACCAGGTCCAGCGGCACCACCTCCCGGTGCTCGGCCAACACCGGGTTCGCTGCCTGCACCAGCCGCAATTCACCCTGTTCCGATAGACTGGGGTGCACGGCGGATACTTGGTGGGCCCAGCGAGCCTGGGCTAAGTGTATATCCAGGTGATGCAGGGTCTCCACGCAGCGGTCCAGGGCCTTGCTATAGGGGCGCAAGGCGTCGGTGAGGACCGCCAGCAGCCGGGTGATCTCGGCCCGTTCCTCTTCCTGTAGGGCGGCGATCTCGTTGTTCAAGTCGAACACTTCCAGCGGTTCCACGAAAGCGGTGGCGCCGCTGCCGGAATGGCCGTGGATCAACCCCTTGATTTTACGCTTGTGCCCGGCTTTCAAAGCGATCACCAACCGGCCCTCACGCCAGGCGATCGGTTCCGACTGCCCCCAACCGGCCTGCAGGGCCTTGCTGTGCAGCTCCTCCAGCCGCCGGCGCACCCGCTCCTCGCTCCGCTGGACAGCTTGCCGGATGCGGCGCAACTCCGGGCTGGCACTGGACTTAATGCTCAAGTCGTCATCTACCACCAGGTCAATCCGGGCTGTACCCTCAGGCCAGGGATCCAGCCGGGCCGTCTGGTCCCGCCAGTAGGGAATATCTTTTTGCTCCCGGAGGAATTGATACACCGGCCGGGCGGCTTGCAGCAAACTGCGCACCTGGTGCAGCTCCTCCGCGGACAGCGCAGCGCCCCCTTTATCCAACTGCGCCAATGCCGGCCGAATATCGGGAAAGGCCCCCAAAGGTGGTAGAGACTTGCGTTCCACCATCTGGTATAGTTCGGCAGTGGCCAGGAAGCGCTGCTCCAATACCTGCCGGTCGGTGATGGGCCATAGCGACCGGACAGCCTCCTGCCCGGCGGTGGTGACGCAGTAGCCGCTGATGATGGTGAGTGCCGGCCGGAAGTGGAGGGTTTCACCCAGGCCGGGGTCCCAGGCAGCTGGTGGTCCGGCGGTGGACACGGTAGCGGGCTCAGTCCTCTTCGATAAGCGGACGAAGAAGGTCTTGGGGCTCTATCTCTTTCACCCGGTCGTGAACATCCTGGATCATGCTGTCCAGAGTCAATATTTTGAAAAGCCCGTTTTTCACCGTGGTAGCCTGACGGTAAACGAACGACTGTTCTTCCAGGCGGGCCACGAACCCTTCCGTGACCTGGAAGCTCTCGACTATATAAATGATTACACCCAGCACCACGATGCTCTTGAGGACTCCGAACAGTACGCCGCCCAACCGGTCTAGCCAGCCCAGCAGCACCAGCTCCACCAATGTGCGCACCGCCTTGGTGATTAAGCTCATGGCGATCAGGATCACGATGAAAATGCCGATAAACGCCGCTGCCTGGCGGCCCAATTCACTTTCCAGCCCGATATGGCCGGCCACCATGATCGAGAAGCGGTTTGCCAGGATAATGGCCAGCACCAGGGCTACCAGGCGGCCGACTTCATCTACCAGGCCGCGTTGGAATCCCCGAAAACCGAAATAGGCCATAAAAAGCAGTATGCCGACGCCGATTGGATTCATAACTGGCTGCTGGTGCTCACGATCACTGTGCGGATTGGGTGGTAGTATAGCTGCTGGAATACATGCCTGAAGGAATTTCAAGAAGGACCAAGTTATAATTCGGGGCTTACCAAGGCAAGGCTTTCCCTCTGTACATGGCCGACTTAAATTAACGCCCGCTTTGGGCGGTTAGCTCAGCTGGTTAGAGCGCTGCGTTCACATCGCAGAGGTCATCCGTTCGAATCGGATACCGCCCACATGAAAGGGGAGAAAATGATGATTGAATCTTGGAAGTACCGAACCACGGGCAGGTATAGCACCTCGTGTCTGACAAAGCACCATCCGGTGCTTTTTTACTTTGTGGCCGGGTACAACTAATGCGGGAAAGCCTGGCACTCTTGATCAAATTGCAGTCGGTGGACACCCAGCTGATGGAATTGGAAGAGCTGCTGGGCGACCTGCCTACTCAGGTGAAGCACTTAAACCGCGATCTGGAGTCTCTGCACCAGGGCATCGGGGAAAAAGAAGCCCGCGTTCAGGAGATCGCACATGAGCAGCGCTCCTTGCGGGCCACGGTGGACGATACCCAGGAACATTTAAAGAGATATAAAGACCAGTTGCTGGTGGTTTCCACCAACCGGGCCTACGATGCCCTCACGACGGAAATAGACAGGGCTGATAAAGTGATCGAGGATGGGGAATTCCATCTGCTGGAGCTGGAGGAGGAAGATCAGCGCCTGGCTGATGAGCTCAAGGAAGACGGCTTAAAGACCGAGGCCTTGCGCACTACCCTGGGCATCCAGCAGAAGCAGCTCAAAAAGGCGTTGGCCGACAGTGAGCAGCAAAATAAGACCCTGGCCCAGGAGCGCGAAGGATTAGTGTCCCGGATCAATCCGCAGTTCAAGTCCAGTTACGAGCGTATCCGGGCGGCCCGGGATGGTCGGGCGGTGGTCAACTTGAGCCGCGGCTCATGCGGGGTGTGCTACAATCGCATACCGGTACAAAGACAAATGGAAATCAAGGCCATGGACCGTATTATTATCTGTGAGAGCTGCGGTGTGATCCTGTACTGGGACGGCGACCCGCTGCCGTAGCCCGCGCCCGACTGCCGCCGGTCCCCCACTACAATCCTGTCAAACTGATCCATGGTCCTCGTAAATTAGCACCTGAGGCCGGCCGGATGGCTGCTGCCGGGGCCACGCTATGTAGCTCCGGTAGAGGAAAGTCCGAACTCCGCAGGACAGGGCGCCTCCTAACAGGAGGGCCACCCAAGGCCGCTCGCCGGGTTTGGGTGGACGGAAAGTGCCACAGAAAGTAGACTTCCTCATCCCACTTGTGGGCTGGGGTAAAGGTGAAAGGGTGGTGTAAGAGACCACCAGTCCCGGGCGCAAGCTCAGGAGCTGGCAAACCCCGCCCGGAGCAAGACCAAGCAGCTTCGTCCGATGTAACAATCGGTCCGGTGGTTCGCCGGTTTCCGGGATCCTTGGATTTCCGGAAACGGAGCGGGTAGGTCGCTCGAACCCGGTCGTGAGGCCGGGTCCAGATGAATAGCCATCGTCCCGATTTATCGGGATACAGAATTCGGCTTACAGGCCGGCCTCCACTTTTTTCAGCCGACGTTTTAAATGAGCACTATCGATTGCCGCTTGGTAGCGTAAAATGGGAATATACCACGCCTGATCCCCTGCTGGTACGGCAGGCGCAACAGGAATTCGATGTACCGGAGGTTTATGCCCGGGTGCTGGTGCAACGCAGTATATCCACCCGGGCAGCGGGCGGGCCTTTCTTCCGGTCCGGCCGGGACCAATTGCATGATCCCTTCCTGATGAAGGGCATGGAGGCCGCGGTGGACCGTATCCTGGAGCAGTTGCGCCGGGAACGTCCCATCCTGATCTTCGGCGATTACGACGTGGATGGAACCACCGCCACCGCGTTGCTATTCCTGTTCCTGCGATCCGTGGGGGGCCGGATATCCACCTATATCCCCGATCGGGGCAGCGAAGGTTATGGCCTCTCCCAACAGGGTATCGACTATGCCGGATTGATTGGCGCCGACCTGCTGATCACCTGCGACTGTGGCATTAATGCGGTCGAGCGGGTGGCCTATGCCAAGGAAAAGGGAGTTGAGGTGATCGTAACCGACCACCATACTCCCGATACCGAGCTACCGGCCGCCGTGGCCATTCTCAATCCTAAACAGGCAGATTGCCCTTACCCTTTCAAGGCCTTATGCGGCTGCGGCGTGGCCTTCAAGCTAGCCCTGGCGGTGGCTGACCGGGGCGGATTTGATCCGGACCTGGTGTGGGACCAGGTGGACCTGGTGGCCCTGGGGACCGCCGCCGACATGGTGCCGATCCTGGACGAGAACCGGGCCATGGTCCAGGCCGGACTGCGCCGCATGGAAGAGCATTCCCGCCCGGGTCTGGCGGCCCTGCGACAGGTTTCCGGCATGGCCGGGCGGGACCTGACCGTGGGGCGGCTGGTATTCAATATCGCGCCCAAGATCAACGCCGCCGGGCGCCTGGGTGATGCCGGCCGGGCCGTGAAACTGCTCACCACCACCAACGCCTATCAGGCCATCAGCATGGCGCGGGAGCTGCTGGAGGAGAACGTCCGTCGTCAGGTTATCCAGGAGAGCACCGTCGAGGAGGCCGTGTACCTGGTGAACGCCCACCATGACCTGAGCCGGGAAAAAGCGTTGGTGATCGCCCGTGAAGGCTGGCACGCGGGGGTCATCGGTATCGTGGCGGCCCGTATCCGGGACCAGTTCCATCGGCCCACGGCGGTCATCGCCCTGGAAAATGGTGTCGGCAAGGGGTCGTTGCGCAGCATGGCGGGCTTCGATCTCTACCAGGCCCTCGCCCACTGCCGCGAGCATCTGCTGGGCTTCGGCGGACATGCCGTAGCGGCCGGACTATCCCTGAATCGCGAACAGCTGCCGGCCTTCGAGCAGCAGTTCCTGGCCTGGGCCGATAGCAACATCACCGCCGACCAACTGCTTCCCCGCCAGGTGATTGAAGGGGACTGCCCGTTGGGCATCGTCGACAGCCGCTTTCTGCGCTTCCTCAGGTCGCTGGAACCCCACGGCCCCGGTAACCGCCGGCCGGTATTCGCCGCCCGGGGGGTCCAGGTGGCGGGACAGCCCAGTCTGGTGGGAGGGTCCTCCACACACCTTAAATTCAGGGTACGGCAGGAAGGGGCTACGTTTGAGGCCATCGGTTTCGGTCTGGCGGACCATTATGAAAAATTATTGATGAATCAGCCCCTGGATATCGCTTTTATCGTTGAGGAGGATCAATGGAAGGGGAAAAACCGGGTGCAGCTTTTGATAAAGGACATAAAACTGGAGAATGAGCAATGACCCGGGCCTATTTTTCCGGACTGGGCACCTACGTTCCGGAACGGGTGGTCACCAACGCTGAGCTGGCCGGCCTGATGGACACTACCGACGAATGGATCCGGACCCGCACCGGTATCGAGACCCGCCGGTTCGCCGAGCCGGGCCAGGGACCGTCCGATCTGGCCGTGCCCGCAGCAGAAAAGGCCCTGCAGGCGGCGGGACTCACGGTAGCGGACATCGGCTTGATAATTTTCGCCACCGCCACCCCGGACTACTACGCCCCCGGCTCCGGCGTACTGCTGCAACATAAAATGGGGTTCCCGGAGATAGGCGCGCTGGATATCAGGGTGCAATGCTGTGGTTTTGTCTACGGTCTGTCTATCGCCGAGCAATACATCCGCACCGGCACCTTTGATCACGTTTTGCTGATCGGGGCGGAGGTCCAGTCCACCACCATCAACCTGTCCACAGCCGGGCGGGACATAAGCGTTCTTTTCGGTGACGGCGCCGGCGCGGTGGTGCTCTCAGCTACGGAAGAGGACCGCGGGATCCTCAGTTGCCACCTGCACTCCCAGGGCGAATACTACAGGGAGATTTTCGTCGAGTTTCCCACCACCACAAAATCCCCCCGTATTAGCGCCGAAGATCTGGAGGACAACCGCCAATGGCCCCGCATGGGCGGCCGTGAGGTTTTCCGCCATGCGGTGGTGCGCTTCCCGGAGGTCATCCAGGAAGCACTGGACGCCAACGGTTTGAGCATTGAGGACATCAGTCTGATCGTGCCCCATCAGGCCAATATCCGTATCAGCCGGGAAGTGGCCCGCCGGATGAAAGTGCCTCCCGACCTGGTCTACTCGAACATCCATAAGTATGGGAATACTACCGCCGCTTCCATACCGTTGGCCCTGGCGGACGCTCTGGAGGAGGGCCGGATCAAGCGGGGAGATTACCTGGTGCTGCCGGCCTTTGGCTCCGGCTTCACCTGGGCGTCGGCGCTGGTTAAATGGTAACCCGGGGGCAGTGAGCACTATGCAGCAGCGCTATTTTACCGAGGAACACCGCCTGCTTCAGGGCATGGTGCGCGAGTTCGCCCGTAGCGAGGTGGAGCCGTTGGCCAGCGAAATGGACCGCCTGGGGCGGTTTCCCAGTGATATCGTGTCCAAGTTGGCCGAACTGGGACTGATGGGGGTGCCCATCCCCACCGAGTTTGACGGCGGCGGCATGGACACGGTGGCCTACGCCATCGCGGTCCACGAACTGGGAATCGTCGACGCCAGTTTAGGCATCACCGTGGCGGCCCATATCAGCCTGGGCAGCATGCCTATTCTGATGTTCGGCAGTCAGCAGCTGAAAAAAAAATACTTGCCTCCCCTGGCCCGGGGGGAGCTGATCGGGGCGTTCGGGCTGACCGAGCCGGAGGCCGGCAGCGACGCCGGGGCCACCCGCACCCGGGCTGAGCTTCGCGGGGACCGCTATATCGTTAATGGACAGAAGATCTTCTGCACCAACGCCGGGATAGCCGGCGTGATTGTCTTCACCGCCCGCCTGATCGAGGACGGTGAAGACCGGGGCATCTGTAACTTTCTGGTGGAGGCCGATACTCCCGGCCTGCGCACCGGCCCCCCGGAGAAGAAAATGGGTTGGCGGGCCTCGGATACGCGCTCGCTCTATTTCGAGGACATGGAGCTTCCCCTGGAAAATCTGGTGGGGGAAATATCCAAAGGTTTCAGCCAGTTCCTGGAGGTCCTCATCGGCGGCCGGATATCGGTGGGGGCCCTGGCGCTGGGTACCGCCGAAGGGGCCTTCCGCCGGGCACTGGACTACGCCCACGAGAGAGAAGCTTTCGGCCAGACCATCGATAAATTCCAGGCGGTGCAGTTTAAGCTGGCCGACATGGCTACCCAGCTCGAGGCGGCTAAACACCTGGTTTATCACGCCGCCTGGTTGAAGGACCAGGGGCACAAGGTGGTCAAGGAATCGGCCATGGCCAAGCTGTTTGCCAGCGAAATAGCGATGGATATCACCAGCGAGGCGATCCAGATCCACGGCGGATACGGGTACATTCGGGAATATCAGGTGGAGCGATTTTTCCGGGATGCCAAAGTACTGGCAATCGGCGAAGGCACCAGCGAGATTCAACGAATGTTGATCGCTCGCGAGATATTGAGAGAGGCGGAACCAGCATGAGCCCCTTACGTAAAGCCGTAGTGCGGAAAGGTCCCATGGGAATGGCCGTCGATCCTCGACTGCAACGCTACTACCGGGCCCTGATCATCATCGGTACGATCATAATCATTTCGTGGCTCTATCCGGTGGGCAGCCAGTTTGAATATCGCTACGATCGGAATGAGATCACCAGTGAAGCCATTATCGCCCCGTTCAATTTCCCTATTCTTAAGAGCCAGGCCACCCTGGAGCAGGAACGGGAAACTGCCCGGCGCTCGGTGCCCTTGTTGTTTCATCCGGACCAAACCATCTCCACGGAGCAGCTGGCCGGCCTGCAGGAATTATTCAAGCGGGTCAATCGTATCCGGCGGGCCGAGGAAAAGCTCGCTCGCAGCCGCGACCGGGCCTACCGCCACCGATACGACGACCGGGCCGTTGCCACCCAACAGACGGTGATCCACGACAGTCTGGCAGTGGCAGAACTGGGCAACGAGTTCTCTCAGCGCTTTCCGCTGGATATCAACGGGTCACACTGGAATTATTTCTTCCGGGGCAATACCGAATCCGGGCGCCCCATCAACTATAGCCGCCTCCAACGGGAGCTGGCGCTGATCATCCGGGACGTGCTGGCCGAGGGGGTCCTGGAGTTGCCCAAAATTCAACTGGGAGAGGCGCCGGTGGCCGTCACCACTGAGGGCGTGGATGAGGTGGTGGAATTGGAATACCTGATGGACCAGGATGAGGCCTGGGCCAAAGCCCGCACTCGTTTGCTGTCGCACTATCCGGCGGCGAGCTCGGTTGAGGGCTCCGTGGGTGCTGAACTACTGATCTATTTTATCCCCTCAAACTTGATCCATGACGCCGAGATCACCCAGCGGCGTCAACAGGAAGCGGTGGACCGGGTGCCGGTTTCCAAGGGGATCGTGCTGAAAAACGAAAAGATCGTCGATGCCAACACCCGGGTGACCGATGAGATTCTGGAGAAACTCAGTTCCCTGGCGGCCGCTAAAACAAGGCTGATCGCATCGGCCGGCGGCGCCCAACTCTGGCTGCCGCGTATTGGGATGATCCTGATCACCACGTTTCTGGTGGCTTTCTTCTATGCCTGGCTGTATGTATACCGGCGGCCCTGGTTCCAGCAGACCCGCTTTGTAATGCTGACGGCGCTGTTGTTCGTGATGATCATGGCTATGGGCAGCTTGTTTCATCACCGTTTCGGGCTGTCAGAGTACCTGATCCCCTTCACGGTGGTCGCCATGGCCTTCACCATCCTGTTTGACGCCCGCACCAGCATGATCGCTACTGTGGCCCTGGCCCTGATGCTGGGCTTTATGGTGGGCAATAAGGTGGACTTCGTACTGACCAGCCTGCTCACCGGCAGTGTGGCCATCTACGCCGTGCGGCAGCTTAGGCACCGGCGCCAGATTTTCACCGCCATTATCTATATTCTCACCTCCTATGCCTTGGCCATTACCGCCATCGAGTTCCTGAAGTACACCAATATCACCACCCTGGCCGGCCACCTCATGTTCGCCTCCATCAACGGGTTGCTGTCGCCCATCATGGTCTATGGCCTGATCGGAGTGTTGGAGGTCATCTTCGGTATCACCACTAACCTGACCCTGCTGGAGCTGTCCGATTTCAACCATCCCATGTTGCGCCGGCTCAGCCGGGAAGCCAACGGCACATTCAGCCACAGCATCATTGTGGGCAATTTGGTGGAAGCGGCCGCCAATGCTATCGGCGCCAACAGCCTGCTGGTGCGGGTGGGGGCTTACTATCACGATATCGGCAAACTGGCCCGGCCGGAGTACTTTATCGAGAACCAGTTCCACCAGGAAAATCCCCACGACACTATCGCGCCCCATCTGAGCGCCAAAGTGGTTAAAAGCCATGTGAAGGAAGGTCTACGGTTGGCGAGGGAATATGGCCTGCCGCGGGATGTGGCCGACTTCATCCCCATGCACCACGGCACCACCCGGATCGAGTATTTCTACCAGCGGGCCGTGGCTGAGAGCCACGGCTCGGAAAACGTCAAGGAGCAAAGCTTCCGCTACGACGGGCCCCGGCCCAACACCAGGGAAACCGGGATTCTGATGCTGTGCGAGGCCATCGAAGCGGCTGTCCGCTCCATCAAGGGGCCCACTTTGCCGAATATCCAGCAGATGATCGACACTGTCATCGAGATGCGCATGTCCGACGGCCAGCTCGATGAGTGTCCCCTGACGCTCAAGGAACTGCGGCAGATCCGGGGCGACGCCAGTCTGGGCACCGGCATCATCTCAGTTCTGAAGGGGATTTATCACGTGCGCATACCCTATCGAACCGGCCAGGACAAACCCGAAACACCCAAGGAGCAGGACACAGTAGAGTCGGGGAGTATTTTCGATGAGACCCCTACCGAGTGATAACTACCCAGGTGGATACGTTGGATGGTGAACCACCGCCGGTGGCCGCTGATTCGGTTTCGGGGCTGGTAGCCGCGGTGCTCAATGACGCCGGGACCGGGACGGCCAAAATGCAGGTGGTGTTCGGCAACGATGAATATTTAAAAGAGTTAAAAAATCGCTTCCTGGGGCAAAGCGTTTATACCGACGTAATCGCTTTCAACCTGAATGAAACTGATGAGCCGCTGGAGGGGGAGATTTACATCAGTCCCCAGCGGGCCCGGGAAAACAGCCGCCGCTACCGCCAGCCCTATCGACGGGAGCTGCTGCGGTTGGTGGTTCACGGTTGCCTGCACCTGGTGGGTTATGAGGATGATACGCCTGAGCAGGAAGCCCACCTGCGAGTGCTGGAGGATCAGTACCTCGAGGGAGTGGCTCCGGAGTGAATATCCATTGGCAATACTTGGCTCTGCTGTTGGGGCTGCTACTGCTGAGTGGCGCCTTTTCCGGCGCGGAAACGGCTTTCTTCCGGTTGCAGGGCAGGATCAAGGACTTCGGGGCCGATGCGGCCGTGCCACCCCGGGTGCTGGCCGTTTTGGCGCGACCCCGCCGCCTGCTGATCTCCCTGCTCACCGCCAATACCCTGGTGAACATCGCCATGGCCTTCGTCGCCGCTTTGCTCGCCGCCGAACTCGCTCATTCTATGGACCTGCCCTTGTCGCTACTACTGGTGCTGGAATCCTTGGTGGTGACTATCATAGTGCTATTGTTCGGGGAAGTCATGCCCAAGGTGCTGGCTATCCGGCACACGGAGGCTTTCGCCAGGGCCGCCAGCCGACCGGTGCGCGCTTTGGTGGCCCTGCTCTACCCAGTGGGCAGCCTGCTGTATTGGGTAACTCGCCTGGTGACCCGCTTGCTGGGCATCCGACCCGAGCGGATGTTTACTTCCGAAGAGGAACTCAAGGATCTGGCCGCGGTGGGCGCCGACCGGGGGACGTTGGCCCAGCAGGAGAGGGAAATCATCCATTCCATCTTTGAGTTCCATGACACCGCGGTGCACGAAGTGATGATTCCCCGCGTGGACATTCTAGCGCTGGAGACTCGGGCTGGTGTGGCTGAGGCCCTGGAGCTTGTGCGGGACCGGCAGGTGTCCAAAATACCCATCTTTAAAGGCAGCATCGACGACGTGCGCGGCATCCTCTACGCTAAGGATGTGCTGCCTTATGTGAACGGGCCCCAGCCCGATGTCAACCTTCAGCGCCTCAGCCGGCCCCCCTTTTTCGTCCCTGAGAGCAAGGGGGTGGTCTCGCTGCTGCAGGATTTCCAGGAGCGCCGAACCTCTATCGCCATTGTAGTGGATGAATTTGGCGGCACGGCGGGGTTGGTGACTCTGGAGGACGTGGTCGAGGAAGTGTTGGGGGAGCTGCGAGACCCCTACGACCAGGATGAGGCGGAAATTGTACAGCTGGGTCCCCAAGAATTCTTAGCCGACGCCGCCCTGGCCCTGGATGATCTGGGAGCACGGTTGGAGTGCACTTTTCCCCAGGAGCGCGATTACGAAACTCTGGGCGGCTTCCTTTTCGATTGCTTCGATGAAATCCCCACCGTGGGGCAGGAGACCACCTTCAATAGCTGGCGCTTCACTGTCCGGGAACTGGATGGCAACCGAATCGCAAAAGTGCTGATCCAGGGCGTAACGTAGGCTGCCGAAAACCATGCCCTCTGAATCCCAAGCCTCTTTGAACCAGGCCGCGGCAGCGGGTGAAAGCCTGCAGAAGCTGCTGGACGTCCTCGACCGGTTGCGGGGACCGGACGGCTGTCCCTGGGACCGGGAACAGACCTCCAAAAGCCTGATCCCATACCTGCTGGAAGAAACCTACGAAGTGATTGAGTCCATCGAGGACCAGAACACCCAGGGGCTTAAGGAGGAGTTGGGCGACCTGCTGTTACACGTGTTGTTTCAGTGCAAAATCGCCGAGGAACAGGAGTTGTTCTCCCTATCGGACAGCCTGGAATCGATCACCACCAAACTTATCAACCGCCATCCCCACGTGTTCGGTGATGTCCGGGCTGAGGGGGCCTTCCAGGCCAAGCAGAACTGGGAGGCGGCCAAGCTAGCGGAGAAGCAGCGGGAATCGGTTCTGGAGGGGGTCCCGCGCCAACTGCCGGCCCTGACCCGCGCCCGGCGCCTCCAGGAAAAGGCCGCCTACGTGGGCTTCGATTGGGAGCGGATCGAATCGGTCTGGGAGAAAGTCCATGAAGAGCTGCGGGAACTATCCCAGGCCCAGCGAGAATCCGACAGCGAGGCCATAGAGCAGGAGCTGGGCGATGTCCTGTTCAGCCTGGTAAACCTGGGCCGGTTTTTGGGCATCAGTTCAGAGGGCGCCCTCCGCCGCACCATCGCCAAGTTCGAGTATCGCTTCCATAAAATCGAGGAGGAGCTACGGCGCCGGGGAAAAACCCCCGCGGATGCCAGTCTGGAAGAAATGGACGAAATCTGGAACCGCTATAGGGACAAAGAGCCGGAGAAGTAGCGGTCTGAGGCCGAGCCTGACTTATTTCCTATTTCTTTGGTTTTGGCTTTGGTGCCCGGTCTTTCAGGATGTTCACGGAAGCCTTCAGGTCACCCTCCTTACCGCCCAGATCGATAACCAGGTGCCAATGGCCCGCTGACGGGGGCTGCAGGTTAGCCGGGGAAGTGGTAGCGACTCCCCCGTGAAACTTATACTCCTCCCCAAACCGGTAGTTGTCGTAATCCTTGTCGCCCATCAACCGCAGGTAAGCCTGCATACTCAGTGTGATCTGGACAATATCATATTTGCCCAGTTCAAGCTGGAAATGGAGGTAGTGCATCTTGCTGGGAATGGCTTACTCTCCTTATCTGGCTATAACTCCTTGCAACCTGCGACTGCCGGCCTGCAATCCATTGACAACTCCTAAAACCAGGGACATCGGTAAATTCGTTTCGGTCCTTCGATTTCGGCAAATATATTATCCCCGATTACGTCAATATCATATAAATATATCAATAAGTTGGTATGCTGCACAAGCCCCATTTATTGTTGGCTTCCCTCAATCCAAGGTTTTCACGTAAAAGTGCAGCACGGTGGCCGTGAATACCATGAACAAGGTGGCAATTCCCAGCCATACCTTTCGGTTGCGCAGCTCCTGCATAAGCAGCTCAACCTCCCGGAGTATCTTTGAGGCCAGTGAAATACCTGCTCGGCCCTCCTCGGTCACGCGGGTGGCGTCGAAAGTGTGCACCATGGTCCGGGACTGGATCAGGGCAGTGCGGGCAGTCTGCATGTCCAGCAGCAGATCCTCCACCTCCAGTCCGCGGTTTTCCGCTGCGGCAATACCTTCTTCGGCCAGGCGCAGGCTGTCCTTGAGGGTTTCCAAGGCGCTGCGGATGTAGCGGGCGTGCAGCCCACCGGCATCGTCCGGCGAGTCCTCGTGGCATTTCGCACAGACCGTGCCTTCTTGCAGCCCCACCATCTCTTCGCTCGGTTTTTGAATATCATGGGCGGTGTGGCAGGTCTCACAACCATGATAGCCCTCCGCAGTGAATATAGTGCGCATTTTGGACTGGCTGAATAGTGTCTGATTGTTCACGTGGCAGGTACCACACACCTCCTGGATGGACCCCACCTGGGGGGGGGCTGCACCGTGGTTGCCGTGGCAGTCGTTGCAGGTGGGGGCGGCCACATCGCCCCGGACATGTAGCGCCACCCCGTGCACGCTGCCCTGGTACTGCTCCACAATTTCACTCGACAAGCCGTACTGGCTGATCAACTGTTCATCGGCATGGCATTGGCCACAGGTCTGAGCTACATTACCGTGATAGACACTCGAACCGGGATCGGTGGCCCGCTTGATGGCATGCGGGTTGTGACACGAGGCGCATTGGGCCACATCGGGGTTGCCGGCCCGCAGGCTCAGGCCGTGGCCACTGGTCCAGTACTTGGCTACCTGATCGGTTGGCAGGTTGGGATTGTACCGCCGCATGAACTCCGGGCTGCTGTGGCACCGGCCGCAAAGATCAACCACTCGCCGGCCGGCGGGAACACCGATGAAGCCTTTGGCCGGGTCCTTGGCCTCGTCATAATCCCAACTGCTTGGATCTCCCCCGTGACAATCGACACAGGTGAAACCGGCCTGTCCGTGGATATCCGAAGGCACTGTCTCGGCCGGCGTGGAGTAGGGCTCATCCTGCTCCAGGTGGCAGCCCACACAACCTATCTCTTCTTCCTCTTCCTGGCCCCGGACGGTCCCCACTAGGCAGGCCGCCAGCAAGACCGGCACCATAAATCTGTTCATCACAGATACCCCCATATGGTCATAATGGTCATATATACTATAATCGCTATCCCGATGCGCTTGATCAGCCGGTAGCGCTTATCATCGCTGCTCTGATCGATAAAGGGAACCAACAGCCATACCACGAAGGCCGCCATAAAGCCCAGGATGCCCAGTACCTCCCCTTCGATAAACAAAATGTGGGCAGGAATGAATTTCAAGGTTTGGAACATGAACACAAAGAACCACTCCGGCCGGATGGCGGCCGGGGCCGGGGCAAACAGCTCCGCCTTGGTCCCCAGCTCCCAGGGGTAGAACACCGCGAAGGCCGCTACCACGTTCAGCACCAGCAGCCACAGGATCATGTCCCGCAGGATGAAATGCGGGAAAAAGGGCATGAAGCGTTTCTTCTCCTCGGGCAGGTTCTTGAAAGACCGTGATTCATGCATCCCCTGCAGCTGAATAAAGGCCAAGTGCACGGAAAGGAAGACAATAAACACCAGTGGCAGGATGGCCACGTGGATACCGAAGAACCGGGGCAGGGTGGCGCCGGTAACTTCGTCGCCGCCGCGCAACAACACCATCATGAAATTGCCGACTACTGGTATCGCTCCCACCATTTCGGTCCCCACCTTGGTGGCAAAGAAGGCCAATTCGTTCCAGGGCAACAGATAACCGCTGAAACCGAAGAACATACTCAGCCCCAGCAGCATGACACCACTGGCCCAGGTCAACTCCCTGGGCTTGGCGTACGCCCGCTGGAAGAAAACCGAGAACATATGCAGGAACACGGCCAGCATCATGAAGTTGGCCGCCCAACTGTGCAGCGACCGGATCAGCCAGCCGTACTCAACCCGGGCGACGATGAACTGCACAGACTCGAAGGAGTCGTTGGCCCCCGGGCGATAGTACATCAGCAGCAGAATACCGGTGCCCACTTGCACCACGAAAAGGAATAAGGCCACACCCCCCATATAAGACCAGTACCACCCCGGTCCCATGGGGACCTTTTTCTTCCGCATGAAGTCCACAATCGGGGCCACATCGTAACGTTCTTTAAGCCACGGGACGATTCTGCTCATGGTCTATGCCTGCCTTTGCGAGACCCAGATCTCGCCGCTATCGGTGATATTTACATCATAGGTTTCCAAGGATGCCGGCGGGGGTCCGGCGATCACTTTCCCCGCTAGGTCGAACCGGCCGTTGTGACAGGCACACCAGATGAAGTTGTCCTCCCGCCGGTATTGCACGATGCACGCCAAATGGGTACAGAGTGCCGAAAGCGCCCGGTAATTGCCTTGTTGGTCTTTCAATATGATCACCGGTTTGCGGCCAAACTGGATGATCTTGAACGGCTCGGGCCATTCTTCATCCGTAGGGCCTATCTTCATGGAGGTTACCGTGGCCTCGCCCACCGGTGGTGGCACCAGATACTTGGCTATCGGGTAAAAAATGGTGCCCAGCCATCCCAGGACGCCCACACCCAGCATGCGCCTGAGCAGTGCCCTCCGTGAAATATTGGCTTCGCTTGCCAGGTCGGTTAGATCGCTTTGGTTCTCATTCACTTAAAACTCCAGCTATTGCGAATATTAAGGCCGTGGCGAAACTTGCTCCTGGCCTGCAAGATAATTAATCACCGCTTGGGCATTATGCCCACCCAGACTGCCCTCCCGGGTCAACCACTCCACTACCTCCCGGTCCCGGCCGGCCGGCCAGGCCCTGATCAGCGTGGTGATCTCCTCCCGCCATTCGAGCACCAGGGCGGGATAGTCCTCGTCATGGCAGTCGGCGCATAACTCGGCGCTCCGGTGCACTAGGCCGGCTTCGACCAGATGGCAGTCCTGGCAACTGACGTCTTCCCCCCACATAAGGTCCGGCTCACCGGAAAAAAACGGCGTTTGCCCCTGCAATAACTGACCCTGCTCCACATGGCAGGACGAGCAGGCCCGCTGGTCGCGGCTGTGATGGCAGTTGAGGCACTCATCCCGGCTGAGCAACAATTCCCCATGCACTTGTAGATTCGAGTGGCATTTAGTACATGTTACACCGTTGGTAAGGTGCGAATTGTGTTGAAAATTCAGGCCGTAAACCTCGACGACCGTCTCTTCGATGCCGAAGTGACAGTTAGCACAATCTGAAGGGACCAGCTGCCCACTCGAGACATAAGGCCGCAGGGAGGTCTCTTCCCCGCTATCCTGCAATGCCTGGGAGATCAGGTCGTGGGCCTGCTCCAGCAGGATGTCACTCAGTTTGATGTTATGGATGCCGTTGGCCGTGGTAACCAGCAGGAGATTCTTGGCGGCCAGGTTCAGGTAGAGCTCCAGCGCCGGGCTGAGTTTACCCCTGCCGTCCAGGGTAGCGCGGGTTTCTTCCAGGTAGCTGCCCACCTCCGTTTCCAGTTCCCCCAGGTGCCGTTCCCAGTTTTGCAACAGGTGGCCGTAGCCCTGGCCGTGGCACTGATCGCAAGCCTCCGGGCTGGAGACCATGGTTTCACCGAGCCCCAGGCTCTCCAGGTGGAAAATATGGCAACTCTGGCACGATAGGCCCGCTGCGAACATGGGATTCGGTGTGTGCGGCAGGCCGCTCACCTCCCCGGCGAACATCCGGGCCTGTTCGGTGTGCATCTCAAGGTGGCACGACCGGCAGTCATCGCCCGTCAGCCGGTGTTCCCGCCGGATCGTGTGCTGAATCGGCGTATGGCAGGCCACGCACTCGATTTTATTTTGGGTCACGTGGTATTCGTGGAGGAACTCGGGATCGTCGTAACGCTCGAAAAAGGTGGTCTGCCAGTGGCAGTTGATACACTGGTTAAGGGGCACCGGGGCGTTACCTTCGATGGTGTTAACATGACACGATAGGCAATCCTTACCGGTGTTGATGACGGTGGTGTGGTTGTAACGCAACTCGCTGCCCCGCTCGACGAAAATCTCATCGGTGTGACAAGTTTTGCAGTTGACCATGTGGCTGTTCGTTGAGCGGTCCTTCATGTGGCAGATAAAGCAGGTAGCCTCGGTCACCGTGATATGCCGGCCCTGGACCATCTGGGAATGGCAGCTGGTACAGCGCAACTGCTTGCCCCGGCGCAGCTCGCCCAGGTGATGGCTGTGATCGAACTTGACGTTCTTGAACTGGATCGGACCCTGCAGCTTTTGGGCCTGGTGGCACTCCTCTCGCAGGCAGGATTTATCCGAGATTTCCGCCCAGGGTTTGGATTTTTTATAGGCTAATGATACGTATTTGGTAAGCTGGTAAAGCCCGTTGAGTTTGCCTTTGAGCTTCCCGGTGAGACCCGGTTCGAAATGGCATTTGGTGCAGGTCACATCCCCATGGGCCGAGGCCGCCCAACTCTCATAAAACGGCTCCATATAGTGGCAGGAATTGCAAAACTTGGGTCGCGAGGTGAATTCCACCACCCCCCAAAAACTGAGCGGTAGCAGCAACCCGACTGCCGCAATAATTACCAGTCGGTTACGATTTACCTTCATAATCGCAGCATAATATGGTTGGCCGGCGGCCGATGGGTGGAGCCGCTAGCCGCGTGCTCAATTCGGGGAGCGGCTGGGGGTATCTTATCGTTGGCGAGGCTACCGGGGGAGCTACTCCCTCATCCCTTCAGGGTAAGGGTGGGCTATTTTAGCTGACAGGGCCTCGAAGTCGAAACCGCTGAAGGCCGGGCTCTCCTCGTTATGGCAACCGAGACAGGTTTCCTCGGTCGGCATGACCAGTCCCACTGAGTCGGCCGAGATGCTGCCGTCGAAAATGCCCGTCATGACCTTCTTGGACTTGTAGCTTTTGCCGGCCCCATGACAAGACTCGCAGCTTACACTGGCCAGGGCATTGTTTTTCTTTACCGCTTTCTTGTTGGCTTCGTCGGCGATGAAATCGGCGCTCAGCACCTCGTAGCCGCCCTGGCCGTAACCGGTCGTATGGCACGGCAGGCATTCGGCCGACTCGGAGGGCAGCTCTTCCAGCCCCCTCTCTTCAGCATACTTCAGGGCCGCGTCGTTCTTGAGGGTTTCCAATGCGGTGGCGTGCTTGGTTTCACTCCAATGACCAAACTGGTTGCCCTTTTCATCGGTCTTGTGACACATCTTGCAACTCTTGACACCCACATACTCAATGGTGTCTCCGGCCAGCAGTACGGAACCGGCCAAAACCAAACAGACAGCAACTATCCGGACCATCTCAACCTCCCTGCTATTATTTCCCCATCGGGTGAGGCTCCTGACTGAACCGAGCACCTCACTAACCCCCGGTAATCCTCAAATCCCCCTAAAGTGGTTATTGAGGTCTTCTATTATTTTTAAAATTTACGGGTTTTCCGGTTCGCGAACAAGGCCCTTTCCAACTCTGGTGCCACCTTTCTGCACCCGCTTTCTCCCTTCGCAGCAATAAATATTGCCTTAAACAGGACCTCCAGGGTTAATTTAAGCCCGTTCCAGGATCCAACCGGATTCCTTCGACGGAAGATGACAGCTGATCCCTGGCGCAAGCCGGTATGCCAACACCCCGGGACTGTAATTTTAAGCTTTCAGGCAACAATTATCTGGTCCGGCGCAGCATGTCCGGCGATACCTGCCTGAAGAGTCGGGAATACGACCGGGTCTGACGGTGCAGGTTCTTGACGGCGCCGGGATAAATGAGGGCGGCCTATATGGATAACATACTACGCAAAATCCCCGATCCCCTGATCAGGGTGGTAGTGGTTTTCGGGCTTTTCTTCGGGGCAGTGCTGCTCATTCGGGCGTTCGTTATCCCGTCGGCCCTAAAGGAAGTGGGTTCCCAGCGGACTTCTGCAATTGAACGGGAACTGGCCAGGGAGATCAGTTTCGTCGGCTCCAGCGCCTGTGCCGAATGCCACGATGATATCTATAATCTGAAGAAGGCGGGCTATCACCGCAATCTTTCCTGCGAGGGTTGCCATGGAGCGGCGGCGGCCCATACCGAGGATCCAGATGAGTACCAGCCGCCGGCCCCTCGGGAGCGCAAGTTCTGTCCCCAATGCCACACTTACAATCTTTCGCGGCCCTCCGGTTTCCCTCAGATCAACCCGATAGCTCACAATCCCCTGGAGCCGTGCATCGCATGTCACGAGCCCCACGACCCGGTACCGCCGGAGACACCTGCCGAATGCACCGCCTGCCACGGCCAGATCGCCCGCATGAAAGCTGTCTCGCCCCACGTGTTGCTGGAATGCGCCGTCTGCCATATGACTCCGGAAATGCATAAGCTACAGCCCAATAGAGTAAGGTCGGCCAAACCCAGCCGCCGCGAGTTCTGCGCTCAGTGCCACGGCATGGACTCCGATGTACGCGGGACCCCGAAAGTCGACCTGCTGACCCACGGTGAAAAATACCTGTGTTGGCAGTGCCACTATCCCCACATGCCGGAGGTGAAATAATGAGACGCGGAAAGTTCCTGGATCTGCTGGGCAAAGGCCTGGTGTTCCTGACCGGTGGTGTACTTGGAGCAGGATTTAGAAATACGCTTTCGGGAGCCGTTGAGGCGACTGAGAGCATCCCGCATAAGCGCTTTGCCATGGGGATTCAGATCGATAAGTGTATCGGCTGCGGCAGCTGCGTACAGGCTTGCAAGGTGGAGAACGATGTACCCCCGGAGCCATATTATTTCCGCACCTGGGTGGAGCGGTATATGATCAGGAAGGACGATTCGGTGGTGGTGCAGAGCAACGAAGGCGGCCTTGGAGAGCTCACCGAGGGAATAAAAGAGAAGGATATCCTGCGCAGCTTCTTCGTACCCAAACTGTGCAACCACTGCGACAATCCGCCCTGCGCCCAGGTCTGCCCGGTAGGGGCCACGTTTCAGACCGGAGAGGGCATCGTCCTGGTGGACAGCGGGCGCTGTATCGGATGCAGTTACTGCATCCAGGCCTGCCCCTACGGCGCACGCTACATGCACCCGGAAACCCACACCGCCGACAAGTGCACCCTATGCTATCACCGTATCCAGCGGGGGCTGCTGCCGGCCTGTGTGGAGGTCTGCCCAACCCAGGCCCGGGTCTTCGGTGACCTCGAGAGCGGAGCCAGCCCCCTAGTGCGCCTCAAACGCATGAACAACACCCACGTGCTGAAACCGGCCCTCAATACGAAACCGAAAGTGTTCTATACCCACCTTGACGGGGAGGTGCGCTGATCATGGAAACAGCCCAAAGCCTAGCCGAACTGGTACCCCTGGTGACCGGCTATATCTACCCCAATGAGATCCACGTGCACTGGAAACTCCTCATCGTGGTTTACCCCTATCTCACCGGCCTGGTGGCCGGAGCTTTCATCCTGGCCTCGCTGGTGAAAGTGTTCAATGTGACGGAATTGCAGCCTACTTACCGCCTGTCACTGTTGACGGCCCTGGCGTTCCTGCTGGTGGCCCCCCTGCCGCTGCTGCTGCATTTAGGACACCCACTGCGCTCCTACGAAATATTCCTGACCCCCAACTTGAGCTCCGCCATGGCCATGTTCGGTTTCGTCTACGCCTGGTACTTGATGTTGGTGCTCCTGATGGAAATTTGGTTCGACTACCGCCGGGACATGGTACTCTGGGGCCGTAGCGAGCGGTTCCCCTTGAACTGGGTGTATAGACTGCTCTCGTTTTTCTCACAGGACACCAGCGACCAGGCCCGGACCTTTGATAAAAAGGCGGTGAAGTTCATCACAATAATCGGTATACCTTCAGCCTTCATCCTCCACGGCTACGTGGGGTTCATCTTCGGCTCGGTCAAGGCCAATCCCTGGTGGAGCAGCGTGCTGATCCCCATTGTCTTCCTTTTCTCGGCCATCGTGTCCGGCATCGCCCTGATTCTGCTACTATACATGATCATCACCCCTACCCGCGGCGAGCAGATCGATATGAAATGCCTCGATAAGGTGGCTTCCTTCCTGCTATATGCCACCATTGTAGACTTCTCCTTAGAGGTGCTGGACTTCCTACACCGGCTGTATGAAAGCGAGGAATCGATCAACATCCTAACGGCAATGGTGATGAGCAAGCTGTTCATCAGTTTGGTGGTGATGCAGATCCTGTTGGGCATGATCCTGCCTTTGGGGATCCTGATCATAGTCAAGATCTATTGGTTCAACGCCGAACTGCGTAAACTGCTCTATTTTCTGTCCGCCATCCTGATCCAGGTGGGCATTTTTTCCACCCGCTGGAACGTGGTACTGGGGGGCCAGATGTTCTCCAAGAGCTTCCGGGGGCTTACTTCCCTCAAGCTGGATATCATGGGAGTGGAAGGCCTGCTGATGACCCTGGTGCTGCTGGTGATGCCCTTCCTGATCCTGGCGGTGCTGCTGAAACTCCTGCCTCCCTGGGGACGTCCGGCCCGGGAATCAGCCACTTCCTAGCCACGCTCGACATCTCCTAATTCAGAAAAATCATGCCGGGGGTATCGTTGAAACCCCTTATGACCGCTTTTCACACCGCTGGGCAACAACTATCGGCGCGCCGCGATCCAGGCGGATTATGCTCAAGGCGATATGCCTCCGCCGGTTTGACAAATTGCAATTGATTTTGTATATTGGGATGGAATCAGGCCGCCCGCTGCCCAGCGGGGTATACATCGCACGGTTAGTAGCGGGGGATTTTGTCGCCGGGATTAAAATGGTGTTATTGAAGCAGAGACCAGTTCCCAGTTTCGGATTCATTGTCGTCCTGAGGCATGTCCTGAGCGGAGTCGAAGGGCTCTCGAAGGACCGCAGCATCCCTTCCGCGCACCAGGCGAACGACAGCGCTCCCAAAAATCCCTATATTCCCCCCGCTCTTTGAAATAAAGATACGGCTTCTCTCGCCAGCCTCAAACCTCTAGCCTCTAGTCCCCCTGGTAGAAGGGTGAGGTTGCTCCCGGTATCGAACAGATATTAACCTCTTCATTCTCAATGCCTTAAGCTCTTTTTGGCGTCCTTTGCGCCTTGGCGGTTAATCTGAAAAAACAAATGGCTAGCTGCTACCGTCGGTAAGTATGAACCTTTTGATGGGTATTAGCTAGCCTTTTGATGGGTATTAGCTAGCCTTTGGAGGGGTATCAGCAGGGTCTTTACGGGGTCTTTGAGGGGTCTTTGATGGGCTATCGCGGGGTATAAGCTGGCCACAAGCGGTCCTATCGTGACCCTAAATGGCCTGCCCCCCTGGGCATAGCCCTGGCTAAGTAAGGATGTCCTTGCGCCGGAAGATGACGAAAGCCAGTGCCCCGAACACCAGCGAGTATTCCCCCAAGTTGACCAAGCTGTCGCGCACCTGGTCCCACGGGATGGGATCGTAGAAAGCCAGCTGCCACAAGTCGAAGTGACTGGTGAACAGGTGATCGGTCAGCCAGGCCAGGGCCTCGATGTCGATGGCGCTGAACACCATACAGACGAGTATCACCGCCATGGTACCCACGATGGGGCCGATGGGGTTGGTCACCATCACCGAGAACAGGAAGGCCAGGGCGGTGACGGTGAGCATGGTATAAGCGGCGAACAGGTAGGCCAGGCCGAAGCGCCCTAAAGCCAGGTCCCAGGGCAGTATCAGCAGGCCTTCATCGTCCAGGATGCACACATCACCCACCCCCAGCCAGGCGTTGCCCACACTCAGACTGAGCAATCCCATGAAAGCCACCAGGCCGGTGCTATAGGCAGCGGCGGTCAGGAGCTTGGCGATCAGTATGCGGCTGCGGCTCACCGGCCGTGTCAGGTAGATGCGGAATGTGCCGGCGGTGCCCTCACCCGCCACCACGTCACCGGCCACTAGAATGATCAGGAACGGCACGTGAATAAACAGGGCGTTCATCAGCAGGTAGCTGGCCCACATGCCGTTGGCCAGGCTGCCGGTGATTATGAACTCGTCCCCTAGTTCCTGGAGCATCTCCCGCTGGATAATGGAGCCTCCCAGGCTGAAGCCCCACATGACCAGGGGCACCACTACTGCGATGGCAATAAAGCCGATGTAGGTCCGCCAGCGGCTGAAAACCTTGATAAATTCGTTAACGTACAATCGCCACATAATCGGGTTAGGATCCGGCGGTACTATTTGGGTCGAACAGGGACAGGAAGTAATCCTCCAGCTGCGAGACTGGTGTGATAGAGTAGACCTGCACCCCCTGCTCGATCAAGGCCCGGGCCACAGCGGGCCGATGCTGGTGGTCAACCCTGAACCGGATCCCCGGCCCGTGATCCGCTATCTCGCTCACGAACTCAAGGCTTGCCAGTACCTCCCGGGCACGATCCAGCGGCTCGGCCTGCAGCTCGGCCAGGGTAACGGACTCCGGCGATAGGAATTGCTCGACTGGTCCACTTACCACCAACTGCCCCTCATTGAGTACCGCCATGCTGGTGCATAGCTGCTCCACCTCGTTGAGCAGGTGCGATGATAGAAACACAGTCATGCCCTCATCCCGTGCAAAGCGGCGGATCATCCGGCGCACATCGTGCATGCCCTGGGGGTCGAGACCAGTGGTGGGCTCGTCCAGTATCAGCAGGCGCGGCCGGTGCAGGATGGCCTGGGCAATGCCCAAACGTTGCCGCATGCCGTGGGAATAGATCCCCACCCGGTCGTGGGCCCGCTCTTCCAGGCCAACCAGATGGAGCACCTCCCGGCAACGAGCCTCATCCACTGCACCGGATGGATGCAGGCGGGCCAGCAGCTTCAGATTGACCAGGGCCGAGAGATTGCCGTAGAACTCGGGCGCTTCCACCAGGGCCCCCACCTGGGCCAGATAAGCGGGATAGCCGTTTCTAATGGATTGCCCGAACAGCTGCGCATCGCCGCTGGTGGGATGCACCAGGGAAAGCAGCATCCGGATGGTCGTGCTCTTGCCGGCCCCGTTGGGCCCCAGGAAGCCGAATATCTCCCCCTCCGCCACTTCCAGTGTCAGGTGGTCCACTACCAGTCGCGGACCGAAACGTTTGGAGAGGTTCTCCAGGGCCAAGATGGGGGCTGGCATTGCTTAAGGAGCCGAGTCTCGAAAATAGGTTGTTACCGCAAGGGAGGAGTTCATACCTGCCCCTCCGCCGTTGAAGACCGCCCCGGCTTGGAAAATGCGCAATCCCATGAAAGCCGTCAGACCGGTGCTGTAGGTAGTGGTGGTCAGCAGTTTAGCGGTTAGTATGCGGCTGCGGCTCACCGGACGTATCAGGTAGATGCGGAATGTGCCGGCGGTGTCACACCCGCGTATCGGACCGCGGTGAGATAGGCGATTTCTCGCTTCCAGGTGGTCAGGTCCTGGTGGTTGAATTGATTCAAGTGGGTATGGCCGCAAGCCCGAGCCAGCACCTTCATCAGACTTACGGCGGCCTCAAAAAATCGGGCCAACCGATGAGCTGCCTCGTCCACCGGCAGCCGCGCCCGGAGGTGTTCCTTTTGAGTAGCTATCCCCACCGGACAGTTGTTGGTATGGCAAGCCCGCATGCCCAGGCAGCCGATGGCTTGGAGGGCGGCGTTGCTGACTGCAATACCGTCGGCGCCCAGTGCCAGGGCTTTAGCGAAGTCAGCAGGCGTGCGAAGCCCCCCGGTGATGATCAGGGTGATATGCCGGTTACCGCTTTGCTCTAAGTGGCGGCGGGCTCGGGCTAGAGCAGGTATAGTAGGCACCGAAATATTATCTCGGAAGATCAATGGCGCAGCTCCGGTGCCGCCACCGCGGCCGTCAAGGATAATATAATCGACACCAACTTCAATTGCGGCGTCCAGATCCTCCTCGATGTGCTGAGCGGAGAGCTTGAATCCAATCGGGATACCACCGGTTTCCTGGCGCACTCGGTCGGCGAACTGTCGATAATCATCCAAGCTGTCCATGTCCGTAAAACGGGCCGGTGATACGGCTGCCTGGCCTTCCGGTAGACCACGGACCTGGGCAATTTTGCCCTTCACCTTGTCGCCGGGGAGGTGCCCGCCGGTCCCGGTCTTGGCGCCCTGGCCACCTTTAAAATGAAAGGCCTGAACCTGCCGGAGTTTCTCAAGTGAAAAGCCGAACCGACCGGAGGCCAGCTCGTAGAAATAGCGACTATTTTCCTCCCGCTCTTCCGGTAGCATTCCCCCTTCACCCGAACAGATACCGGTGCCGGCAATTTCCGCACCACGAGCCAAGGCTATCTTGGCCTCCTCTGATAAGGCGCCGAAACTCATGTCGGATATAAAAATAGGGAGCTCCAGGTGCAGTGGTTTGGCTGCCCGGGGACCGATCACCAGCTCCGTACCCACAGTGACGTCATCAAGTTGCGGGAGTTTATATAACTGTGCGGTGATGAATTGGAGGTCATCCCAGGCAGGCAGCTCCTGGCGGGGAACTCCCATGGCCCCCATGGCACCGTGAGATCCGGTCTGGGTTAGTCCACTTTCCGCCAGTTGCCGGATATAGTCCACATAGGGCTCTTCCGGAGTACCATGAACCTCTTGAAAGGCCCCCTGGTAAGCCTCCCGGTTGTAAGGCTGTGGATTCTCTCTAGCCCAAGCTGCAATCTCATCTTCGTCCACCAGCACCTGGCCCTCTTGTACCCACACCGAGAAGCGCTGGAGTTGTTCAGCATTGTTGTACTCACTGATACCGGAATCACAGCGATAATCCCAGTTATGAAGGCCGCAGATCAGATTCGAGCCGTCGATGTAACCATCGGCCAGCAGTGCACCCCGGTGATGGCAGCGTCCGAAAAATACTGAAACCTGATCGTCGAACCGGATAACCACCAGGTCCACACCTGCCACCAGCGCATGGTGGGGTTGGCGATCCATCAGTTCGTCCCAATCGGTAATTTTAGTCTTACTCATTTTATGCCTGCTGCCAACATGGGGTATAAGCGTTAGCAGTAAATCGCATCAGGTATAACTGGCGATCAACCCTGGGTATCACTTGATCTCCAATAACTCCACCTTGAAAATAAGTGACTGGTTAGGCTTGACCTTCCCACCGAAACCACGGGAGCCGTACGCCAGGTGCGAGGGTATGAACAGCTCGTACTTCGAACCTACCTTCATCAGCTGCAGGCCTTCAGTCCAGCCCTTTATGACTTGGTTCAACCTGAAGGTAGCCGGCGAGCCCCGTTCAACGGAGGAGTCGAAAACAGTGCCATCGAGAAGTTTACCGGTATAATGGACAACGACATTATCGCTGGCCAAAGGCGAAGGACCGTCCCCCTTGGTAATAATCCGGTACTGCAACCCGCTAGGCAGAGTGACTACCCCATCTTTGGTGGCATTCTCCTCAAGGAAAATCTCGCCGGCCGCTTTGTTGACTTCGGATTCCCGGCTTGAGGTGGCCTGTTGTTCACGGCGTAAATCCTGTTGGAAGGTCATCAGCACCCGCCGATATTCCGGCTCGGCCAGAACCGACTCCCGATCCAGATATCCATCCATAATACCTTGTTTAAGTATTTGGGTATTAACCTCAATATCTTGGCTCTTAAGCCCGGCGCCCAGATTTATGCCAATACTGTAACTTACCGAATCCACCCGCGTTTCCAGGCTGGACACCCGCGCTTCATCCCCCTGGCGGGAGCAGGCCGCCACAATAAGCAGCACAGACAAAATACAAACCGTTGATTTCATTCTAGTTTCTTCCTTTATTCTACTATCCTGGCCCCGGAACTGTCCATGGTCCAACCGGACCTGCTGGCACCAACAAACAACGCTCATAGAGCGCCGGGTCAAATTGCTGTCAACCGTGTACGAAGTCAGGACGAAAATTTATTCCCATCCAGGAGTTAATCTCACATTTTTTCACATCGCCGGGTAGACTTTAACCGCAGTTTACCCAAGATGGTTTGATTTCCCTGCTGAGCCGGCTTTAGATTCAGGTATGCTCAGTGACCAGCCGGCCATTCTTTTGCTAGAGGATGGCCGTTTTTTTAACGGTTTTTCCTTCGGGGCACAAGGGGAGACGACCGGAGAAGTGTGCTTCAACACCGGCATGACCGGTTACCAGGAGATATTAACCGACCCATCGTATTGCCGCCAGATCGTCACTATGACCAGTCCCCATATCGGCAATTACGGAGTAAACCAGGATGATATTGAGTCCAGCCGGATACAGGTGGCCGGGTTTGTGGTCCGCAGCGAAACCAGTACCCCATCCAATTGGCGGTCGAAGCAAAATATCGGCGAATATCTCCACCAACAGGGCATCGTGGGTATCCAAGGGATCGATACGCGGGCCTTGACCCGACACATCCGGGAGCGGGGCGCTATGAACGGCATCGTCTCCACTACCGATAAGAGCACCGAAAGTCTTTTGAAGAAGCTGGCGCGGGTGCCAAGTATGGTCGGCCTGGACTTGGTAAAAGAGGTTAGCTGCCAACAGTCGTACGAATGGAATGACCTGCCTGGAGCGTCAAATGCTGCCGATAGATTTAACGTGGTCGCCATCGACTTCGGCATCAAGCTGAGCATCCTGCGCCTGCTGGCAGTTAACGGCTGCAAAGTAACGGTTTATCCAGCAACCGCTACCGCCGATGAAATACTAGCCGAGGGTCCTGATGGTATCGTCCTTTCGAATGGCCCGGGCGATCCGCAGGCTGTGACCTATGGGGTTCAGACTGTCCGGGAATTACTTGGGCAGGTTCCATTATTCGGTATCTGCCTGGGACACCAGATCTTAGCCCTGGCTCTGGGCGCGAAGACTTTCAAGCTCAAGTTCGGCCATCGGGGCCTGAACCATCCGGTCAAGAACCTCACTACCGGCCGGATAGAGATCACCAGCCAGAACCACGGATTCGCCGTCGAACTGGACTCGTTGCCGGCAGGTGTGGAGGCCTCTCACATCAACCTGAGCGACGGTACCTTGGAAGGTCTGCGTTTTAAGGAGGAGCCGGCTTTCTCAGTCCAATACCACCCGGAGGCCAGCCCGGGTCCCCATGACTCGCGGTATCTGTTCACGGAGTTCATTCAAATGATGAAGGACCGGCGCTAAATGCCCAGGCGTACGGATTTAGAATCGATTCTGATTATTGGCGCCGGGCCTATCATCATCGGCCAGGCCGGGGAGTTCGATTATTCAGGTACCCAAGCTGTGCGGGCCTTGAAGGAAGAAGGATACCGGGTGATTCTGGTGAACTCGAACCCGGCTACCATCATGACCGATCCCGATCTGGCCGATAGTACCTATCTTGAGCCCCTTACAGCTGATTTTCTTGAGGCTATCATCAAGCGTGAACAGCCGGACGCCATGTTGCCTACCGTCGGTGGCCAGACCGCGTTGAACCTGGCCATGGAACTTTGCCGGGCCGGTGTGCTGCGGGACCACGGAGTGGAGCTGATTGGCGCTAAGGAGGAAGCCATAAACAAGGCGGAGGACCGTAATCAGTTCAAAGCTGCCATGGAGAGCGCGGGGATAAACACCGCCAAAGGAGGGTGCGCCCGTTCACTAAGGGCCGCAAAAAAACTACTCTCGATAACGAATTTCCCTGTGATTATCCGGCCGGCATTTACTTTGGGTGGTACTGGCGGTTCCATCGCCTATAACCATGAAGAGTATGAACACCTGGCGGAGAACGGCCTACGCGAGAGTCCTATCTCGGAAATTCTGGTTGAGGAGTCCTTGCTAGGGTGGAAAGAGTTCGAGCTGGAGTTGATCCGCGACCAGGCTGACAACGTGGTTATAATCTGTACCATCGAGAATGTCGACCCCATGGGAGTGCACACCGGTGATTCGGTCACAGTGGCCCCTGCCATGACCCTGTCGGACCGGGAATACCAGCAGATGCGGGATTGGGCGATCGCTTGTATCCGTACAATTGGAGTGGATACGGGTGGTTCCAACGTCCAATTTGCAGTGCATCCCGACACCGGCCGAATGGTGATTATCGAGATGAACCCCCGGGTCAGTCGATCTTCCGCCTTAGCTTCCAAAGCAACAGGTTACCCGATTGCTAAAGTGGCAGCTAAGCTGGCAGTGGGCTATACTCTGGATGAATTGCCCAATGATATCACCGGCAAAACCACGGCCGCGTTTGAGCCGGTAATCGATTATGTAGTTACTAAAGTGCCCCGCTTCGACTTTGAGAAATTCCGGTCCGCTTCCGGCCATCTAGGGATACAGATGCAGTCCGTGGGAGAGGTAATGGCAATCGGCCGTACCTTTCAGGAGTCGCTGCAGAAAGCCTTTCGCTCCCTGGAAGTAGGCCTGGATGGCCTGGAACCGAAACCACCGGTCGAGGGTAACCTGGCGCTTAGCCGGGCCCGGACTTTGGACATGAGCAAAATCCGCTATCCAACGGCGTTTAGATTGTTGAAGGTTCGACAAGCCTTTTTAGACGGGCAAACATTGGATCAGGTATATGAATTGACAGGCATTGACCGCTGGTTTCTGCGGCAAATCGAGGAATTGGCGATGGCCGGGCGTGTAAAGGTGACAGCGGACAAATTGCGTACCTATAAGCAACTGGGCTTTTCAGACCGCCAGATAGCGCGCCGGGCTGGCAAGTCCGAAGTAGAAATCAGGACTTGGCGAGAAAAGATTGGAGTACGGCCTACCTTCAAATTGGTGGACAGCTGTGCAGCGGAATTTACGGCTAAGACTCCCTACTGCTATTCGACCTATGAGGAAGAGGATGAGCTGGAACCGCTACCGGGAGATAAGGTTATGATCCTGGGTGGTGGTCCCAATAGAATCGGCCAAGGTATTGAGTTCGACTACTGTTGCGTCCAAGCGGTTTTTGGCCTGAGGGACTTAGGCTATCAGACTATTATGGTCAACTGCAACCCGGAAACCGTCTCAACAGACTTTGATATGGTGGACCGGTTGTACTTCGAACCGGTGACGTTCGAGGACGTCCTTAATATCGTGGACCGGGAACAGCCCAAAGGTGTATTGGTCCAGTTCGGTGGCCAGACTCCCCTGCGAATAGCCCTGGAACTGCAGGACGCCGGGGTACCCATCATCGGTACCTCGCCGGCGAATATCGATTTGGCTGAGGATCGGGAAAAGTTCGGCCGCATCCTGGACCGGTTAAACATCAATCGACCCAATTACGGTATCGGACGTACGATGGAAGAGGTAATGGATGTTGCAGAGCGAGTCGGCTATCCGGTACTGGTACGGCCCAGTTACGTCCTGGGCGGTAGAGCGATGGAGATAGTTTATTCCTCCGACCATCTGTTGGACTACTTGTCACGGTCGGCGGAGTTCCTGGGGGAACATCCCGTGCTGGTGGATGAGTTTCTGGAAGATGCCTTCGAATTCGACGTGGACGCCCTTTGCGACGGGGATGAAGTGTATATCGGAGGAATTATGCAGCACATCGAGGAAGCAGGCATCCACTCCGGGAATTCGGCCTGTGTCCTGCCTCCGTTCAAGGCTACTTCAGACACCCTCGAGGAAATTGTGCAGGTCACCCAGGAGCTTTCCCGCGCACTGTCGGTTTTAGGTCTGATCAACCTGCAATTTGCCTACCGGGACCGCCAGGTGTATATCCTGGAGGTGAACCCCCGAGCCAGCCGGACGGTGCCATTTGTGAGCAAAGCAACCAATGTGCCGCTGGCGCGGATAGCCGCTCAATTGATGATGGGCAAGAAGTTGTCCGATTTCAAACTCCGCAAGTGGGATGACACTCAACACATCGCAGTAAAAGAAGTGGTATTGCCATTCAACAAGTTCCCGAATGAGACCATTTTTTTGGGACCTGAGATGAAAGCCACTGGTGAAGTGATGGGTATATCGAATCTGTTTGCCGACGCCTATAACCGTGCTGTTCTAGGTACGGGCTACCATTTGGCGCAATCAGGGACCGTCTTCATTTCCGTCAACGATCGTGACAAGCTGGAGATTATCCCTATCGCCCGTGATTTTCAGGAGCTCGGTTTCAATATTGTAGCTACCGCCGGCACTGGCAGGGAGTTGCGGCGCAATGGCATTACTGCAGAAATCCTGCTTAAGGTCGACGAGGGCCGACCCAATGTTATTGACCGGTTGAAGGATGATCAGGTGCAACTGATTATCAACACACCGTTGGGACAACAGGCCCGCTTCGATGAGGGTGCTATCGGCAAGGTAGCCCTCGAAAAGATGGTGCTTGTGATCACCACCCTATCAGGGGCTCAAGCGGCCGTGCGGGCCATCCGTAGCGGCCAGATAATGGAGGTCAAGCCGCTCCAGGATTATCATCGAACAGCATCCGGGAGTTAGCGGTTACCAGAGTAAGAAACGGCTCCCGCTTCTGCTATTATCAATTGGCTCAGCTGGTGAGTTGGAAAGTAATTGGAATGGCCAGCCACACTCCCAGGGCCACATCGCGCTGTTTAGCGGGATTAAAGCGAGTCTTTCTTATGGCTGCGATAGCGGCTTCGTTCATACCAGTCTGCGGGATCCCTTCCAGGATCTCAGTTACGGTTACCCGCCCGGTTTTATCCACGAAGGCCTGCACCACAACCGTTCCTTCAATGCCTGCTGCAACGGCAATCTCCGGGTAAACCAGGTTTTTCAGGATAGCTTCAAAACCGCCGACCGGAATAGGAGGTTCGTCATAGGGAATGAACCGCACCGTCGAGTGGCCGGTAAGTAAAGGCGGCGGCGCGTCCCAATCGGCGAAGGCATCCAGGTCAGTCTGTTCGATAGTAATGTCCTCGGCAAAATCTTCGTCTTCAGATTCCACCGGGATCGACGGACGACTGGGCGGTGGAGGTGCGATGAACTGTTGGGTAGTGGGAATGTCAAAGCTCTCCACCATGTCCTCAAATGAGTATTTGGACGAGTCCACCTCCCGCTCGAAACGCGGATAGGCATAGGCCACCAGGGCCACCAACAACAGGACGATGGTGAGGATCGCCTTGATCCGCTGGGGATATGATTCGATCAGGATGTCTTTTCTAATTTTCATGATTCTAAGTTCCTTCATAACCATTTTCGATAATCTATCACTTAGACGAGTTCAACACCAATTTGGTTGCCACTATTCTGCGCCTACAAAATAGGCCGTACCACAAACCGCCTGGAAGTTCTCATCAGGAAGAGCAAAGAGCTTATTGTGGCCGGGTGGACCATGCTAACTTGGTAATGAACGTAATCACGACCCTAATGTTCCATAGTCAGATTCTACCATCAGCATTCACGCTGTTTTCAAGAAGAAACGCCATCACTGCCTACCGCTGAATGAACGCTACGACTGGTATCCAAGACTCTCATGCCTGATGAAATCAACCCCCCCCTCCTTGATTTCTGGTTCTTCGGCCCGGAACGAGGGCACTTGATGAAAACAGTGTCCATCATTAGAGAAATGACGGGTCGCCAGGAACTACGTCTGCGCCTATTTGTTCATCCTCAGCACCGGGAACTGGCCCGCCGGCTGCTGCCGGGGCCGCAACATACCATAGAGACATATCCCGGTGGTCTCCAATTATCATACAACGCCGACCTGGACTTCGCCGTGGGGCGTACTTTCCGCTCGATCCTGAAATACGCCCTATATAATGGTTGGCGCGACTACCGAGTTTTCCGCCGGGCAGTCAGGGCGGAACGACCGGCTTTGATTGTCAACGACTTTATACCGCTGGTGCCGGTATACGCCTGGCGGGCGGGGATTCCCATTGTCGGTATCTATAACTATCTGCTAAAGGAAACCTCTCTAGGCCACGGAATGTTGCGGCGGTTGGCGGCTTGGGGAGTGGAGCGGTTGTACCGGTACATGTACCGGCTGTGCACAATGATGATCCTGGGGAATTTCGACACTAATCCGCCACCGGCGCCCAACATTCGCCTGGTGCCCCCGATCGCTCGCCGAGCTATTCGCTCCCGGAGCGAGGTTCGCGCCTCGCTGGGGGCGGATGAGCGGCCGCTGGTATTCCTGTCGATGGGGGGCGGCAACACCCCACAGACTGACCGCTACCTCAGGCGTTTCCAACTGGTGGCCCAGGATCCCCAGGTGCAATTACTTTTGCTGCCACGGGACGACCGGGAGGCACACCGGCTGAAGCGGCACTATCCCCAGTACCTGGTGGGTGCGGGTGATTGGGTGGAAACCCAAGAAGTGATTGCAGCTGCGGACCTGGTTATTTCCCGGGCCGGTTTCACTACCGTGGCGGAATCGCTAAAGGCGGGAGTGCCGTTGCTGCTGTGGCATGTGGAGACTCATCCTGAAATTCGGGAGACGGAGAACAATCTGCTGGGGCAAGGTCTGGCGGCCGGGCTACTGACTACTGAAGATGATCCCACCCAGGTTATGCTCAAGGTTCAAGCTGCGCTGGAGAGAGGGGACCTTCGCCAGCGCCTGCGGGAACTACCCACCGATGGGGCCGAGCAGGCCGCAGATGCTATCCTGGAACTGCTGGCCGATATCACGCGCTGATTAGCGGGCTTACTGCCAACCGGTGAGCACCGCCGGAACCAATAACAGCAAGCCCACCACCAGAAACAGCAATTCCAGCGGCAGGACCCAGCGAGCCCACTTATCCCAAGGTATTCCCGCCAGCGACAGCGCCCCCATCAGGACCCCGGAAGTGGGAATAATCAAGTTGCTGAACCCGTCGCCGAACTGGAAGGCCAATACCGCTGTCTGGCGCGCTACCCCCACCAGGTCCGCCAGCGGGGCCATGATGGGCATGGTCAGGGCCGCCTGCCCACTCCCCGAGGGCACAAAGAAATTCAAGAAGGTCTGTACGATAAACATCATCTGGGCCGAGAACACGGGATGGAACCCCTCCACCAGGCCTGACAGGGCGTGCAGAATAGTGTCGATTATGCGGCCATCCCGCGCTATAACCAGGATACCGCGAGCCAGGCCGATGACCAGGGCAGTGCCGACCAGGGTCTGGGCGCCGGAGATGAAAGCGTCGGTGGTACGGTCCACACTCAGCCGACCGGCCAAGGCAACGGTCAGCCCGATCAGCAGGAAAAGACCGGCGATCTCCTCAATGTACCAATCCAGGCGCAGTACCCCGAAAACCAGCAGCAGCATCCCCAGCAGGAATATGAGCAGCACCGCCCGGTGAGTACGGGTCATTTCCGCCGACTGGGCCTCGGACTCCGCCAGTAAGCTGGAGCGCCGGGACTGATCCGATTCGAAGGTCAGGCTGGACTGCGGGTGGCGCTTTACCTTGGCCGCATAACGCATCACATAAGCGATGGCAATGGTGGTGATTATCACCCAACAGAAAAAGCGGTAGCCCAGGCCTGAGAATAGCGGCACCTCGGCTATGCTTTGGGCCACACCGACCGTGAAGGGATTTAAGAAGGCCCCGGCGAAACCCGCGCCGGCCCCTACAAAAGGGATCGCCACCCCGGTGATGGAATCGTAGCCTAAGGCGTAGGCCATGGGCACGAAGATCAGGATGAAGGGGATGGTCTCCTCGCTCATACCGAAGATGGCGCCTCCCAAGGAGAAGAGCAGCATGAAGATCGGGATCAGACCCAGCCGTACCACGCGGGATACCTGGTAGGCCGCAGCCAGGGCCCGCACCCCGGCCGTGATCGATTGGGTGGCCTGGATGATGCCGAACACCCCGCCTATCAGCAGTACGAAGCCGATAATCTCGGCGGCATCCACGAATCCCCTGATAGGAGCCATCAGGATCGCCTGGAAACCCTGATGCGCGGCTTCCACATAGGTGAAGGTGGTCGGGTCCACCACCTGGCGACCGGCAACCTCATGGGTGTCATAACGCGAGGCCGGCAGCACCCAGGTGAGGGCGGCTACCACCACGAGCAGTGAGATCAGGATGGCATAGGTGTTGGGGGCTTTCATTTCGGAGAGTTTGAACTTCATGCGAATCCTTTACTTAACCTGCTACGATGGCCTGCAGGATGTCCCTGGCGTGCAGCAGGTCCTCCAGCAGGATATACTCATCCACGGAATGGCAGTGGCGCACACCGACGCCCAGGTTGATGGCCGGCAGCCCCTTGGCGTTGAGCGCGTTGGCGTCACTGCCACCGGCTGAGACTTGGGGCTGAGGTTCCAGCCCAGCCGTGGCTATGGCGGTCTGCACCCGCTGGTAGATAGCATCGCCAGGTTCTAACAGGTAGGGCCTAAAGTGCCACTGGGCCGTGAAGGCCAGCTGGGCGCCGGCGGCCTTTGCCGCTTGCCGGAAAGCCGCCTCGATGTAGTGGATCACCTCTTCGACCCGGTCATTATCGCGGCCCCGCACCTCGCCTTTCACTGTCGCCTCAGCCGGCACCACGTTGATGGCCGTGCCCCCGGCTATCGTACCGAAGTTGGCGGTGGTGTTCTCGTCCAGGCGGCCGGTCTCCAGGCGAGCAATGGCTTGGGCGGCCACCATAATGGCATTGATCCCCTTTTCAGGCTCGACCCCGGCGTGGGCGGCGCGGCCGGTGACCTGCGCCTGGAAGGCCATGGCGCCGTAGGTCTGGGCCACGAACGACCCCGGGGGCAGGCTGGAATCGAAAACACAGGCCATCTCGAATGATTCCGGCAATTGCAGCTGTTGGGAGCCGCCCAGGTTGGTCTCCTCGCAGATGGTGAAGGCGGCGGTGAAGGGCTGCAGGTTGAGGCGCCCGCTGGCAGCTCCTTCGAGAGCATCCAATATCAGGGCCAGCCCGGCCCGGTTGTCCGCCCCCAGAATGGTGGTGCCGTCGGTGGTGATTCGGTCGGATAGCAGCTGGGGCTTTAAGTCGGCGGTGGGGCTGACCGTGTCCATGTGGGCCAGAAGGGCCACCTGGCCGCCACCGCCATAGCGGCAGATGAGGTTGCCGCAGTCGCCACCCTCAGCCTCACCGGCAGTGTCCTCCTCAATGGCAATCCCGCTACCGGCCAGATATGAGCGAATGAAGTCGGCCAGCCGCTTCTCCCGGCGGGAGGTGGCGTCGATGACCACCAACTTCAGGAACAGGTCGATCAAGCCCTGATCACCGGCGCCGGCTATCGGTCGATCTGCTGGCGGGTCATCAGGCACGGTGGGGGGCATTGGCAGGTGCGGCCTTCATTGTTGACGGCCATGTTACGGCCAACGACGAGGGCACGCCAGCAGTATTGGGGCAGTTGGCCCCACCGTTGGCGGGGTACAGGGCATGCCTTTCAAAGAACGTCCCGGGGGGCGTGTTAGGCCCATGAAGTGGTCATGTTGAGCTCATGTCTCCCGTCGGAAGACATGAGCTCCCCCCCGGGGGGGGGTACCCCCTACGTCACCGATGGCTGCAGGTGGCGGCGGACCGGTTGATGATCTCTTCAGCCGACGGCCATCTGGGGTTCTGCTATCCATAACGGCGTAAGCTAAGCATCGGGAACCGGCTTGTCGTTCGCCTGATGCGCGAACCTCTCCCTCCTTCCCTTTCCCTGAACTCTTAGAAGAAATGGTTTCCTTC
>CBDVAP010000010.1:0-41902 GCA_965372015.1 uncultured bacterium | reverse complement strand
GAACTCAGACATATAGTTCACGGTTGCCGCCTGTGGCGACAAATTGGATCGGAGCCACAGGGAGGCCGTAAATGACCTCGCGCTTCTCCATTTTTCGGTTACATAGATTATGAGACATCGACCACGCTGGGAAATCCCTACCGGTACATTTAATTTGATGCAATGCGCCGTATGGAGAAAAGGCGGCTTTTGCTGTTGAATCGATGAAGCAGGACTTATATGCCAGCTGGACGATTACAGCCAGGGGGAGCCATGAAATACAAAGTAAAACTTGAACAAACCGACGAAGGTTATGCGGTATCGGGTCCCGGCTTGCCCGGTTGTTGGTCCCAGGGCCGTACCGAGGAAGAAGCCCTGGAAAACATCAAGGACGCCATCGCAACCTACCTGGCAACCGTCGAAGAGTTGACTGGGGATAAGGAAACCCGTCTGGTTGAGGCGCCGGTCTAGGGTTGCCGAAACTACCAGGCATCTCGCATCGTCGCGACAACCGAGTCTGCTGGTGGTGATGGATCGCTGCCTGAAGATTGAGAACGGAGTGCGCTCCTAAAACGGTCCCGAGCTAAGTCCTCGCCCCCCTGGCCTCCCCCGACCAGCCCATCTTGGTCCTGAGCACCTGATAATAGTCGCTGTCCAGCAGCTTCACCATCTGGATGTTCCAGTTGGCCCGCCGGGCAGTCACCACCGCCTGGCTGTCGATCTTAAAATTCACCTGGCCGTCCAGGATCAGCCGGATACCCTCCTGCTCCTCGTCGAACCGGATGACGATCTTGTCGCTGCTGGGCACCACGATTGAGCGGGCCGACAGTGAATGGGGAGAGATGGGGGTTATTGTGAGGGCTTCCAAGGCCGGGACCACGATGGGCCCGCCCGCCGACAGGGAGTAGGCCGTGGAGCCGGTGGGGGTGGCCACGATCAGGCCGTCGGCCACGTAGTCGTTGAGCCGCCGCCCGGAGATTTCCACCCGGGCCATGAGCAGCCGGGGAGAACTGCCCCGGTCCACCACCAGGTCATTGACGGCGTAGTAGGTCTCCAATTTCCCCTGGTGTTGCAGGTCCACCGCCAGCACCATGCGGTCCTCCAGGTTGTATTTCCCCGCCAGCACTTCCTCCAGGGCCTTGAAAGTGTCGGCCATGGTCACCTCGGCCAGGAACCCCAATCCACCCATATGGATACCCAGGATGGGCACCTGGGCCTTGCCCACCACCCGGATGGTGGACAGCAGCGTGCCGTCCCCACCGATGGAGAGCATCATCTCCACATGTCGCACCAGGGTGCCGGCGGGATGCACCTGCACCTCGGGCGGCGGTTCATAGGCCGGACCTGCCAGTCTGTCGGAAAGGACCACGGTCACTTTGTGCTCCTGGAGCCATTCCACCAGCCCGGGCAGCAGTTCCCAGAGCTGCGGTTTGCGGAAATTGCCGATTATACCGATGGTCTTCACGGCTTCTCCTTTCCGCCGCCACCCGTCAGTCCCGACTCTTCCCGGAAGCCCTCGGCGGTTTTTACCAGGGTCTTGACTTTCTGCTCGGCCTCGCTGAGTAGTTCGTGGCAGCGTTCCGCCAGCCGGCGGCCCTCGGCGAACAGCTCCAGCGAGCGGTCCAGGCTGACCCCTTCGGCCTCCAGTTCGGTAATAATTGTGTTCAGGCGCTCCAGGGCCATCTCAAAAGTCGGCTGTTTTTTCCCCTTAGCCGCAGATTTCCCAGCCATTGCTATTCCTCCAGCAACTCGGTTACTCGCACTCGGGCGCTGCCATCGGCAAAAGTTACGCCCAGGGGCTGCTTAAGGCGCAGCTGCTCGCGGCGGGTTACAACTTGCCTGCTGGCGCTATCGGTCACCAGGGCATAGCCTCGCTCCAGCACCCGCCGGGGGTCCAGAGCGGCCAGCCGGACTTCAGGCACCCGTAGCAGCTCCTGATGGTGCCCGAAGGTATGCCGGACCAGCAGACCCAAGCGGGCCAACTGCCCGCCCAGCCGCTCGCGTTGCAGTGAAATATTACCCAGCGGCTGCCGGAATATATGGCGCCGGCGGACCTGGTCCAGCTGTTGCCGCAAGGCACGGAGGACCCGTCCCAGGGCGGTCTCCAGGGCGACCAGTCGCTCATCTAAGTATTGCAGGTAACCTTCTCGTTCCACTGCTACCAACTCGGCGGCCGCCGAGGGGGTAGGCGCCCTTACGTCCGCCACCAGGTCGCAAAGGGTAATGTCGGTTTCATGGCCTACGGCAGATACGATTGGCAGGGCACAGTCCGCCACCGCCCGGACCACTGCTTCAGTGTTAAAGGCCCACAGGTCTTCTAAGGAACCGCCGCCCCGGGCGATGATCACCAGCTCCACCGCCCCCCAGTCTTCGAACTCTTTCAGGGCGGCCACCAGGTCAGCCGGGGCGCTCTCACCCTGCACCAAGGTAGGACGCACCACCAAGGTTATGTGCGGCGCCCGCCGGGCCACCACATTGATTATGTCCTGCACCGCCGCACCGGTGGGCGAGGTAATCACCCCAATTCGTCGCGGAAAGACGGGCAGCGGACGCTTGCGCTCCGCAGCGAACAGTCCCTCAGCCCGTAACTGCTCCTTCAAAGCTTCAAACTGCAGCCATAACTCCCCGGCTCCGGCCGGATACAGGTTCTGGGCCACCAGTTGGTACTGGCCGCGAGGCTCGTACAAGGTTACGTTACCGCGTGCCAGCACCTTCTGGCCGGCGGCGGGCTTAAAAGGCAGGGCGGCGTTGGCCCCGGCGAACATCACCACCGAAATTTGGGAGCGGTCGTCCTTGAGCGCGAAATACATGTGGCCGGAGGAGTGGTGTGTGAAATCGGAAATCTCGCCCTCGATCCAGACCAAGCTTAACTGCCTCTCCAGGAGCAGCTTGGCCTGCCGGTTGAGCTCCGAGACGGTCAATACCTGCAAGGAGGTGGTGGAGGACATCTAGTCCGGGGGTTGCGGGCGACCGGCTTGTTCCCAGGCCCAGAGCCAGAGAGCAGCCAACCGGTAGGTGGACGCTTCCATCTGCCGCCAGGCCAGCGGTCCGGTGGCTTCGTAAAGCTGATCTAGGTAGGAATCGGGAATAGTGGCCGGGTCGGCGGAATAGCCCTGGGTCAGGGTGGCCAGCTCAGCCTCTGACAGCCCGCTTCGGCCGGCGCTATCGGCGGCCAGCAGGGCACCGATGTGGCCGTAGCTCTCTTCCAGCCAAGCGAATACATTCTCAGCCGGATCAGTGATGGTGGGCAACTCCTTACCGGCGGGCCGATAATCATCGAAGTGCCGGCGGACCATGGTAGATTCGAACAGGTGATGAATACCGTCATTGCCGGTCTGCTGGCCGTTGTAGTTAATGGTGGTGTGCAATGGCACATGGGCGTCGGCCAGGTAGTGGCCCAGGTCGGCAGCCAGCACTACTGCCCGTTCCCATTCCCCGCCTTCGAAAGCTTCCTTGAGCGCCTTGGTCACCCCCAGGATATGCCAGGGCAGCGTGCCCCACTCAGGTAGGTTATCCCGCCCGAACTTTTCTTCGGCCGCCTTGCGCTCGCGGGGGATGGAGTCTAGTGGGGGGGCATCATAGTACTCTAGGTCAATATAGTGGTTGGGAGCTTCGGCGGGCAGGAAGCGGCGGCGTTGATCGGGGTCGGTCGACAAAGCCACCAGCCAATGGCGCTGCCGCTGGAAATAATCCCCCAGGGGGCCGGGTAGCAGATCCACCGCCCGGCCGTTCACCTCCCTATGGCCTTGAAAACCCCAACCACGCAGGGCCGTGACCGGCAGACCCACGACCAGCGCGATGAAAACCGTGGTGATCAGCAGAGTGCGGTGGCGGTAACCACGCCTAAACATGCTTATACCAAATTAGCGCAATTTTTTCTTATGACGGTTCGCGCGCAGCCGCTTCTTACGCTTGTGCGTATTTATCTTGCGGCGCTTCCTTTTGCGACCACAGGGCATAATTACTCCTTATTTGATAGTGCCTGGTTATAAATTTCAACTGGCTGCCAAAGCCTTCTCCACCACGGTCTTCAGACCTTTGGAAGGCTTGAAGATCGGTACGTGGCGCCGGCCCAGTCTAATGGTTTCCTGGGTGGCGGGGTTACGGGCGGTCCGGGGCTCCCGGGTGCGAACCAGGAATGTGCCGAAACCGCGTAACTCCACTTTCTTTCCCATCTTAAGT
Organism: uncultured bacterium; assembly: GCA_965372015.1. GTDB lineage: Bacteria > Fidelibacterota > Marinisomatia > SCGC-AAA003-L08 > TS1B11 > JACZSB01. The sequence continues at coordinate 37,741 of CBDVAP010000010.1, read as the reverse complement.
ATCTCCTGAACAGTTCCCAGCAGGCCTTCCACCACCGTCTCGGTCTCAACTTTCGTCAATCCTGTCCGCCGCGAGAGAAAATGGACCAGCTCATTCTTGGTCAACCCCGGGCGGTCCCCCAGTAGCTCGATTAGCTCAGCTCTGATCATGTCTTTACCTCATACGGTATTGCGGTAAAACTTGCATTGCTTCGTTCCAGGTGGCGTAATCACCCAGTAGCAGTTTGCGAAGCGAGAAACGCTCCCGCTCCACCGGCTTGACCGCCACGGGCCGCTCCAGGTTCCCGGTCAGGACTCCAGCTAAGTTAAGGGCATCCTCATAGCCCCCCAACAGGTCAATCAGTCCCAACTCCAGGGCCTGTCGGCCGGTGAAAACCTCGCCGGTGGCCAATTGCCTGACCCTTTCCAGGGGCAGACCTCGTTCCCGGGCCACCAACTCGGTAAACTGCTCGTGCAGATCATCGATCACTCCCTGGAAGCTGCGCCGGTCCTCAGCTGTGCTGGCGCGATAGGGAGAGCCGGCGTCCTTAAGGGCCCCGCTTTTGATCACCTCCACAGTCACCCCGATTTTGGAGAGCAGGTCTGCAGCCACCGGGTAGTCCAGGATCACCCCGATCGAGCCGGTGGCGGTGCCGGAGTTGGCCATGATTGTATCGGCTCCTAAGGCCACCATCAGACCCCCGGAAGCGGCCACGGTGCCCATGGAAGCGATTATGGGCTTATCGCCGTCGTCCCGTATCCGGCGAACCTTCTCGTAGATTTCCTGGCTGGCCACCACCGTCCCACCGGGGGAATCCACCCTTACCAGTATGGCGTCGATGTCACTTCGGCGGTTGAAGCGCTCCAGCTGCCGCACCACCTTCTGGCTATCCAACAGCAGGCCCTTGACCTCTATTACGCCAATCCGGGGGCCTTTGCCACTGGTCAACGGCCCGGACCGCCGGCGGCCAAACAGGGACATGAACAGCACCAGTAGAAAGATGCCCGTCAGCCAGAGCATCCACTTCAGGGCCCGGTCGTAGCGGTTGCCACTCATCCTGCGGGCCGATAGATGACTAGTTTCTGGCCCACCCGGATGTTTCCGGAGCCGGGCCGCAGGCCGTTCCAGCGCTGCAGTTTCGACAGTCCGACGTCCAGGGCCTCGGCGATCTGGCTGAGTGTATCCCCGGGGCGCACGGTGTAAAACTGTTGCTCCATCCCCTCCGGCACCACCGGTGCGGGCTGCTGTCGGGGTGGGTTAATGGGCGACCAGACTACCAACTTCTGGCCCACCCGGATGTTTCCGGCCCCGGGCCGCAGGCCGTTCCAACCGCGCAGCTTGGACAACCCTACGTAATGGGTCTCGGCGATCTGGCCCAAGGTATCGCCCGGGCGGACGGTATAGATTGTCTTCTTTACGTTAGGATTCGACGCAGCCCTGGGCTGCCGGGTAGCCACTGCCGAGGCGGTCACCGGTATCTCCAGTCGCTGCCCCTGGCGAAGTTTATGCCAGTTTCTGAGGCCGTTGGCCCGAGCGATACGCGACATAGGCACCCCGTAACGCTTGGAAATGGAATATAAACTCTCCCCCCGCCGCACCCGATGGCGCCGAATCTGTATGTCGGCCAACACCGGGCCCACCTGGGAGGCAATGGCTTCATAGTTGCGTAAAAAAGCTTCCTTGTGCCCTTTGGGAATCTTCAGCAGGTACGGTTTTCCCTCTTCCGGCGGCGGAGTGGCGCTCTGGCGCAACTCGGGATTGAGGATCTTGAATGTGTCGGGGCCGGCTTCAGCGATCTGGGCTAATATATCGAAGGTCAGGCTGCGCTCCACCGGTACCACATCCCATTCCAGTGGCGGCTCCGGGTTGATGGTGAAACCGAATTTCTCGGGGTCCTGGGCAATCAGAAAGGCCGCCATGATGTTGGGGATGTAATTACGCGTCTGTCGCGGCAATATATACAGCTTCCAGTAATCCCGGCTCTGGTGCACCCGGATGGCCCGGCGCACCCGGCCCTCCCCGGTATTATAGGCGGCCATGGCCAGATACCAATCATCGAACTCCTCGTACAGATCCCGCAGATAGCGGGCGGCGGCCCGGGTGGATTTCTCAATATCCCGGCGCTCGTCCAGCCACCAGTCGCGCTTGAGATCGTACCGCCGGCCGGTGGAGGAAATAAACTGCCAGGGTCCCGCGGCGTGTTTCCAGGAATATGCCCGGGGGTTGAGACCGCTCTCAACCAGGGCCAGGAACAGCAGCTCCATGGGTACCCCTTCTTCTTCCAAAATCGGCTCGATGATCTTAACGTAGCGCGAAACCCGGTTCAACCAAGCCTGCATGTTCCGCCGTCCTTGCGTACGGAAAAATTCGATGATCCGGGCCACGTGATCGTTATGAGTGATCGGCAGGCTGCCTTCCCCATCGAATTCCAGCCGAGCCACAGCCCCTAAGTCCATGGGCAACGACCGGGTGTAGCGGCTCAACTCGTCCCGTAGCACTGAGACCGTCAGGGAGGTTTCGATCTTCTCCAAAGTCCGGCTGTCGAGCTCATAGAACGAAATAGAGGCGTTCAGGAACCTATTAAACTCCAGCCGCTGCAACTCATCTATCAAGGGCAACTGCTCAATGTCGGACATCGCTTCGAAAAGCAGGTCGAAATAGAACGCCGCGTTCAGGGTATCCAGCGACTTGTCGGCTACAATGGCCTCGACGAAAATCAGCTGGGCCTCCTGCATCAGTTCGTCGAAACGGGATTCCTCCTCCGGCCGGTGCAAGTCAACGGCGTAAATCCCGTCACCCAGGGCGGTGCGCTCGGGCTGGTCCTGGGCCGCCAGCCGAACGCCCACAGGCAATCCCAATAGCGCCAGCAGGAACACCGCTGCGTACTTCTTAGCGATCAGTTTCATAACGGCTGCGAATTTAGGTTCCCTGAGGCCTGGAAGCATCATCCCAAATTTGATCGCACAGGTTCAACTCCCAGCCAGCCGCTGCAGCAACCGGGAGGTACTGCGATCAGGTAGCAGGGGGATGACCCGCACTTCGCCGGCATATTCCCGGCCTACTATTTCTTCGGGTGTATAATCTCCGCCTTTCACCAGGATATCGGGCCGGAGCAGCTTAAGCAGTTCCTGAGGCGTATCGCGCAACTCACTCTCTTCTACGGCCGCCACCGGCTCCTTAGGGAAAACCACCACTACCGCTACCATTTCCAGGGCACTCACGATGGCCGTCCGGTCCTCCAGCGGGGTGACCGGCCGCTGGGAGCCCTTCAACCGGGCTACGGACTGATCGCTGTTCAGTCCAACCACCAAATGATCGCCCAGCTCGCGGGCCGCCCGGAGCAGATGCACATGGCCGGCGTGCAGCAGATCAAAGCAGCCGTTGGTAAAAACCACCCGTCGGCCGGCTCCCTGCCGTGCTCTGATCCAACCGGCGCAATCCTCCCAATCGCGGGTTTTATCCGCCAATGGACCTCCCGGTAACCGGGCAGGCTTGGCACTCGACGGCGCGGCAGAGGGAAAATTCCCATTCCAGGATACCCTGCTGCTGCCCGAACGTCTGGGGCCGGGGCAATCCCAACCGTAGCGCCAGCCGTCGGCAACGGCCGTAATACCAGCCCAGCGGTAGCTGGTACCACTGGGCAAACTGTTCTGTATCACCACTGGCCGCGGTCAAGGGATACAGCCAATTGCCGGCCACTTCGATCAGAAACTGTCGTGAGGGAGTGGCCATTCCGACCTGATCCAGCTCCCGGGCTAAATCTTGCAATCGGCCGAGGGACCAATCCTGCCGCCGGTTTTCCTGATGGCAGGTGGCGTAAACCAAGGCGCTCAGCAGGTTGACCCGGCCGGGCAGTTGCCGGCGGCGCGACCGGTTGCTGGCGCCGATCAATACATCGTTTACCAGGGTCACGAAGCTGTAGCTGGTAGCGGCCTTTGGGAGGCTGTGCTCCCATAGCTCTATCAATCGGCTGCGGGCGGGATCAGTGCCTAACCGATCCGCCAACCGGGCCCTGAACCACGTTGGATCCCGATCCCGCCAGTCCGCCAGTCGCCTCCACCAGCGTTGCCGGGCTAAGGTACCGAGGAATTCATCCAACGCCTCAAAATTCGCCAGGGGTGAAGAATCGGCTTCACAGGGCAGTGTCGTTGGTAGCCCCGGAAACAGGGGAACGGTGGGTATCCGCCGGCTCTGATCCACCGCCACCGGCCGGTTCGAGCCGTCGATGGTCACGTGTAGTATCACGCGGTTATAACGGGGGTCCCATTGGTGGCCGTGTGCCCGCCAGCCGCGTTGTTGGAGATGTAATTCCACGTCACCCCGCCGCATCGTTCCATCGGGGAAGGTCACTACCGAGCCTAAGTAGTCCGGGCCGGGACCGCCGTTACGCCGGCCCGGCTCTACCACCAGGTATGGTCCATCACTGGTCTGTAGGGTGCGGCCCCGGCTGCGCTCCCAGCGGACATACAAATCCGATTCACGCTCCCGAACCGCAAGGGCGGGCGCAGATTCTTGGGACTGGAAATAGAATTCAGGTATTGTCCAGCAGGGCTTGAATACTGCTCTGGGCTTGGCGGCATAATGGTTCGCGGTCGTCATTGGTCAGATCGGCTGTCTCTATAGGCCTGCCAATTGTAACGTAAATCGGCGTGAAAGTCAAGCTTAGTCCACCGGGGGGCAGGGCCTTAAAGCTGCCCTTGATTGCCACCGGTACCAGCGGCATCCCGCTACGGAGCGCCAGGTGGAACACCCCTTTCTTGAAAGGCAGCAGCTTCCCGGTCCGGGTGCGCGTCCCTTCCGGGTAGAAAATCATCGACAGCGACTTGGTCCGTAAAACAGTAAGGGCCCGGTCCACCGACTTACGCGCCTGGGCCCGGTTGGAGCGATTCACCGGTATGCTGCCCATGGCCCACATACTCCAGCCAAACAGCGGAATGCGGAACAGACCCTGCTTGGCCATGAAGCAGATCGGGCGTGGCAGGTACGCCAGTGCGATGACTATGTCCAGAGCCGAGCTGTGATTACTGATATACAGGTATGATTGTCCCGGTTCCAGATTCTCCAGCCCGGTGACCGTAATGGGCAGGCCGGTGGACCAGAGGTACCACCGCGCCCAGAATTTACTGAGATAGCCTACACGCTGATGGGAGCGGTCAAATACGCCAATCAGGATAGCCAATGTGGCCATGACCAGGGTGGCCACCAGGAGCATAAAGAGAGCCCAAGCGGATCGCAAAATCCTCATCGAGGCTCGATCACATCCGCTCCGTAATAGGGCGCCAGGGCCTCGGGGAGCACCAGGCTGCCGTCGGCCTGTTGGCAGCTCTCGACCAGCGCCACCATCAGTCGCGGGGTGGCTACTCCCGACCCGTTAAGTGTATGCAGGTAATCAGGTTTTCCACCGTCGCCGGGCCGGAACCGGATCTGTCCCCGCCGGGCCTGGAAAGCTTCGAAATTGCTGCAACTACTCACTTCCAGCCATTTACCGGTCACCGGCGCTTGCAGTTCCAGATCGTAGCATTTGGCGGCTGCAAACGACAGGTCGCCGGTGCACAGTTCCACCACCCGGTAGGCCAGGCCCAGGCGCTGGAGCACAGCCTCGGCATCAGCCCGCAGGGTCTCCAACTCCTCATAGGAACTGTCCGGATGTACAAATTTTACCAGTTCCACCTTGTTGAACTGGTGCACTCTCAGCAGCCCCTTGGTTTCCTGGCCGTAGCTGCCCGCCTCCCGGCGGAAGCAGGCGCTGAAAGCGGCATATTTGAGCGGGAGCTGATCCTCAGACAGGACACATCCCTGATGAATATTGGTCACCGGTACCTCGGCCGTTGGGATGAGGAATAAGTCATCCGCCGTTGTGATGTACATATCCTCTTCCAGCTTGGGCAGTTGTCCGGTGGTGGTAATTGAGCGGCGGGTACTGAGGAAGGGGGGATAGATTTCGGTGTAGCCGTGCTCCCTGGTGTGGAGGTCCAGCATGAAATTGATCAGGGCCCGTTCCAGCCGGGCGCCCCTGCCGGTATAGAGCGGGAAACCCTTACCGGCGATCCGGGCCCCCGCCGCAAAATCCACCAGCTGCAACCGGGCTAATAATTCCACCTGATCCCGGGCGTCGAAGGCATGCTCTACCGGGTCGCCCCAGGCCGCCACTACCTGATTGTGACTAGCGTCCGGTCCCACCGGGGTGCTGGCGTGTGGCAGGTTGGGGACCCAGAGCAGCTTTTGCTCCAGCTCCCTCCCCATGGCCTGGGCCTCATGATCCAACCCCTTGATGCGGCCGGCTAGTTCCCCCAGCTCAGCGATCCGGTCCTGGACCGATTGGCCGTCCCGCTTCAATTGGGCGACCTCGTCACTGGCCCGGTTGCGCTCGGCCTTGAGCTGCTCCACCGCCACCGTTTCCTCACGCCAGCGAGCATCCGCTTCCAGCAGCCGGTCCAGTTCCAGCGGGTCAAAGCCCTTATTACTGAGGCCCGCCTGAACCTGTTCCAGGTTGTGACGAATGAAGCGCATCGGTAACATCTAATAACTCTATTATAAAAGGGTTACAGCTGGATTTGCGCCGGGGCCTCGGAGCCTGCTTCCGCTCTTTACGGATAATTCCGGCTGGCCGGATACAGGCTGCGGCGCTAGGTGCCCTGGCCGCTCAGGACCACCCGGATGGTCATCAACAGGATTTTCAGGTCCAGCCGGATCGAGAAATTCTCGATGTAGAAAAAATCGTCTTTTAATTTACGCCGGACGTCCTCCAGGGAGGTATCATAATTACCCCGCACCTGGGCCCAGCCGGTGATACCCGGACGCACCTGCAGCCGCCGGTTATAATAGGGAAATTCCCCCACAAACCAGTCCACGAAATGGGGTCGCTCGGGACGGGGGCCCACCAGGCTCATATTACCCAGCAGCACGTTCCACAACTGGGGTAGTTCATCGATGCGCAGGCGCCGCAGTACCCGGCCGATGGTCGTAGTCCGGGGATCGTCTGTGCGCGCCCAGACCGGACCGGTGGCGCCCTCGGCGTTCTCCACCATTGTGCGCAGCTTGTGGATCGTGAAACGTTTGCCCCGGTAGCCCACCCGCTCCTGAATAAAAATGGCCGGGCCGGGGCTGGTCAGCCGCACCAGCAAGGCCATCGCCAGCAGCAATGGGCTGGTTATCAACAGACCGGTCAAGGCAATTACCACGTCCAAGGCCCGCTTGATATAGCGTTGGAAAGGGGTGATGAAATCGGGGTTGATCCGAATCAGGGGCAACCCGTAAATGTGCTCCGTGCGTGCCAGGCCGGTCACCACTTCATACATATCGGGCAGGATCTTGATCTCTACCGGTGCGCCGTTGATGGTAGACATCAGCTGTAAAAGTGATTCATGCTCCGGTTTATCCAGAGTGATGATCACTTCGCTGACATTGTGCTTTTGCAATAGGGCCGGCAATGCCCCTAAATCGCCCAGCAGCGGTTCAAAGGACGACCCGGCCGGCGGGAGGCCGTCGTCCACAAACCCCACCAGGTCGTAGCCCAATCCGGGCTGTTCCCGAATCCGGCGTGAAATCTCATCCGCCCGTTGAGTGGTTCCCACAATTACGGTATGCCGGGTACCGATATTGTAGGCAAAGAGCTGCTTCTGCACAGACCTGAGCAGCCAACGGTAGGGGATACTGAACAGGCTGAAGAACACTCCCAGCTTGACCAGACCGCGCGGACCGATCGACATGGGGATCTCAAATATCGACCCCAGCAGAATTAACGCGATCGTGATAACCGCCGCATTGGTCAGTACCTGGAAAGCCTCATCCACCCGGGATACTGCTCCGTCGGGGTTGTACTGACTGAACAGTTGCAACGCCACCAGGTTACCTACGGCAAAGGCCCCAAACCAGGGGTCCATAATCAGCCGCCCAAAATTACTGGAGATCAACCTTAGCGCCAGCAGGAGGCCGGCCAGGTCACCCAGCAGCAACAGTCCGATAATGAGCACATTCCAGCGATCTCTGGACTTCATAACACTAATCCAATGCTGGTTAATAGAATACCCTTTTATCAAACTGGCTTAGAGGTCACCTCCATTGCTGCTGTGTTCCAACGATACGATCACCGCTCTACCCAGCGCAGTAGCCGGGAAACCAAGCTGCGGCGACTATGGGAATATATTACCGGGAAGAGCGTTTGGCTACTTAAAAATGGCCTCGCGGCCCAGTGAATCCCTAAATGGGCTTGAGATCGCAGTATCACCCCTAAGAAACTTGTATTCCGGAGGCCATATTTCCTACTGCAGCGCTTGATCCAAGGATTGGGCGACATGCTCGATCTGCTCAGTAGTTATTTCCGGAAAAAGCGGCAGGGATATCAACCGGCCCATCTGGGCGTGGGTAACGGGAAACTCCTCCGGCTTATGTCCTAGATGCTTATAGGCTTCTAAAAACGGTAGGGCAACCGGATAATGGACCCCGGCGTGGACCCCTTTATCCCGCAACGTGGAAAGTACCCGGTCCCGCTGGTCCACCCGGGTGACGTACAGGTGATAGACATGGCTCCCCGGCTCGCTCTCCCGGGGCAATGGTAGCCCCAGCGGTTCCAGCAACCGGTGGTAAACCTGTGCCGCTTCCTGCCGGCGGCGAGTCCACTGGGGCAGGTGTCGGAGCTTCACTGACAGCACTGCTGCCTGCAACCCGTCCAGGCGACTGTTGATCCCTTCGAACTCGTGCTCGTATTTGCGGCCTGCGCCGTGGGTACGCCATTTGCGCAACAGCCCGGCCAGCCGCTGGTCGCCAGTGGTGATTGCTCCGCCGTCTCCATAAGCGCCCAGGTTTTTCCCTGGATAAAAACTATAAGTTACCATCGAACTCAGATCGCCGATCCTGATACCATCCCGCTGAGCGCCATGGGCCTGGGCGGCATCCTCCACCACCAACAGCTTATGGCGGTCGGCAAACCGGCGAACGGCCGGCATGTCAACCATCCGGCCGTACAGATGCACCGGTATGATCACCCTGGTGCTATCATTCACCAATTCCTCGGCTCGCTCCAGATCCAATAGATAAGTTTCAGGGTCCACGTCGCAGAACCGGGGCCGGCCGCCGGCGTGGGTGACCGCTTCGGAGGTGGCGATAAACGTGTTGGCCGGCACCAGGGCTTCAAAACCGGGCTCGAGTTGCAGGCTGCGCAGGGCAATCATCAGAGCGTCTGTGCCGTTGCCCACCCCAATCACATATTTAGCGCCGGTGTAGGCGGCGAAATCGGCTTCAAACTGTTCCACAAACCGTCCGCCGATAAAGGCACAGCTGTTCAACACCTCCGCCACTGTGGAGTCTATTTCCGTCTTGATAGTGTTGTACTGAGCTTTGAGATCCACCAAGGGAATTGGTTGGCTGGTCACGGGGCGCCTTCCTGTCTATATCGGCTTTGATCCGGACCAGCGCAGCCGGGCAATGAGGTGGCAATTATAGTTGCTGGTTCCCATTGAGTCCGATCCTACGCCTACAGAACTCGGTTCGCAGTAAAAACTTTTGTTTTCATGATTTATCTTCTGGGACGATATGTTGCCACAATTGGGTATAATGGCGTTTGCGGGAAAACGTTGCTAACAGGTCCAAAGAGGTCCGGGTTTTTCCACCGCGTTGCTGTATTTCCAGTATTTTTGCGACTATTCCAGCATGGTCCTGATTGGCAAATTGATGCACCCGGCCGCTGTCAGTCAGAATCCCCGGCAACGTCCCGGGAATACAGGCGATAACATCCAAATCAGCGGCTAAATACTCGTAAACCTTATTTGGAACACCATTTTCCAAAAACTTGGTATTTGCTCGCCACCCAACGATTCCCACTTGGCACAGACCCAAGAACGATATAAGAAATTCAGTAGGGATTGGATCCCAGACGACACAATTTTCCACTGTTTGCGCTTTTATCCGATTTTCCAACTCCGCTCGCTGAGAGCCTTCGCCAACAAACAGAAATAGAATGTCCTGGGCGTCCGCTTGTCCGATTTCAGTGGCGGCGGATAAAAAGGGGTCAAAATCGTAAAACGTGCCAATATTGCCAATATAGACCACCACGAAGTGGGCAGCCAAAAGCTCCCTTTGCCGGGCGGACAATGAGGGCGGAGTGGCCTTACGGGAGGGTAATTGATCCAGGTCCAGGCCGTTGGGAACCACCACTATTTCCCGGGCATATTTTGCAATCGCCGGACGCCAGGTCTCGTTAACGATACTCACCAGCCGGGCCCGACGATAAAGCCAGGCTTCGGCCCTCTTCAATAGGCGATACACGACCCCTTCGTGGATAATCCCCACCTCCTTCACAGAGGCCGGGTATAGATCTCTAACATCCAGGACATATTCGCTGCCCCGCAATAATCGCATAATAGGTCCAACGAATCCCAATAAAAAAGAGGGGATGGAGATAATGATCAAATCATAGTGCCGAGCGAACAACAGGTGCAGCAGGCAGTTGCCGGCATAGTGAATTTCACTCAGCAGGCGTATAAACAAATTCCCCCTTTTTGGTATTTTATAACAGCGCTTCAACCGGTAAGGCCCGCCCTCGGCGTCCTTGGCCGCCCACTCCTTTTTGTTGATAATTTTACTCCAGGGATATGACGGCACCGGCGCCAGTACAGTCAGTTCCGCCCGGTCGGCAATGAACCGGGCCAGACTGCTCATTCTCTCCGCCGCGGCTCCAATTTCCGGCGGGAAAAACTGGGTCAGTAATAATACTCTCATGCTAGTATTTCTCGATAAATTCCCAACAACACCTGCGCTTGGGAATCCCATGAATATCGTTGACTTACCTCCAGCGCCTTGCGAGCCATTGCTGTGCGCCGGTCCTCGTCAAACAAGGCACGAATTGCGGCTGCCAGACCCGCTACATCGCCCGAAGAATAACTAGCCAGGAATCCAGCCTCCCCGAACTCCCCCATAATGCCAGGGAGATCGGTGGTGATCACCGGTAAACCGGCAGCGGCATAATCGAATAATTTAGTTAGCAGTGAATGGCGATAGTTAGGGTAGTCCCGCACAGGGTTAATCCCAACATGGAATTCCGGTAAGCGCCGGGATAACTCGTCCACGGGGACCCATCCGTGATATTTCAGCCAGTCACTGTAATCGGGCGAGTGGATCAAATGTTCCAGTTCCTTTTCACCCAGCTGGCCGAAAATATCCAGGGTGACATTTTCTGATTCAGACCACACTTGAGCAACGGCCTCTACCATGTCGGTAATACCCCTGACCGTCGACAGGGCGCCGACGTAGATTAGCCTCAAGGGGCTTCTATCGGCACGAAGAACGGGCTCCGGTGGATCTTGCCTCAGGGGATAGTTCTGCACCAGGCTGCACCGTTTGGCGGAGAACGCGTACTGGTAGCAGCGCTCGGCGAGAATCACCCGATCGAAAACCGGCAAACTGATCCGCTCGAATAACCTGACGATCCAACCCAAAAGCCCTCCTACCGGAGCCGGCAACCATTTTTTACCCCGGAAACTCACCAGGTAATCTTCGTGCACATCATATATGACCTTTTTCCCCAACAGCTTCGCCACCCAACTAACCGGGATGAGCTCAGGATCATGAAAATGAAATACATCATAGTCCTTTTTCAGGACCTCCACCAGGATCTTGCCAATTCTTCTCAACCTGGTGAAAGGTGCTCCCACAAAAGGGATTCGTGAATTAACCTGTGGCATGCGATGTATGTGGATGTTTTCGGGCACCCCAGCCGGCCCGAAATCGTTATTTACGGCCACCAGGCGGATATCGCCTATCCCGGCTAAGCTAAGCGTTTCCTTATAATAAATCCGAATGTCATTCCAGACATGCACCGACGAAGCCATCAATATTTTCGGCCGCACTAGCCTACCTATGCCAGCGGCGATTAATCGCCGGGAAGGTCAGTGAGAATGCGGGCCGGATTGCCCGCCACCACCACCCCGGACGGCACATCTTTGGTTACTACTGCGCCGGCCCCTACCACACTTCCGGCTCCAATGCGAACCGGTAGGATGGTGGCGTTCGAGCCGATCGAAACTCCATCCTCGATGACGGTCGCTTGCCATTTATTTGGATCCCCGGCGGGACCCCCGCCTTGAAATCTGTCGTTGATAAACATCACCCCGTGGGCGATGAAGCAATCATCCCCGATCCGTACTTTATCGCAGATGAATGTATGCGACTGGATTTTAGTACGGTCACCGATTACCGCACCAGCTTGTATTTCAACGAAAGCGCCTACCAGGCAGTCCTCCCCTAGACGGCAATTATACAGGTTTACATGATGCCAAATGACGGTCCCCTTTCCCACCGAGACGTCGCGGCAGGTGCGGGTATCGTTGTCGGTGGAATAAAGCTGGGGCTGGTCAAATTTCAGCATTAGCGCTCCACCGACACGAAGGCCCCATCGCGGGCCATGGATAAAGAAGCCGCCTCCAGCACCTGCACAGTGTGCAGCCCGCTGGCCCCGTCAGTGAGGGGATTACGGTTTTGCTGAATGGCCGCCACGAATTCGGCTATCTCCATCTTCAAAGGTTCCACGAAATCAATCTGGGGAATTTGCATCCCTCCCGCTCGCAACCGCAGCTGGAAAGTTCCGAAATCCTCGAAAGAGCCTAAAGTGGCCTTCTCCGGATGAGCCCGGTCCACCCCCTTGTCATAGATCACCAGCTTATTCTCGGCCACATCATCGTAGACCGCCATTTGTTGACTGCCTACAACCGTCAGACGCCGGATTTTCTGAGGATCCAGCCAGCTTACCTGGATGGAGGCGTACTTCCCATCGGGAAATTCCAGGTCCAGGAAAGCCACGTCCGCGATGCCGGGTTGGATATAGGATGCTCCCCTGGCCGAGACGCGGCTGGGCACCTGGCCAAAGAGGTACAGCAGGATTGAAATGTCATGGGGGGCCAGATTCCAAATGGCATCTACGTCCTTGCGTACCCGCCCGAGATTGAGCCGTTGCGCATGGGCGTAGTATATCTCACCCAGGCTGCCGGCCTGAATAATCTCCTTTAGTTCCTGTACAACGGGGTTAAACAGAAAAGTATGCCCCACCATCAGGATTACCCCTGCCTGAGCCGCCGAATCGATCAGCTGCCGGCATTCCCCGGAGGTCATGGCCAGAGGCTTCTCAACCAGACAGTGGCGTCCACTTTCGATCACCTGGCAGGCCAGGTCAAAGTGCGTGCCGGCGGGAGTGGCCAGCACTACCGCTTTAGCATCCCATTCATCCAACTGCTCCACTGTAGTGTTAGTAGTGAAGGGCACGTGCGGGTAGTGCCCGGCCAGCCAATTCCCTACTTTATTATCAGTATCCACTAATCCCGCTACCTCCACCGCTGGATTGGCGAATAAGTTCCGCATCAGATTCGGTCCCCAATACCCGCAGCCGAATTGGACTATCCTGATGCTGTTCATTATCGACCCGGTGCTTTTACCATACAAATGTTATTTATCCGTACCAGTGGCTATTGAACCTTTGGCTCGTAACAGGGCCAACCAGGGCTGTTTGAGCCATATTAACCCCAGGATGTAACCTGTGCCTAAAAACAATTCCAGAACGGCGATCAGCTTCAGTGAAGGGTTGGCGACCCAATAATGCGTCACCGCCCAGAGTAGAGTGATGATCAAGGCGTTCAGCCCGGCGGCCTCGATAAAAAACCGTGGTTCCAGCCAGGTAATTTCATAGAGCCTGACGCAGGTTACGACGGACATCAGCCCCAGCACCCAGAAACCCACCACGTACCCCAGGGTGACAGCATGCCAAACCGGATAGTGTAACCACCCGATCAATATCCCGGCGACGGCCACGATACAGGCCAGCCCCGTCAGTATATTACGCGAATTGTACCCTGTTTCGGCGAACGCGTCTATGGGGTTACGGGAAAGTTCAAAAAGCAGGTAACCGGTGAGGGAGAGTGAAAACAGGCGGAAAATCCTAACCCCTGTGAGGGTGGTTGTTCCCAGCCAGGTCGCCAATAACGGCTCTGCGAAAAACCAAAGATGGCAGGTGGCGTACAACCCGATCGCGATCCCAGCCATATAAAGCGTGCGAATACCCTGTTTGACCGATTCGGAAGGTCCTTTTAACGCGAAATATGAGAGGGCCGGAAGCAAAACGACGCCGACAGGTCCAAACACAACAAAAAACAACCGGTTTACCTGCATGCCCACCGAGAAAAAAGCCACTTCTTCCCAGGTGGCGAGATAGGCGATGAGTATCGGTCCCAGCACCAATAATGCCAACATACCCCAGCTGGCGCCCAGCCGCCGGAAGGCATACGATCTAAACTCCCGGCGCAAAGAGTGATCGATGGAGTGCGGATCTATGCGGATGGCCCCGGTTAGCGGTTTTGCCAGGGCCACAATCGTGATTAAGAGGATGGCCAATCCATGAATTGCGATTATCGACATCATTGGAATTCCGGGAAGCAACAGGATGATCACCAGCGGCAAGAGTCCGATATTTGCCAGATGCAACGCATTAGCTACGGCCATCAACCGGAGTCCCCGGAGGTAGTTGTAGGCAAGATGATAAACACTGACCCCCGCCCCCAACAGACCAATGGGGAGTGCCGCGCGCGAGATGACTGCCTGTGAACCAGTCAAAAGAGGCACCAGGTGAAGTCCCAGGATAAGAAGAGTCAAGGTGGGGAGGCCAAACCGCCCGAAGATAGACAGACCAAGCCGCAGGATGGGCAGACGCAGCTCGGGGCGGTCCCGGTGCAGGCCAAGATATCTCGGGATGGCGATGCCCACGCCGTATATCGAAACCGGAATCAGCGCAAAGGCCACCCGGCGCATCAACAGATATTCCCCCAGAACGTCTAATCCATACCGGCGGGATATCAGGCCGTTTAAGATAATGATTCCACCGATTACAGCCAAGCCGTTTACCATAGTCACCGCAATTTGTGAAAAAATCCGGGAGCCCACTAGGTCCATCGATCTTCTGATTTGGCTCGGGAAAATTCCGCTCGCACTATTCAGATTCCTCTTTAAAATCAGCACCCAAGGTGATATGGACTATTGCCAATCCGCCCGGGGCTGAATAGATCTCCTGTCTATCGCTGATATTGGCGTATTGGGCTAATGCTTGTTCCGAATTATCCCCAACTTGCTTGAGCAATATCAAATCACTGACTTCAGAGTTTTCCAGCTCAGCGGCCAGCTGTTCCATCCCGACCGACTGATGATAGGTTACCAGATTATAATCGGGCATATAATAGTGGAATGTCGGTCGCATGGTTTTGGGCAAAAGTAGTTTGCCGGCCGGCGGAGTTTGAAGGAAATGATCCACCGTCCGGTTAACGACCGGGTCCGAGATTGTCGAGGGCAGTAAGGGCCTCAAAAAAAATAGATTGTTCACTATCAGGCTTAGTATCAATACAACGGGAGCGCCAAACTTTACTAGTTTCCGACGCCCCTGGAGTGCTTCAGCCAGGCTGACGGCAGAAATGACATAGATAACCATCGTTAGCGAGGAAAAGTAGGTCGGAACCTGGGATCGAATCCTGATAGTGGCTAGAAAAATCAAAGCCGTATAGATCAGGAAGGGAAGCAACCCGTGATTGCCCTTTCGCCTGAAAAAGAAGATTGCTGTGACGGTTAAGCCCACACTTACAACCACAAACTCCAGGGGAGAACTCCCGATCCGCTGCCACCAGACTTCAAGCAAAGTCGCGCTCCCATAAGCTGAACCTCGAACTAAGGTAAAGTAGGTAAAAAACAGGTAATTTTTCAGCAGGGTCAGTTTGAATACCCCCCCGGGCCAAGCTATAATCAGAATCGCAGCGATTATAGCCAATGACCGTACCATCAGTTTCTTCCGGTCAGGAATTTCCGGGTCGGTAAAAACTCTCTTCCACTCCCACCAAACCAGGATCAGGAAAGTCAGGAAAAGCAGGGGTGCAAACTCTAACGTCAGAAGGGCGGTGGCCAGTGAAAACAGGCCCAGATTCCAATACTTGATTCCTCTGCCCGCCAGCAGTTGGGAGAGGAAGAACAGACTCCCTGCAGTCACCACTGCAAATAGGCCATGGGGGGTTATTTTCATGGCTGTCTGGATGTTAACCGGGCTTAACAGTAGGAATGTGACCCCAATCAGGGCTGCCAGGTGGCGGTTCTCGCGTGCCAGTGCCAGGCAAATGAAATACATCACTACCGCGCCCAGTAAAAGGATAGCAAACGAGGCCCCACGCATGACCAGCTCACTGCGACCCAGTAAGGAACCGGTCAAAGTCAGCCAATAATAATAGAGGGGCGCATGGTAATGCCGGTAGAAGGTGATATCATCACTAGCCCGAATAAAGTCGGATAATTCCTGCTGAGTTTCGGCCTGCATTCCCTCCCCGGCACCTTTAGCTAAAAAGACTGACAGGGGTATCGAGTTCTCATCCAGATAATTAGCGAAAAACCCCCGTGACACAGCATACATATAATCGGATTCATCATAACCGTACCTGGCAGCCGGAATATCAGGGGTGAAAAACGTGACCAAAACGGCCATTACCACGGATAAAAGCGCTATTTCCTGCCAGATGCTCTTCATCGAGAAAGGCTGCTTACGCGTAATCATCTTTTTAGATTAAACCAAGATGTTGCCAGATCAGCAGTGATTTCCGTATCATTCTGCTATCCCTTCGCGATGCTTACCTGGAAGGCTTCCAAGGCCCACTAGCCGGCTCTGGAAAAACGATGAAACGCCGGCCGGCAAAATTAAATAGCAATCCCAAAAGTGTAGCCGCGACTTTGGCGCTTTCCGCGGAGTAGCCTAATCGATACAGCCCTTCGGTTATAGCTAAATCAACCGTCCCAACCGTAATTACCACCCCCCCGTAGATAACTACCTCCCAGACTGAGTTCCATCTGGCCTTATGTCTGAAAAGCGTGACGATGGATAAGATGTAATTTGTGACCGCTGCTATAATAAAGGCGATCGGCGCGGCATACACGATGCTGACAGCGGCATAATAGAGCTGCACAAATATCAGGAAATTGACGAGCGCCGAAATACCGCCGATAACGATGTATACCATGAATTGCAATGGCAATGGGGCTTGGTGGGCATTGTAGCGGATGATACAATACAAAGCGCGCAGCCCGTCCATAAAACCGATTTTCTTGCCCTCTTCATATGTCCGGCCGCTATAGGAAATTCCCATTTCGTATATGCGCAATCTCTGATGAGCGATTTTGGCCACGATTTCCGGCTCAAAACCGAACCGGTTTTCTTCAATTTTGATATTCTTTATCACTTCCCGGGTGAAGACCTTATAGCAGGTTTCCATATCGGTGAGGTTAAGATCTGTGAACATATTAGAAATAAAAGTGAGCAACCTATTACCCAAGTAATGCCAGAAATACAACACCCGATGGGCTCCCACCGATGCAAATCTCGAGCCCATCACAACATCAGCATCACCATTGATTAGAGGTTCCAGGAGTTTCTTCAAATCTTGAGGATTATATTCCAGATCGGCATCCTGAACCGCCACGAAATCCCCGGTGGCTACCTGAAATCCCGCCCGCAGGGCAGCGCCTTTACCCTGGTTACCCTCCAAGCTGATGATCTGGGTGTTCTCGTGTTGACGGGCCAATTCTTGCGCAATTACAAGCGACCTATCGGTGGAGCCGTCATCGACGATGATAATTTCCAGACTTACCTGCTCATCCGAGATCTGCCGCAGCCGGTTCACACAACGGGATACGGTTTCCTCCTCGTTAAAACAGGGAATTATGACGCTGAGAAGGTAGTGCTTGCGTTGATCCATGTGTATAGCGAATGAGATCCAATGGAAAACAATTTTCCGGCTATCTCATCGCATCCTGTATGGTTGTACGTGCAAACAAAATTTGACCTCAATGCCGACGTGCGACTTCTGGATTGCAGCCCTGACTCGGAAACTTAGGAATCAGGCAGGATAACTTGGCTGCGGCATGCTCAGCAGGAATCCGAATCGGCTGAGTGTGGTTAGTTTCAGGCCCATCGGAAAAGCACCGATGAGACGAAAATCTTTGGGGAAATGGATATTTTCTGTAGACTGTCACTTACAACTTCCCTTGAGCCTCGATGGTGGCTCCCTCCCTGACAGAAAACACCCAGCTTCCAATATTCAATGACACCAGCAGCAGCAGGATAGTCACCATGCCAAACTGGAAAACGGCCGAGATTAAATTGGTAATCGCCAGTGCGGCCAGGGCCATGGTCATCATTGCATATATTACCAGATGGAGTAGTATTTTCTTACTACGGAGGTAAACGATATAAATAGTCTGCATGACGAATCCCGCCCCCATTGATCCGATCCAGACTCCGGGTAGGCCGAAATCAGCGTACATCTGTCCCCAAAAAACAGTAGGGGCGGTGCCATTTCCATATGCCCTATATACCGCGTTAAACATCCGGCTGGAAAAGCCGATATCTGGGCCCGGTATGACGCCCTTCAGGTCAGCGAGCAGACCGCGACCACCTAGAAAGGCGAAATGATCCGGGAATATCTCGATGATTGCATACAGCACTTCGGAAGTGGTGTGAAAAATGCGGCGCTGTAACGCCTCGATTAGAACTCCATAATCTGTTGTACCCCTGATATAGGTCAGCATGCCAAATAGAGCTATAGTCATGGAAATAAAAAAAATGGCGTGGGTTGTTTTAATCTTAGTAGCATAGTTGGCATATAGCAGATAGTTTAAAATAATGAAGAACATTAACGGCCATCGTTGCAATGACATAGCCAGGAAAAAGCCGGTAGTCAAACCCAGCAGGAGCCATAAAAGCAGTAGAGATTTCCTACGATAATGTAAGTATTTAGCACCTACAAACAGTGTTATGAAGGGAAGAATCACAAAATAGAACTGTAGGAAATACCCTCCGTATAGATAGCTGCCGGCCCCTCTACCGGACCTGGAGAAGAGAGCTCTGGCTTGACCGGCAAGTTCATAAACGTTTCCCTGTCCCTGGGCGCGGATAATCTCTACGAGCGGGATAAAGCCCCTCTGCTTTATATAAAAGGTAGTTGCTAAGAGAGCCATGATAGCCAGCAAGACGAAAGTTATCAGCTGACCTGGCTCCTGGTGATCGTCTTGCCAAGGGAGGTTGCGAAATCGTTGCAACTCCACCCTTGGAACGAAGTTGAATGCCATAGTCGCCATGATTGTCCCGAGCGCCAACGTAAATACACCCCCTTGCAGAGTAAGATAGAAAGTGTAATTCCGGACTCCTCCGGCATAGATCGCTTCCGCCCCGTCAGAGAAAAAGAACCCCAGGCCGGCGATGTAAATCAAGATCGTAAAGATTAGGTAAAACATGAGTGCGGGAGTAATCATGAAGCCGCCGGTATTCTTCAGTAAAATCAAAGCGGTAGAAAAATAGAGCGCCAGCGCCAAAATGAAGAGCACCAAATCCTCACCACCGGTCACCAGATAGCAGCCTAACACCCCGCAAGCAAGCGGCAGCAGATTATTACGCTTGCTTATAAAGAGGTTTGCCAGCCGGTTAATTACCATTGTTCTTCGTAGAACGCTTAGTATCATCGCCTCGACCAAGTGCTATCTGAAATTGCTCCGGATGCTGTAATCTCACTTCGGCGATTGCCTCCAATACGAAACTGAGCAGCACCGCCAGGATTGTCATCAGCACTCCGGTGGTGATTACTATAACGCTCCGATGAGGTGCCGCCCTGGTCTCGGGCACTCCGGGATAATCCAGGACATTAATTGTAGGGATATCCTGCGCCTCCCGGAGCCTGGATTCCTCATATTTAGAAGTTATAAAAGCGAATATCTCCGATTGAATCTTGATGTCCCGAAACAATCGTAAATATTCCTTCATCAGATCCGGCAGGTCCCGATCAAGACCCAGCATATATCGTTTCGCGGTTCCTCCACCGCCGAAACTGTTTTCGAAGGCCTTTCCGGCGGCCTTCAGCCCTTCCCGGAGACTTTCCACGATCGGATTATCGGCGCCCAATTTGGCCTGTGTGAGGGCATACTCTATCTCCAGTTTGACCAGTTCGGTTTCCAGCATGGCCGCAGCTTGGTAGGTAGCCTCAATCTGTTGATCCACTACGGTGACGTGATGGATTACTTGGAAACGGGCCAGGCTGTCTTCCAATACGGCCAATTCCTCCTTATTAGTGGCCCGTCGTTTTTCAATAAATTCCCGATAGTCTCGAGCCTCCACTCCTTGCGTTCGCCTGTTCAGAGAATCCAGCTGCAAAATAATTTCTTGAGCTACATCCCGTACAAAGTTGCGAACTACCAACTCTTTGCCCTCATTAAATGAAAAGTAGCCGGTGGCATGCTCGAAAGCGACTTCCACTGTGTTGTCTGCGGTAAGGGTAACGGTGATCCTATCGGCCAGCATCATCACCGCTTCGTCCAAATTGGGGGTTTGGTAAACCTCTTGTAGGGTAAATTGCCGTACAATATTCTCCCGGAGAGTTCTGCTCTCCAACAGGGCCTTCAGTAATAATATCTCCGTTGTCCCCCGGCCCAATCCCATGCCAAGCAGGCCGCCGGAAACAGCGTCCAGCACACTCAACGAAGACTCATCCTTGGTTGGAACGATGACAGCTTTACTGCTGAAAGTTTTGGGCATGATCAGGCTGTAGCCAGCCACTAAAATTGTTGAGAATAATACGGTTCGGGTAATAAACCACCGCCGCCGGTATAGTACGCCCAAGTAATGCACAGCAGGGTGTGTTGTAGCCAAACTCGTGCTTGTTGTCATGTTCTAATCCTGGTAATTGCTAGCTGATTTTCCATACACCGTGGGAGTAAACCGCGGCTCGCCAATTCATCGTTGTGTGGTTAAATATGCCAGATACATGTTCAACCCAATCAATATGCCCTGCATATAACCGGTATTCCCCACCAGGATGTACCTTAGGGAACGCTGTACATGCACGATATCGCCCGCCTGAATTTCCGCTTGGGGACCTTTTGTTTCTTGGCCCTCAGCTCGCATCACCTTGATATTGCCAAGGGAACTATAAATGGTGGGTCCCCCCGCCATGGCCACATAATCGATCACTTTCAGCCCTGGCTGGTAGATAAATGCACCCGGTTTTTTTACTTCCCCGATCACAATCACCTGGCGCATACCGTTGTTCCCCTTTGACCCGGGTTGGGTGAAAGGCAGTATCACCCGGTCACCCCCTCGCAAGATAGGATTCTGGCTGATGTCCCCTGCGTAATAGAACTGGGTCATATCAATGGTAAAATGCTCTCCATCCAGCCTTTCGATCACCACTTGGTTCAGGGAGGCGCTGATTAAGGGATCACCGGCCAGGGTGATCAAATCGCTGACCCTGGATACCGGAGTAGTCAAGTAATATCCGGCTTGATAAATAGCGCCGGAGATGCCCACCCGGATTTTACGTAAATCATATAGAGTGCAGTACGCCTCCAGGGTGGGATACATCTTCTGGATACGTTCCAAGACGGACCGGTTGGCCGCCATCAGCGTCAAGCCCCCGACTGCTACCCCTCCCACCGCCGGAATGATCATATCCCCGGTAGGTGTAACCACCACCAGATCGAGATAGGGTTCCACATCAATAATTGAAATCACGAAAACATCCCCCGGCCCGACCAAGTATTCCGACGGGTCGATAGGCTGTTCCAGCACCGTTAATAATTCGTCGATTCGAGTGGATTTGACTTGGGAGGTCTGCGGTGTCTTCCCTTCCATCCGTATATCCCGCGAGCTGCTTTGGGCCCCCAGAAATCCAATAGCCAGGAACAATAATGATATCGTTCCACAAGCTTTTTTATGCATGAAATCTATCCTCGAAAAATCCATTCTCTCATCACCATTTATAGTTGCAAATACTGCTGCAACCTTAAGTCTGACCACCGGGCAAATTGGGAGGAAAAAAAAACCAAATGCACCCGCATCCGGTCTCTCAACCTCGCTAAAGGGCATTAGTGATCCAATCAGGTATAAAAAGACCAGCAACCCCTAGCGAAAGTGAATGTGCGACTCCTTTCTCAGAATAATTAAAGTTAGATGCACCAGACGAAGATGTCAACCATAACCACTTAAATCAGTCCCACGAAGCGCCGCAGTCCCCATTCCAGACCCAGCAAAAGGAGCAAGCCGATCCACAGCCCCCTAATTCGCCAGAGGTTGAATTGATATTCTCGTGTAACAGTCCGGGCGGTATACGCCAGACGGGCGAGCAAAGTCTCGACTGAGCCCAATTCCACATAGCTGCCTCCGGTGTTCTCCGCCAGTCGCTGCAGACCATATCGGTTCTGGGTCAATGATTCCAGCTCCACCCGTCCGGCTTGAACCGTGAAACCGGGGCTAGTGGGCAATCCACCCACCGGTGTTCCATCATAAACCCGGAACCGATGGGCTCCGGGCTCCCCGGGCCAGAATTCTCCCTCATATTCTCCAGTCTCAAAATTGTAGTTCATGGTCACTATGGCGGCGTTTTCCGGCCCCAGAAATTCCACCGTGAGCACCGGTTGCAGCAGGTGCGTACCGGCCCGGTCCCTGATCAAGCCACGCAACCGAACCTTCTCACCCAGATGATACTGGCGGCGGTCCGTTTGGATCACAAAGGGGGAGAACCCTTGCGGTTCCAACGACCATTCCACTATGGTTTCGAAGGCCTTGGACAGGAAAGAGCGCCAGTCGGTGGGTTCCAATTTTAAATTTGTGGCCGCCAGGTCAGGTAGCAGCAGCACTCCCACTTTGCGGCCAGTTCCCTGTGCGAATCCAATTACCGGTCGATCGGATGCCCCTCTCAACAGCACTACTTCGCGACGGAGTCGGGGCGAATTCAAAGTAAATGGTACGGCACCAGGGGGAAAATCTCGCGGATCGTTGGTCGATCCCGGTTGAGCCTTCCCGGGGCTGAGCCGCATCTGGGAAATGGTAACTCCATTGCGCTCATCCCGCAAGCCGATGCCCAGTGCCCGGCACAGACGGACAAAGCCCTGGTTGGCGTTATCCGGCCCGGCAATCACCATCACCGCCGAGCGGTCCCTCCGCAATTTTTTCAACAGGCGATCCAAATGTCCTTCAGGTAAGTTCATAGTGGGATAATTATCCAGTAATACCAGGTCTTGCGGTGTTTGCCAAAACCACTCCTCCGGCCCCTGCCAGGCCCCTGCCAGAAAATATAGCTGCTCCAGGTGCGTGTTGCGGATTTCCCGGGCCCAGCGGCTCACCAGACCAGTGTTGGGCGACAGGCTCCCGGTCAGCAAGGTAACGGTGCGCCGGCCCGGCAGGACGTCGATCTGAAATTCCCTACGATTGTTGTCGATATTGGCTTCCTGCTCCAAAACACTAAGCTCTACTCGGAAATTAAGCGCATCCAGCCGTCCCACCACAGACGCCTCAAATACCTGAACATCATCAGGCCGGTCGAAATTCACGGGAGCACTATAGATCAGTTCCTCTTCGTTGAAAACGTACAGCCGTCCCCGCTCTCCAGCGGCGTTTAAGCCCCGGACTGTCACCCGGATCGAACCCTGTTCTTGGGCCAACAGAGATAAGGGAGCACGCAGATCGATGATGCTCAGATCCGGTCCGGTGGTTGTATCACCTACGCCCACCGTGAAAATCGGTACCCCCTCCGGTCCGTCAATCGCACTCAGATCCCGGCCGGAGGTAGTAACCCCATCGGAAAACAGGAACCCCGCCTGCAGATTTCCGGTCTGCCAAACCTCCTCCAAGAGATCGAAATCGGTGAGCCGCTCCTCCGGGATATATTCGGAACGGGTGTTATTAAGGTGGGTCAGCTTTTCTCCGAAAGTCATCAGCACCGGTTCATAATTGTGTTCGGTGGCCCAATTCACGACGGTGGTCACCTGCGAATAGATGGTGGTGGCCGAGGCGGAGGGGTGGTTTGACATACTGAGAGAATTATCCAGAAAAACCCCGATGCGAGGTGGCACCAGGATAGGACGGGATCGTTTTACCTTCAGATCCAACAGCAGCAGAAACACCATCAGCAGGAACAGCCCACGGAAGGTAGTAATTAGTAGGCGGTAAACCTTCGGTAGCGACCGGCACCAGAGATAATAATATACCAGGTAGGCTACCAGTAACAGTAGAGCCAGCCCGGCCCAGCCCCAGGGCAGGACCGACTGGATTTCAATTTGTGGCAAGTTGATCCATCCGGAGATTAGGTTTGATTTCCGATGAAAGGGGCGAACGCTCCCCCTGCATCAACCGGTAATAGCCGGCCAGGGCGATCATGGCGGCATTATCAGTGCAGAACTCCCGGGGTGGGAAGGAAACCGTCAGGTTGCCGGTGGCAGCCCATTCGTCCAGCCGTTTGCGCAGCAGACTGTTGGACGCCACTCCTCCGGCCACGCAAACCCGCACCAGACCCGTCAGTTCCACCGCCTGCTTGAGGCGATCCAGCAGGCAATCAATCACTGCCTGCTGGTAGGAGGCAGCTAAGTCCCGCCGCTTGGTGGCAATGGAATCCGGGTCCATCCGCCGCAACTGGTAATAAAGGGCGGTTTTCAGACCACTGAAGGAGAAATCGCAGCCGGCGCTCCCCGCCAACGGCCGGGGGAAAGCTATAAAATCGGGATCACCGGACTCGGCCGCCTCTTCGAGAGCGGGTCCGCCGGGGTAACCCAGCCCCAGCATCCGGGCCCCTTTGTCGAAAGCTTCACCGGCCGCATCGTCCAGGGTGTGCCCCAGGAGCTGGTAGCTGCCCATCCGGTCCACTCGCCATAGATGGGTGTGGCCCCCACTCACCAGCAGGCATATAAAAGGGCAGTCGTCGTCCTGTAACGGGCGTTCCAAGAAGTTCGCCCACAAGTGGCCCTCCATGTGATCTATGCAGACCAAAGGAATTTCGCGGGCCTGGGCCAGCCCTTTGGCGAAGTTAAGTCCCACCATCAGGGCCCCCGCCAAGCCGGGACCGACCGTGGCTGCTACCCCTGAGAGGTGGTCCAGGGAGACATTGGCCTGCTCCAAGGACTGCCGGACCGCAGGCAGAATCTTCTGCTCATGTAAGCGCGAAGCCACTTCCGGCACCACACCGCCGTATAGGGAGTGTTCCGTCTGGGTGATCACTGTGTTTGAACACAATCGCCCGTCAATGACGACCGCCGCGCCGGTATCGTCGCAGCTTGTTTCCACACCCAGGACAATCACGGCGTCTGACGGGTACTGATGATCTCCAGCTGCCTGGGGACCAGGTCGCGGTATTCGATCAGGCTGGAATCAAGCCGTACCTGCGGTTCGATGAAAAGGTTGGTAGGCGACCATTGGGTCAAATAATCCACGAACACGTCCACGGCGGTGCTGTCCAGGGCAGCCAGGTGATCCACACCACCCACCAGGGTCAGTGAAACCGCCGAAGGCGAAACGTATACCGCCAGGTTACTCGGGACATTGATGACCCTTACCGGCACCTCATCCAGCCGGCGTTCACTGATCATCTGCACGTCCACCTTGATATTCACATTGACCGGCTCCACATCCAGCACTTTACCGGGATTGGGATGCAACAGCCCCACCAGAATCTCCAGCGGTTCAGTGACATCCCGATAAGAGTCGCGCATGGTGCGGATCGCCTGGACACGGCTCACCTCCTCGTCCACCCCTTTGACCAGTACCATACTCGGGGTAATCATCATTTTCCCTACCTGGGTGAACCCGGCGGCCGGCCGGATGGTCACCTGGGGCCTGACCGGGACACGCTTTTCCACGTAATCCCCCAGCACAATCAGCACGCTATCGGGCCGTACAACTTCCACGAAAGTAAGGTTTTCTTTAATACCCACGATGGGGATAGAAATACGCTGGGGATTGTCCCCTAAGTATTCGTCCAGGTAGAATACATGTCGCCGCTGTACCCGCTCAAGGTCCAGGACCAGCTTAGGGGAAGTGAACGGTAGCAGGACATACAGTTTGATTAAGGCGCGGGCGGTACCCCGGAAGCGCAGGACTGCCGTGCGGGGTGTCTCTTCGCCCAGTGCTTTTCCCTCGCTCATATTGCGAATCTCGATCGGCAGTTCCGCTTCAGCCTCGAAGTAACTGTTGCTGATGGAAATAAACCACAGGATGACCGCCAACCCCACGGCGCCCAGTTTGAACGGCAGGTCAACCAGGAACGGCTGGCGCTCTGGGAAGACTCGTGCCATGGATCAAACCTCCTTTATGGGAGAACGGCCCGGCAGCTGAATGGCGCCCGTTGCCAGCTGGGTTGCCAGTAGTGGCCGATACCCGGGATCGCTAGTCGGATTTCCCTTTGGCCGGCCGGTCCTTGCCAGTGGCCGAACTACTGCCGGTACCCTTCGAGGTTGCTTTCTTAACGGTCTTGGTGGCGGGCTTTTTTTTCGCATCGGCCTTGGGTTCTATTTTTGAAGTTTTCTTGGTCGCCTTTTTGACGGCCTTCTTAGCCGGCTTTTTTGCCGCTTTCTCTTTTGGTTTGCCGGCAGCGGTTTTGGCTTTCCCGGCTACTTTTTTTGTTTTGCGCACCACCTTCTTGGGTGCCTTAGTTTCGGCCGTCTCAACATCAGTCGCTGCTACTGCCGCTGTGGTCTTCACGGCGACTGATTTCTTGGAACTTTTCCGGGTCTTCTTAGGTGCTTCTTCCTCATCTAAAGCCGCATCCCCTTCAGGCGACTCAACTTTCGGGGCCCCGGCAGCGGTATCCGGTGCTGCCGCATCGGCAACCTGAGGTTCAGTCGTCGGCTCTGAATCCCGAGTCTCCTCCGCAACGGCTTTTTTCCCGCCGGCCTTTTTCTTAGGGGCTGGTAACTCCTCCTGGTCCACAGCCTCCTCGGAAGCCGCCGCCGCGGGTATCACTTTAGCACTTTCTCCGACGGACAATACATCCGTCATCAAAACCACCTTCTTTTCATCGATGCTTAGCTCCTGGACCGTAACATTCAGTACATCTCCGGGTTTCAAGTGCGCGGTGGCAGACCGGCGGTCACGCTTGGGGATTTCCCGCAGGGGGATGATTCCCTCGACATCCATTTCCATTTTAAGGATCACGCCTTTATCCAGTATGCGGAATACCTCGCCGGTGATCTGCTTTCCGGTGGTGAAAAAAGTTTCGATCTGATCCCAGGGATCATCACTTACCTGCTTGAGACCCAGAGCGATCCGGCGGTTCTCCCGGGATACGTCCAGAATACGCACCTCCACATCATCTCCCTTGTTGACGATCTCCTTGGGGTGGCGAACGTTAATGGTCCATGACAAGTCGGTGATGTGGATCAAGCCGTCGATGCCCTCCTCCAGCTCTACAAAGGCGCCGAACTGCGTCAGGTTACGCACTTGGCCCTTCTGAATGGTACCCACCTGATATTTTTCCTCGATCTGGTCCCACGGATCGGGTTGCAGTTGTTTGACACCCAAAGAGATCTTCCGCTCAGCGATGTCTACATTCAGGATCTTGGTTTCGATGGTCTCTCCCAGCGTGAACATCTCCGAGGGATGGCGGATGTGCCGGGTCCACGACATCTCGCTGACATGCACCAGGCCTTCCACACCCTTCTCTAACTCCACGAAGGCCCCGTAATTGGTCATGCTTACAACCTTGCCGGCAATCATCGAACCGGCGGGGTATTTAGCCTCCACCGATTCCCAGGGATGGGGGGTAAGCTGTTTCAGTCCTAAGGAAACCCGCTGTTTCTCAGGATCAAAATCGATTACCTTGACAGTGATGCTCTCATCAAGGTTCACCACTTCGGAAGGATGGCTCACCCGGCCCCAGCTCAAGTCGGTGATATGCAGCAGGCCATCTAAGCCGCCCAGGTCGACGAACACACCAAAATCGGTGATATTCTTGACCCGGCCCTCCAGGATCTGGCCCACCTCCAGCTGGGAGATCAGGCTGTGGCGTTTTTCCATCATATCCGCTTCCAACAGCTCCTTGCGCGACAATACAATGTTCTTGCGGGATTCGTTCAACTTGACGATCTTGAATTCAAACTCGCGGCCGATAAAGTCATCAAAATCCTGCACCGGCCGGATATCGATTTGGGAGCCGGGCAGAAAGGCCGGTATCCCACCCAGGTCGACGATCATACCCCCCTTAATCCGTCGGGAGATTCGCCCCATCACCGTCTCTCCATCGACGGATTTCTGGCTGATATCCGCCCAGTGCTGCATAAAGTCAGCCTTTTCCTTGGAGAGCACGGTCTGCCCGTTGATGTCCTCCAGCCGTACCAAGTAGACCTTGATTTCATCCCCGATCTGGGGTAGTTCCTGGTCTGCGAATTCCTCCCGCGGTATGATTCCTTCCGACTTGAAACCGATGTCCACCAGGATTTCCCGCTCGTTCATCCCAATGACCCGTCCGGTGATAACCTTGTCTTCACGTATATCCCCAACGGAGGATGCGACCAGGTCTTCCAAAGTTCTATCTTTCTGGGCTACCTCCGCCGCTTCCAGCGAATGAAGCTGCTCCGGGGTCATCTGCGTGATGGAATCGAGCAAATCCGAGGCCAGGTAATCCACCGGCTCCGGCTCTTCCGGTTCCTCTTCCGGCGTTGTCTGGCTATCGTCACCTTCCTTGGCTGCTGTTTCGGTGTCGGCTGCCGTTTCGGTGTCGGCTGCCGGCGGGGTGTCATCCACCGGTTCCGGCGCCGTATCGGTCGCTTCTACTTCGGAGGCGGTTTCCTCTGTCTCCGCTTCGGTCGCAGCCCGATCTTCCCCGTCTGTGACGGTCGGTACGGTTTCCTCTGATTGTTCTGGGGTTTCTTCAGTCTCAGGTTTAGGGTTTTTGATTGCGTTCTCACTCATACCGAGTTGGTTTCTCCTGCCAGCCTATCGTTTTCCAGGCTGGTGTTAATATGGTTAATGACAAATTCCACCTGTGCCGAGATCGTCATGCGGGACGTATCCACCGGTACAGCGTCTTTCGCTTGCCTAAGCGGCGAATGTTGCCGAGTACTATCTTCATAGTCCCGGATCCGAATCTCCTCGCGGACCTTGTCCAACGACTGGTCGAACCCCTGGGACCGCAGTTCCTCATATCGCCGCTGAGCCCGGACCTCCAGGTCAGCTATGAGGAAAAACTTGAACCGCGCCTCCGGGAACACCCGGGTGCCGATGTCCCGGCCCTCACAGACCACATCATACTGCTCACCGATGCGCCGCTGGATGGCCAGCATCCGTTCGCGTATCATCGGTAGGGCGCTATAAGCGCTCACCTGCTGTGAAACCAGGGGCCCTCGTATAGCGGCAGTGACGTCACGGCCGTCAAGCAGTACTTTTTGCTCACCGCTTGCCAGGGGCTGGAATTCTATCCGCAGTGACTTCAGAAACTCCGCTAAGCGGGGTGACTCCTGCTCCGGTAAGCCCCGCTCCAGGCAGGCCCAGGTGGCCGCCCGGTACATGGCGCCGGTATCTAAGTGCCTGAAGTCGAGCCTGTGAGCAACTTCCCGGGCAGTGGTACTTTTCCCCGCTGCACCGGGACCGTCAATTGCTACTATGGTTGGCACGCGCAGCACCTCGCCAAAAAGCAAGCAAGTTTAACTCTGTCACGACGGAATATCCATCTGTTTTTACCGGCCTTGTTCACTGGCGGCAGTGAAGGCATACAAAGTCTTAACCTCATTCCGGCGTAGAAGGCGGAATTTACCCGGCGGTAGGCTATCAGCTGAGAGACCGGCGAAACGGGTCCGATGCAGGCGTAGCACCGGCAACTGGAAGTGGGTAAAAATGCGTTTTACCTCTCGGTTCTGCCCTTCAGTGAGGATCAGCCGGTAGCTGGAACGGCGACCGCGGCGAGCCAACAACTGTACCCGGGCCTTTACCTTCAGGCCGTCCGTCAGGGTCAGCCCCGATTCCAACGCCGCCAGGGCAGCTGCATTCAATCGCCCCCGGACTTCGGCTAAATACTCCTTCTCAATGCCATAGCGGGGATGGATCAGGCGATTAGTAAGCTCGCCATCATCGGTGATGAGCAAGGCGCCGGTGGTATCCCGGTCCAGGCGGCCCACGGGGAATAGCCGTCGCCGGTCCCGCAGCAGGTCAATTACTGTCGAGCGACCCCTTGGATCGGAGGTAGTGCTGATCACGCCGGCAGGCTTATGCAACAGGTAGACCACCGTTTCCTCCAGCGGTGGCAGCACCTGGCCGGTAGCCTCAACCACATCGTCGGGGCCGACAGTTACGCCCAGCTCGGTTATCGCTACTCCGTTAACCCGCACCAGCCCCGCGGCGATCAGGGTGTCGGCCTTACGCCGGGAAGCGACTCCGGCCCGGGCCAGGTATTTATTCAGTCTCATGTACCACCGGGGTAGGACTTTCCGTCTCACCCATGATTTCGCGAATCTCCCGCAGCTTGGGCATATCACTCAAGGCGCCCAGCCCGAAAGCCTGCAAGAACTGTCCGGTAGTGCCGTACAGCAGCGGCCGTCCCACCGCTTCCTCGCGGCCGGCAATATTGATCAGCTCTCGCTCCAGCAGGGTCTTCAGTGTCGAATCACTATTTACCCCTCGAATCTGGTCGATCTCCAGCTTGGTTACCGGCTGGCGGTAGGCCACTACTGCGATGGTCTCCAGGGCCGCCCGGGTGAGGCTGAGCCGGCCCGGCTTCTGAAAAAGGCGCTGCAGATAGGGTTGGAACTCGGCCTTGGTGACCAGTTGATAACCCCGGTCAACGAAGACAATCTGGACCGGGCGCTCCTGCTCCTCGAAGCGGCGGCGCAGGGCCTCGATAACCGCTTCTAAGCTCACGTCGGGGCGCTCTAAGCACTGGTTGAAGCGCGCTTTGGTGAGCGGTTCGGGGGTGGCCATCAAAAGAGCCTCGACGACCTGGAGAATTTCCTCGCCCGGAGCGTTTTCCATCAGTTGGCCGCCGCCTTTTGCAGATAGATTTCGGCGAAGGGGGAGCCCTGTTCCACAATGATCACCCCCTGGCGCAGCAGCTCCAGCACTGCCAGGAAAACGACTACTACTTCGGGGATATTGTGCGCCATGCGCAGCACCTGCCGGAAGGTGATCCGGCTGGCGGAACCGAAGGCCCCATGGATGGCCCTGATGCTCTCGTCCAGTTTAATCGGTTCCGGCTGGACTCGTAGCGGCTCGTTGCGCGGCAGGCGGTCCATGACCTCTTTAAAAACGGCCATTAACTGGTATAGCGAAACATCCTGTAGATATTCGCCCGGATCTGCTCCGTTCCCCCCCGGGTTGATTACTATCCCTCGGGGGTACTGGGTCCGGCGTTGCTCACCCAACTGGCGCAGCCGTTCAGCGGCCGCTTTGATATGTTGGTATTCCACCAGTAGCTGCACCAATTCCCGGCGAGGATCATCGATGAGCTCGTCCTCGGTGGGTTCCGGCTGGGGCAGCAGCATACGGGCCTTGATATGCATCAGTGTGGCCGCCAGCAAGATAAACTCTCCGGCCACCGACAGGCTTAAGGACTCCATCAGATCCAGGTAGCTCAGGTATTCGGCCGTGATATGGGCAATGGGGATGTCATAAATATCGATCTGATCCCGCTGGATGAAGTAGAGCAGCAGATCCAGCGGCCCCTCGAAGTTCTCCAGGTGTATGCGGTAGGCCATCAACCCAGCCCCATGGCAGCTCGCACCTGCCCCATGGTCTCCCGCGCTTCCAGCCGCGCCCGCTCCTCACCTGCGCGCAGGATCTCCCACAACCGGCCGGGCTGCTGATCGTACTGCCGCCGCCGCTCACGCAGGGGGGCCAACTGTTCCGCAATGGCTGATCCACAGCGTTGCTTGCACTCCACACACCCCAATGCGCCGCTTTCACACCCGGCCCTTATTTCGGCGGTTTCACTCGGATTAAATCTCTTATGGTAGGTAAAGACCAGGCAGATATCGGGTCGCCCGGGATCATTCTTACGGAGCTTCTGGGGATCGGTGAACGCCTTGCGCAACCGCTGCTGGATGACGTCGGGCTCATCGCTCAACAGCAAGGCATTATCCAGCGACTTGCTCATTTTGGCCTGACCGTCCAGCCCCGGCAGGCGGGCAAAGGTGGTCAGCTTGGGCGCCGGCTCGGGGAAAACCTCACCGTAGGTGCCGTTAAACCTGCGAGCCAGTTCCCGGGAGATTTCCACATGGGGCGCCTGGTCCTCGCCCACCGGCACCAGCTCACCCTTATAAAGCAGGATGTCGGCGGCCTGCAGCACCGGGTAGCCCAGATGGCCGTATACCAGGTTCTCGATTTTTAAGTCCCGTACCTGCTCCTTCAGGGTAGGATTGCGTTCCAGCCGGGCGGTAGTGATCAACATGGCCAGAATCAGGAATAACTCGGCGTGTTCCTTGATCTGGCTCTGGCGGAAGATGGGACTTTTCTCAGGGTCGATGCCCGCCGCCAGCCAGTCCTTCAACATCTCCAGTGTGTTGGCCTCCATCAAGGAAGTGTCCAGGTCGGTGGTGAGCACGTGATAATCGGCGATTAAGTGGAAATTCTGGTAGGTCTTCTGTAACTCGACCCAATTCTCCAGCGCTCCTACGTAATGGCCCAGGTGTAATTGTCCGGTGGGCCGCATGCCCGAGAGCACCCTTTTTTTCATACAGTGGGCTCCATATACAGGTAGGGCTTCCAGGCCTCTTGGTGTTTACGGACGAATTTCTGGAAATAGGTGATTCTGGAGGGCTTGAAGGGCGGTATCAGCAGGGCCATGTCGGCCTCAGCGGGTGTGCGGTTACCCTTGCGCACATTGCACGAGTGACAGGCGGCTACCAGATTATCCCAGCTGTTGCGGCCACCATTTTGCTTAGGGATAACATGGTCTATGGTCAGGGGCACCGAAGTGCGCCCGCAATACTGGCAGTGGTGATTGTCACGTTTAAGCAGGTTTTTGCGGGTCAGCACCACATCTTTGTTGCGCACTGGCACGTAGCGCGACAGCCGCACGACGCTGGGCAACGGCATCTGCCACGAGGCGGAGTGAATTATCTCCCGGTAATTGACTACCTCCTCGGCCTTGTCCAGGATCAGCAGGATAACCGCCCGTTTGGCATTGGTCACCATCACCGGCTCGTAGCTCTGGTTCAGTACCAGCACGTACCGGTTCAGGATACCGGTGGCCCGTCCGTTGCCCCCGTTACTCATGGAGCAGCTCCGAGGTATCCCGCCCCTGAAGGAAAATCCCCTTCAATGTATGGTTATAGGCGGGGCTATGGGGATCCAGGCTCTCTTCTTTCACCCAACCGGAGCAATGGATGATGCCGCTATCGCCGGTGGCAATCCCCACATGGGAGACCCGGCCGTCCGACTCGCAGAAGAAAAGCAGGTCTCCCGGCTGGGCCGGTTCCAAATCCACCGCCGGCAGCTCCTGGAACTCATGTTGCAGGCGTGAATCCCGCGGCAGGTCCACCCCCAGCGCTTTAAAGCAGGTCTGCACCAGTCCCGAACAATCGAATCCCTTGGGGGTTTTGCCGCCCCAGAAATATGGCGCCCCCAGGAAATGGCGAGCTACCTGTACAATCCGTTCCCGCCTGCTACCGAAGAGCTGCTCCGATTTAGGCTGCAACCAACCGGTGGCGCCGTCGGGCAGGGCCACCTGCACCCAGAAGCCACGGCGATCCAGCACCGGCAGGCGGCAGCCGAACACCGCCTCTCGGATAGCAGGTGCATCGTCAGCAGGCCGCTGCCGGATAGGGGCCACTGCTACAGTCACTGTCACACTCTCAACCTCAATTAGAAATTCAGGATTTTTCGTCAAGTAAAAGTGATAGAGCCAACCTTCGTACCCGTCCCATTGGCGCACCTGGAACCACTTACCTTGCTGGTCGATCACCTGGGGTGTTTCCCCTAGCACGGCCTGGGTCACCAGTTCGGCGCTAAACGCCGGTTCACGATACACGTTGGCTACGGCGCTATTCACCACCAAGCCGGTTCGAGGGCGGGGTTCAGGCATGTCAAGCTATTCTGTGCGGGTCGTTAATCATGGCATGAGCATTTAAGTTATTCGGCGAACAGGCGAGGTTCAAAGTGTTAATCCGGTCCACCGGGGCCGGAACTTAACACAGCCGTCACCCCGAAAACTTGGCTGGATCAGGTGTGAGTTTTCACCAAATGTAGCTGCCACTGTAGCGCTTACCGGCGGGCAAGACGCAAACAAGCTTGTATCCATGGTCCCGAAGGCTCCAATTTTACTGCGGTTTGAAGATTACCGCGATCAAGGACTACCAGGAGAACACCACCGTCCAGGGTTTTTTCCTATGCCTGGAAAAGAACAGGCACACGACCAAGCTGGGAGATTATTACCTGGATCTGCTGTTGCAGGACGCCACCGGCCGCATTGCGGCCCGGGTGTGGGACAACGTAGACCATTTCAGTGAGCTGTTTGAGGCCGGCGACCCCATCGCCGCCAAGGGTGTGGTGGAAAACTTCCGCGGCTCGTTGCAGCTCAACTGCAGCCATATCGCCAAGGCCACCAAAGAGCGCTACGGCCGCTACGGCTTCCGGGAGGACCTGCTGGTCCCAACCATCACACAGGACCCCCGAAAACTATGGGAGTCGTTGCGCCGCCTGATAACCGGTGTTCGTAACAGGCATCTCAAGGGGCTGCTCCGCTCTATTTTCCGCACTCACAAAGCGGCGGTCATGGAGCTGCCCGCATCGCTGAACTACCATCATACCGAGCGGGGCGGTTTTCTGCTGCACCTGGTGTCCACCGGCGAGATAGCCGCCTTTGTGGGGGAGCACTACCCGCGGGTGGATAAGGACCTCCTGGTGTGCGGTACGCTGCTCCACGATATCGGCCGGGTACAGGCGGTAACCAGGACCCTGGAAGCGGAATATACCGAGGAAGGGCAGCTGGTGGGCCATGTGGTGCTGGGGCGCGATATCGTCAGGGCCGGGATAGGGGACGATGACGATTTCCCCACCGATCTGGCCCTGCAATTGGAGCACATTATCCTGGCACACCCCGGTTATTCGTCCAAGGAGACGCCCAGGTACCCTCGCTTTCCCGAAGCCCTACTGGTGCATATGATCGACAGTCTGGATGGGAAGCTCGACCTGATGTACCGGGAAATCGACAACGACCCCTCCGACGGCTCATTCACCTCGGCCCGTAACTACTTCCGTACCTTGCTCTTTAAACAGACCGGCCGGTGAAAACCACCACCATGACCAGGGTGGCCATGTTCGTGGCCCTGATGGTGGGTTCCGGTTGGGCGCTGGCAATGGTGCCCAATGTGGAGTTTATCACCGCCCTGGCGTTTACCGCCGGCGCCGCCCTGGGACCGCTGTGGGGGGCAGTGGTGGGGAGTACGGGAATGTTCCTCTTTTCCGCCACCAACCCGCTGGGGTCCGGGCTGGCCTTCCCGGTTCTGTTGGCGGCCCAGATGATCAGCCAGGGTCTGACGGGACTGTCCGGCGGCTGGTTTAAGCGTTGGACCACCGATGTCCGGAATGGCTGGCCGCTACGGCTCAGCCTGGCGCTCACCGGATTGGCCTTGACGGTAGTTTACGATGGGCTTACCACCATCAGTTTTCCCCTGTTCGCCGGTGCCTCGCCGCAGGAGATCGGAGTTGTGCTGATCTCCGGCCTGGCCTTTACCATTATTCACCAGGTATCCAACCTGTTGATCTTTTTCTGGGTGGTGCCGCGGATGATCCAGGTGGCTAGCCCCGTTTCTCAATCATCCACCTTCGCCGACTGGGCGCCCGCACCAGAAAAAGAGGGAACGTGACCGTCGATTGCTATCGTCTGCTACCCCCGGTGCTGGTGGCGCTGGCCGGTTCACTATTGATCGGCCAGGTGCCGGAAGCGGAACCTTCCATCCCGCTGACCGAGGAGGAATCGGTGGTAGATACGGTGCAGGGACCGGATTTTTTCTGGGTCAATTCATTGGCCCCCCTGATGCGGGACGCACCCAAGACCGGACTACTGTACCTGCACTGGGATGAATGGGGCCATTCGGACTTGGCGGCCACCATCGCCAACCCGTTCGTTCCTGCCGACTTGCTGATCGGCGCCGCCCGCCTGGACGGGGGGCTGGGCCAGCCGGTCCTCTCAGCCGTGATACCTACTTCGATGGTCATGGTCTCGCCAAGGGTAATTTCTCTTGATGGGAGCGCTACCGGTTTCAGCTGGGGCGAAGACTTGATCACCTTCGCCGTGATACCAATGCTTGATAGCGCCCGTGCCAGCCGGACCTATTTCCACTGGGATCAGGGTGACTATCGTTACCATGACGTACAAGTGGGAGCATCGGCCAGGCTGGATGAGACCCGCAGCCTGGTGTTGGCCGGCCGCGGACTCAGCCACGCCGGACAATATGGACTTTCCGGGCCGGAGCGGGGTTGGAATATCGTGAATAACGTACTCCAGGATTATGTGATCGACTACCGCCACCAGGCGACCGCGAATACAGGTTGGGGCTACACAGTGCTGTTCCAAAAAGAGCGGGTGGGTCTCCCGTTTATCGTTAACAATCTCAGCTTGACCAGCGACAATCGCCGCAGCGCTACCTGGGCCCAGGGCTTCACCCTGGAGCATGGGGGCGACCGAGTGCAAGGTCGGGTCGACTGGTCGACAGCCACCAGCGAACTGGCCACCCGCACTTACGCTGATACCACAGACCACTTTCGCCGCCGCAGTGCCACCAGCTGGTTTGCCGGCCGGCTGGACTATCGACTGCGGGGTGCGCTGCGCCTGCGGGTTGAGGCGCGGCGCAAACAGCGGAGTATCGGCGATGATATGCTTGGTTTTCACCGAGTGGCCGCGCAAAAGATTGGCATAGGCCTGATCGGGGGCGGCCGGCGGCTGGATTGGTACGGCGGATTGGCCGAAGTTGAAGGAAAGATCCAACCGGAGGGGTGGGTAGCACTTTCCGTGCTGCGCGGCACCCTTTTGCTCAGCCGCCATAGCACCCCATTTCTGGATTGGCCCCATTACGGCCGGCGGGCCACACTGGATTCCACCAGCTGGCTGCCGGGGCCGGCGCTTTTAAGCCGTTGGGCGACGGCCTATCGGATCGACGGCGACTGGGGTACCGTCGGTGCTACAGTGGCACACTTGACTACCGCTACGCCGGACAGCCGGCAGGCGGTCACCGGGGGCCTGGACTTTGACTGGTACCCCTGGCAAGACGCCCTCAGGCTACGGGGCGCACTGACCGCACTGGCCACAGCCGATTCCCTGCCGCCTCCCAGGTTCAACGCCGGCGCCGATCTGTATTTTACCTTACCATTGCCGAATAGGCGCGCCCGGCCGTTTGTTTACGTGGGGGTCTATTCCATCGGAAACGATTTTACCCGCTGGTTTGACCCCGGTTTCGCTGACACGGCCCCACTGTTTCCCCCTCGCGAACAAACCGAATCGTCTACCTATTGGGTCACGGGAGCCTTCGGCGTCAAGGTGAAGGGCTTTGAACTGAAAATGGGAATCTTTAACCTTACCGCCAGCACCATCCAGAACGCTCCTCCCGGCGCCTTAGGCACTAGCTACCTGTCCGGGGCGCCCCTAAAGCACTACAGTCTGTCGTGGTCCTTTCCACCCGCACAAGGTGGTAAATCCGGGAGTTCCCAAGAAAAGTAACTTCGCTGGTGAATTTTACCGACTATTTGCCACACACTGGTTGCTGTAAGAGTCACAACTGCTGTTTATCCCTCGAAGACTGATCATAAATAGCGTAAATTAGCTTGCACCGGCTGCTGCCGGTCGGTAACTTTAAGTAGGAATAATTCTTAGTTAATGCGTTACAGCCCTCAAAGAGAATCGATCCTTAATATTGTGCGGGGAACCGATACACACCCCACAGCAGAATGGATTTTCGCTCAGACACAGCAGGAGATTCCTGCTGTCAGCCTGGGAACGGTTTATCGCAACTTGAACCAGTTGGC
>CBDVAP010000009.1:0-42088 GCA_965372015.1 uncultured bacterium | reverse complement strand
CACGTTTTTTTTTGCAGCAATCCCCTTGGCTAGCTGCCCCCGTCGACAAGCACTAGC
Organism: uncultured bacterium; assembly: GCA_965372015.1. Classification (GTDB taxonomy): domain Bacteria; phylum Fidelibacterota; class Marinisomatia; order SCGC-AAA003-L08; family TS1B11; genus JACZSB01. The sequence goes on along the minus strand of CBDVAP010000009.1, from coordinate 42,031 downwards.
CATTTGATGGGTATTAGCTAGGTTTTGGATGGGTTTCTAATCGGTTTTTAGTGGGTCTTTGTTGGGTCTTTGATGGGCATAAGCTGGGTCGGAGCTAGCCATTCGGCCCCCCAAACTGTGCTGGTTTGGCTTGTTGCTGCGGTCTCTGCCGCTGCCAACTGCCACTGCCACTGCCGACGTCCCGTCGGCAATTTCGATGTCGGGGCGATAGGATTTGAACCTACGACCCCCTGCTCCCAAAGCAGGCTTGCTATCCAGTTAAGTCGTATAAAAACATCTGTATACGAATATGGTTGAAATTCCGTATGCTATATTCCGTATACGTAGGCGCAATATTCCTACTTCAACAGCACCATCTTGATGGACTTGGTGTACCCTCCTTAGTGCGACGGGCTTGTTTGATAGACTGAATTGTAGGTCGTCAAAGTAATGTGGTCCAGTAGTGCCTAAAACTAAGAGATACATTTTGCGGTTCCAAGGTTTTGTTGACGCCTCATCTGAAGTGTCCTTTGTTTGATTTCTTCCCGTTTGGCTAGTATTTGTTTGTTCCTTCCCTTATAGACGTCCACGGGCTTCACATTATTGAGAGACTCATGATACCTTTCGTTATTATAGTACTCAATGAACCGAGCTATCTCCCGCTCAAGTTCCCAAGGAAAATAATAATGCTGGAGTTTTACGATGTTTTTCATGGACCGATGGTAACGCTCGATCTTTCCCTGAGTCTGAGGATGATAAGGTGCTCCACGAGTATGCCGCATGCCCTGATGCTCAAGATATTCTCTCAGTTCTCCCAACAAGTAACACGGGCCGTTATCTGACAGTAGCCTGGGACGGTGTTTCACTGGCACACCCATGACATCAGCCTTCTCTATGGCCCGATCCAGCACCTCCTTCACATCCGTAACAGTCATGGTGGTGAACAGTTTCCAGGCGATGATGTACCGTGAGTAATCATCCATCACTGAGGTGAGATAATACCATCCCCAGCCCACCACCTTGAAGTAAGTGAAGTCTGTCTGCCACAGTTCATTCACTCGCTTGGTTGGGTTGGTAAACGAGTCTCTGGCTGAGAGCACCACGTAATTTGGGCTGGTGATCAGGTCGCAAGTCTTCAGAATACGGTAGACGCTAGACTCTGAGATGAAAGCCTCCTGGGTGTCAGTGATGTGTTGCCAGTTCCCTGGACGATTTCTCAGGATGCTCAAGGGCAACCTGAAGAACATTCTCCCTGACCTCCTCAGGCAGCTTGTTCCAGAACCGCCTTGTCCCAGGATTCCTGTCGACCAAACCATCGTAGCCCTCTTCCCGGTATCTTTTGTACCAGTTGTAGAATGTGGACCGGTGGATAACCAGTTGTTCCAGAGTTCGCCTGACTTAGAGATCAGACTCTTCCACCATACGGATGATTTCCATCTTCTCAGCTTGACTTACTCTCATATAACGTCCGATTCCGAGTTCACACCGTTCAGACTTTTTTTTAAGCACACGGTTCTTTAGGGCAAGGTTCCCCCGCCATCGGCGGGGTTCAGCCACCAGTTCTTTGAGTTGGCCATTTTCACGGCGTATGCTGGCCACCTCGCCGCTATTAGCTTCTCTGAGCGTATCTCCCTGAAGGCGTTTTTTTACCAGCCTCCATGAAGTCCTTTGTCCAGCGATAGTAGAGGTTGGGCGCGATGCCTTCTCTCCTGCAAATAACTGAAATGCTCTCCTCGCCTCTGAGTCCTTCTAATACAATGGTGATCTTTTCTTCAGCAGAATACTTCCGGCGAGTTCTTCTTTTGATATCCCGGACCACTGCCTCTGACTTCTTTGTAGCCATCTCCATGACTCCTTTGCTTGATAATCAATTTAGCAAAAGTGTCTCTTAGCCAAAATGAGCAGGTGGTCCACATTACTCTGACGCCGAACAGTTATGACAGCAAATTCGTGGAATCATCGGTAAATATTCGTAGATATGGCTCTCAATTTATAGCCCAAACCGTTCGGAGACGTTGGTATTGACGCTCCCTGCGACATCGAGAGACCTGATTAACCTATGAATCCAATCATAGGCCCTTCCAGGCTGGATTCTTTTAACTTCCAGTTGCATGAGGCGTATCAGATTGACGATCCAAGGAGCCGTTCAGGGAGTAGGCTTTAGGCCTTTTGTCTTTCGCCTTGCCGAGGAGCTGGACCTCACAGGCACAGTGGCCAATACCGCCGGTGGTGTAATCACCGAGATCCAGGGCCCGCCTGAAGTGGTGGCGGCTTTTACTCGCCGGGTGGTGGAAGAGGCGCCCCCGGTTTCAACCATCGCTGCTACAACCGTCGAGGATTTACCCCTAAAACCGGATGAAACAAGTTTTGCTATCCAGCTTAGCGATGACTCTCAGGCCAAAACCGTCACCATCCTCCCGGATCTGGCTACCTGCCCGGACTGCCTTCAAGAGATTTTCTCAGACCAAGACCGGCGGGCAGGATATGCTTTTACTAATTGCACGAATTGTGGCCCACGGTTCTCGATCATTAATGATATCCCATATGACCGGCCTAATACGGAGATGCGCAGCTTCGCTATGTGTCCCGAGTGCAAGCGGGAGTATCACAATCCGCGCGACCGCCGCTTTCATGCCCAGCCGAATGCCTGTCCCAAGTGTGGACCGCAGTTGAGTCTGAAATCTGGAGATCGTGACGAGGATCTGGAACCGTTGGATAAGGCGACAGAGCTGCTGAGGGCCGGGCGTATCCTGGCGCTGAAGGGGATCGGTGGCTACCAGCTGCTCTGCGACGCCCGCAGCGAGCTGGCCGTGCAGGAGCTTCGGCAGCGTAAACAGCGGGAAGAGAAACCGCTGGCGGTGATGTTCCCCGACATGGAGTTGGTAATGAAGCATTGCCGTGTGAGTAAAGCCGAGTCGGCCCTGCTCCGGTCGCCGGCGGCGCCGATAGTGCTGCTCCAGCGCCGGGAAGCCGGTGGCTTGGCCCCAGCGGTAGCCCCCGGTAACCCCAATCTGGGCGTCATGCTGCCCTATTCGCCCCTGCACCACCTGCTCATGGCCCGGCTCAACTTTCCGGTTGTGTGCACCAGCGGCAACCGGCACGATGAGCCCATCGCATTCCATGATGATGACGCCCGCCGGCGGCTGGCCCCCTTGGCCAACGCCTTTCTGACCCACGACCGGCCCATCGCTCGCCACTTAGACGATTCGGTGGCGCGGGTCACCAGTCAGGGGGAGCAGTACTTTCGCCGGGCTCGGGGTTATGCCCCCCTGCCGCTGAGGCTGCGGCACGCAGGTCCCAACGTGCTGGCGGTGGGCGCTCACTTGAAAAATACTATTGCCATTGCCTTCGGTGACCAAGTCATTCTCAGCCAGCACATCGGCGACCTGTCAACCCCGGAGGCGCATGACGCTTTCCGTCAGGTCGTAGCTGACCTACCCCGGTTATACGATTTCACTCCCGATATCGTGGCCTGCGACCGGCACCCCGATTACTTGTCTTCTCAATACGCTCACGGGTTGGGCCTACCGGTGGTGGAGGTACAGCATCACCACGCCCATGTGGCGGCGGTGCTGGCTGAGCACGAACCCGCCGGGGCGGTCCTGGGCGCGGCCTGGGACGGCACCGGCCTGGGTGATGACGGGACCATCTGGGGTGGTGAATTCCTGCTGTGCGAAGGTGACAATTATCAACGGGTGGCCTGGCTGGACACCTTCCCCCTGGCGGGTGGTGATGCCGCCGCTAAGGAGCCCCGGCGCTCGGCCCTGGGCCTGCTGTACGAGCTGGGCCGGCCGGCGGACTTCCACCACGGTCTGACCCCGGAAGAGTTGGCAGTGCTGCACCAGGCGCTGGCCCAGGGGGTTAACACCGTCCGGACCACCAGCATCGGCCGGCTGTTCGACGGGGTGGCCGCCCTGCTGGACCTGCGGCAGCTCACCGCCTTCGAGGGCCAGTCGGCCATGGCGCTGGAGTTCGCGGCGGCAGGCAAATTGGGGCCAGCCTACTCCTTCGAGCTTAAGGATAGCATCGATTGGCGTCCCATGGTGAAAGCCATCATCAAGGATCGTGATCATGGCGTGGCCGTGGGGGAGATATCCGCCCGCTTCCACGGTACGCTGGTGGAGTGGCTGGTGGTCGTGGCTCGCCGGGTAGGGGTCAAGCAGGTGGTCCTCTCCGGCGGCTGCTTCCAAAACCGGCTGCTATGGGAAGGGGGTGCCGAGCAGCTGGAAAGGGCGGGATTCGATGTGCTGCTACCTCGGCAGTTGCCGGTGAACGATGGGGCCGTCTCGGCTGGACAGGCCTGGGTGGCGGGTGCGAAATAATGGTTGTACATTGCCGAGTGTCGTCCTGACGGTGTTTAATCGTTTCCTGACGGTATACAGCCCCACTAATTGACCAATCACCGGTTCACAATCCCGATATTGCTCGGAGCGATATAAATATTGGTCAGGCTATATTAGAGCTTATGGTCTTAAATTTCCATGAGAACTAATTACCATGCACGAAATGTCCCTGGCCATGAATATCCTCGAAATTGTCGAAAGGACGGCCCAGACCAACGGCGCGGCGGTGGTGAAGGAAATATTCGTCGAAGTGGGGACCCTGGCCGGCGTCACGATTCCCGCGTTGGAGTTCTGCCTGGAAGTGATCAAGAAGGATACCGCCGCCAACCAGGCCGCTATCCGCATCGACCAGATACCAGGGAAAGGCCGCTGTCCCACCTGCGGCATTGAGTATCCCATGGCGACCTTGATTGAACCCTGTCCCGTCTGCGATACGAGCTACCTGGCCATGACCGCCGGGGACGATCTGCGGGTGCGGGAAATAGAAGTGGAGGGTCAAGCCTGATGTGCGATACGTGCGGCTGCGGCCAGCCTGACGGCCAAGCGGTAAAGATCATCAAGCCCGGTGAAAAGGCCGTGGGAGCGGATGGTCACCAAAATCACGACCACCCTCATCACCATGAGCATGACCATGAAGACGGTCACAGCCACCCGCATACCGAGACCATCAAAGTGCAGCAGGACGTACTGGGCGCCAATAACCTGGTAGCGGCCCGTAACCGGGCGTTTTTCGAGGATCGCGGGATATTGGCCCTCAACCTGATGAGTTCTCCGGGGTCCGGTAAGACCACCTTATTGGAGCGCACCATCAAGGAGCTCAGCGCTTACCGCTGGGCAGTGATCGAGGGAGACCAGCAGACCACCTTGGACGCCGAGCGCATCGACCGGGCTGGGGCCGACGCGATTCAGGTGAACACCGGCACCGGCTGCCACTTGGATGCCGCAATGGTTGAGGAGGCCTTGAAACAGCTGCCTATTCAGCCCGGCGCGATCCTGGCCATCGAAAATGTCGGCAACCTGGTGTGCCCGGCGCTGTTCGACCTGGGGGAGGCCCGCCGGATAGTGATTGTCAGCACCACCGAGGGTACCGATAAGCCGCTCAAGTATCCCACCATTCTGCGTGACGCCCATCTGTGCGTAATCAACAAGCTGGACCTGTTGCCCTACGTAGATTTCGACCTGGACCTGTTCCAGGAGAACTGCCGCCGGGTCAATCCGCGACTGGAGTTCGTGGCTCTCTCGGCCACCACCGGTGAGGGTCTGGTGGAGTGGCAGGCCTGGATCGAGCGGGCCTGCCGCGGGCAGCAACCGGACGCGGGTTAAACCAGAGTGCCGGACAGCGGTATATCATTTATCCAAATATATAATGGAGGAAATCGGCCATGTGCCTGGCGATCCCCGGTAGGATAATCGAAATCTACGATGAGGACGGTCTGATAATGGGTCGGCTGGATTTTGGGGGCATTGAGAACCGGACCTGCCTGGCCTATGTGCCCGAGATCAAAGTGGGTGATTATGCCATCGTGCACGCCGGCTTCGCCATCAGCATCCTGGATGAGGAGGCGGCCCTTGAATCGATTGCCGCCTGGGAGGAGATTGCGCGTCTGGGGGCTGACGAGGAGCTGGCCGGGCCGCCGACGAACCCGGCGCTATGAAATACCTGGAAGAATTCCGCGATCCGCAGGTGGCTAAACAGTTATTGGGCCAGATTGATCAAGCTGTCACCCAGACCTGGTCGCTCATGGAGGTCTGCGGCGGCCAGACCCACGCCATCATGCAATACGGGCTCCTGGAGCTGCTGCCAGCCGAGGTGAACATGTTCCACGGTCCCGGCTGTCCGGTGTGCGTTACGCCGCTGGAGCAGATCGACAAGGCCATCGCCGTGGCCGGGCGGCCGAATGTCATCTTCACCAGCTTCGGGGACATGTTACGGGTCCCCGGCTCGGAAAAGGACTTATTCGCCGTCAAAGCCGAAGGTGGCGACGTGCGGGTGGTATATTCGCCCCTGGACGCGGTGCGCATCGCTCAAGAACATCCTGATAAAGAAGTGGTGTTTTTTGCAGTAGGCTTCGAAACTACCGCCCCGGCCAATGCCATGGCGGTCAAGCAGGCCGCCACCCTGGGTCTCACCAATTTTTCCGAGATCGTCTCCCAGGTGCTGGTGCCCCCGGCCATTGAGGCCATTCTCACCTCCCCGGATAACCGGGTGCAGGCCTTCCTGGCCGCCGGCCACGTCTGCACGGTCATGGGTTACCACGAATACGAGCCGTTGGCGGAAAAATTCCAGGTGCCGATAGTGGTCACCGGCTTCGAGCCGCTGGACCTGCTGGAGGGCATCCTGATGGCGGTGCGGCAGCTGGAGCAGGGACGTCACCAGGTAGAGAACCAGTATCGCCGTTCGGTTCTTCGCCAGGGCAATGAACCGGCCCAGACCATGATATTGGAAATTTATCAGGTGGTCCCCCGCAAGTGGCGGGGCATCGGCTCGATTCCTCAAAGCGGGCTGGGGCTGCGGCCGGAGTATTCCCGATTCGACGCGGAACTGAAATTCGACTTGACGGGGATCGAGACGATGGAGCCGGAAGTCTGCATCAGTGGTGAGGTGCTCCAGGGCTGGAAAAAGCCCCCCGAGTGCCCCGCTTTCGGCACTGACTGCACCCCCGAAAAACCGCTGGGTGCCACCATGGTGTCGACCGAAGGGGTCTGCGCAGCCTATTACCGCTATCAAGGCTCACCGGCGTGAGCGCGGTGCAGCTCGACTGCCCCCTGCCGTTTGAAGACGACCAGAAGATCGCCTTGGCCCACGGCGGTGGCGGACGGCGCATGGCCCGGCTGATCGAGGAGATCATTAAACCCCATTTCCCCACCGCTGATGTGGAAAACCTGCACGACGGGGCCCACTTCCCCGGCGGCGATGGGGAACTGGCCTTCACCACCGATTCCTTCGTAGTCTCGCCCCACTTTTTCCCGGGGGGCAATATCGGCGACTTGGCGATTAACGGCACGGTTAACGACCTGGCCATGTGCGGCGCCCGGCCACTATACTTAAGCTGCGCCTTCATCCTGGAGGAGGGTTTCCCCCTGGAATCCTTCCGCCGGGTACTGGTGAGTATGGGCGATGCAGCCCGGGCGGCCGGTGTGGGCCTGGTCACCGGCGATACCAAGGTGGTGGACCGGGGCAAAGGGGACGGCATCTTCATCACCACCAGCGGCCTGGGCCGGGTGCTGCCGGAGGCCCGTATCGATCCCCGACGGGTGAGGCCGGGCGACGCGGTGATCATCAACGGCCCGGTGGGTGACCACGGCATGACCATCATGTGCCAGCGGGAGAATCTGCGGATGCAGGGGGACCTGGTCAGTGACACGCGGCCCCTGCACCGGGAGGTGACCGCCCTGATCGAGCGTTTTGGCGAGGCTATTCACTGTCTGCGGGACCTGACCCGCGGCGGGCTGGCCAGCGTGATGAACGAGATCGCTGTCGGATCGGGGGCGGCCATCCACTTACGGGAGACTGTCATCCCGATTAATCCTCCCGTAAGCGGCGCCTGCGAGCTGCTGGGCCTGGACCCCTTGTACGTGGCCAACGAAGGCCAGTTCGCCATTTTCGCCGCACCTGAAGCGGCGGAGGCGGTGGTGGAGGTGCTGCGCGCCGTGGATGAGCGCAACCGGCCGGCGACTATCGGCCGGGTAGTCGCCGGTGACAGTGCCCGGGTGGTCCTTGAGGGCCCGCTGGGGGGGAGCCGTATCCTAGACCTTTTATCGGGCGAGCAACTGCCTAGAATCTGCTGAATCGCGAACTGTGACCACCGACCTTACCCTGCTTATCTGGACCGCCGCCGGCATCGGCTTTTTTCACACGGTGGCCGGTCCCGACCACTACCTGCCTTTCGTGGTCCTGAGCAGCGCCCGGGGCTGGTCCCTGACCAAAACTATATGGATCACCGCCCTGTGCGGTGTCGGTCACGTACTGAGCTCAGTTGTTCTGGGAGTGGTGGGTATCGGACTGGGGCTGGCGGTGCATAAAATGGTGGCGATCGAATCCTTGCGAGGGGAGATAGCCGCTTGGGCCTTGATCGCCTTCGGGTTGGGCTACCTGGCCTGGGGGTTACGCCTAGCCTACCGCCGCCGCCCGCATACCCATATCCATACCCACTTGGATGGCAGCGAACATGCCCACCGACACTCCCATCTGAGCGGCCACGCCCACCTGCACAACGAACCGGAAAGTGGTGCCAGCCTCACGCCCTGGGCCCTGTTCATAATCTTTGTGCTGGGCCCCTGCGAACCACTCATACCGCTGCTGATGTTCCCCGCCGCCAGTGCCAGCTGGTTCGCCGTAGCCCTGGTAGCCACAATTTTCGCCGCGGTGACCATCGCTACTATGCTGATCGTGGTGACCCTGGCCTACCTTGGCGCCCGCCGCCTGCCCCTGGAGGCGCTGGGGCGCTGGTCTCACGCCCTGGCCGGGGGAACATTGATGCTTAGCGGCCTCTTTCTGATTGCCCTAGAGGTATAATGGCCTCCCGGCGACGCTATACAGAGATCACTGCAGTGCCACTTATCGACCATTAATTCTTCTTCGTACAGGCAAGGGGCCTCTTCAATCAGGCCCAATGTTTGTCGGTGCTTCTTGTCACTTTATTTCGTTTTTTCGACGAGACAGCACCAAACCACACCCCCGCAATCTTAATTAATGGCTGCAAATATCATCTCGCACGCTGACGGGATGGCATCCCGTACGGTTTCCGATAGGCCAGGAGAAACTTCATCGGGAATATGCTGTACCTGGGCGGAGATGATCCTCACCTCAACTCCACACGAAAGACTCAACTCTCTCAAAAGATTTGACGTAGGGAGTTGATGCATGGAAAAATCATCGATCTTGTTCACCGGGATATCGGATATATCCAGATCAAATATCTCGCCGGGAGATCTCCCGACATCGACCGCGTCAATAATCAGTATCATGTTGGGGCGTTTGTCCCCGAGAATGACATTGAACAGTATTTCTCTCACACCCAAGCCAACATCGATGACGGAAACCTCTGGCGGAATCTGGTAGTTTTCCTGTAAATACATAACTGCTGCAGGTCCAAATCCGTCATCGCCGAACAGGATGTTCCCGCAGCCCAGCACTAATACTTCGCTATTCCAGTAATCCATCATCCTACCGTCAACAATAAAACCAGGGGCACAATTACTACATTGCACCCCTGGGTTGGCATAATTCAGGTCTCAAAGTGATGAGAACAGTTTGTATCGTTGATCTACCGGTTCTGAGTTTAGTTCTTGAAAGTGTCCTTTACTTTTCCATCAGCATCCAGTATATCAACACGGACTGCAATTCGTCCGTCAAGGGTGTGAGTAGAACATGACAGACACGGGTCGTAGGCCCTGATGGCCATCTCAACCTGGTTTAAGATGGCTTGGTCATAAATCCCATCCTTGATCAGTGTTTTTGCTGCCTGATTTACCGACATGTTGATCGGTGCATTATTCTGGGTTGTTGCCACGATGAGATTAACGTTCGTAACTATCCCTTTTTCGTCAGTCTCATAATCATGGAACAGAGTGCCCCTGGGCGCCTCTACGCATCCCACACCTCTCGCTGCCCTAGGTGTCACCGGAACCCTGGTTTCCCGGTTTGTGATGTCGGGATCATTCAACAGTTCAACGACGTGCTCGGCGTTATACAGCAGTTCGATCAGTCTGGCCCAGTGATACAGCAGGGTCAACTGAGCCGGTCGGCCAAACGCCGATCTGAACTCCTCGAATTCCTTCTGCGCCAGAGGTGTCGACATCTTATCGGCCACGTTTATCCGTGCCAGTGAGTTGACCCTGTAAATACCCTTGGGATCATCAAGATCCATGGAGAAGCCCTCACCCCAGGATTTCGCGTAAGGGAACTTCAAGTAGGTCCAGTCCTCCACCCGCTCAGAAATGAAGTCGGCGTACTGATGGGATTCGAACTCCTCAAATGATCCATCAGGCTTCATGAGCCTCAGTTTGCCATCATATACGTTGAGCGCCCCGTCATCAGAGACGGTACCCAGGAAGCCGGTATTAATCACGCCCAGGCTTTTAACCGTAGCCAGGTATTTCGGAAAAATATCCTCCTTGGCGAATTTCATCGAGAACTTCGCGAATTCCAGTACTTCCTCCGCCATGGGGAGAAGCTTATCTCTTTCCTTTTGGGTCAGTGGCTTACTGAAGCCTCCCGGAACGGCAGTGACAGGATGGATAGCTTTGCCCGAGATAATCTCTAACATCTGGGAACCTAGATGCCGGTTACGTATGACCTGCTTGCCGATTTCCGGATTAGCCTGCGCTATACCGAATACATTGCGCACCGAATAGTCTGCATCCGGGCCCATGACAAAATCCGGACCTGAGAGGAAGAAGAAGTGCAAGATATGCTCTTCGGTATAGGCGACGCTGTTGCAGAGGTCGCGGAGTTTCTTCCCGGTAGGAGGTATCTCGACCCCGAAGACTGCATCGGTCGCCTTGGCAGATGCTAAGTGATGAGACCACGGGCACACGCCGCATATACTCGTCACTATTCTTGGCATTTCTTCTACCGGCCGGCCGATACAGAACTTTTCAAAACCTCTTAATTCAACAACCTTAACCTTGGTATCTGAGACATTCCCTGTATCATCAAGTTGAATGATAATTTTTGCATGCCCCTCGATCCTTGTAACCGGCTGAATAACGATTCGCTTGCCCATGTTTATCTCCTTGCCGCAGTTGGTAAGGGCCTCAAGCGATTCTGAGCCCCTATATACCTGTTGAATAATGCTCGCCTGTCGTCGATGAGCTTGGCGTCAAGTCCTATACTGGTCAGGGCGGTCATCATATCCACCATAGGATTGGCGCCCTCCCGAATCGGACCGAAGCAGCCACGGCAGGGCATATAACCCTTCACGCAGCGGGGGACTGCATGCCCATTTCCGTTATATTGTTTTCCGCAGCCGGACTTCGTGACAGGCCCCAAGCATAGCAAACCCTGCTCATTAAAGCAGCGCATTGTGTCATACTCTCCGGGTGTGAATTCCGCATCCTGCAAGGGCCGGGTCAAATTCATCTCACTTTTTTCTTCGCGTTTGGTGGGGCAGTCATCACAGACACTTCGCTCAGGAAGCTCGAAAGGCTTCCCTCCCAGGAGAGCTGTCAGGGCTTCCAGGATGTGGACCGGATTCATGGGGCATCCAGGAATTTGGAGATCCACGTCTACTACTTCATTGACTGCGTACACTCTATCTGTCAGGGCGGGTAGATCCACTGAAGGCGTCTCTGCAGACTCCGTAGTTTTGCTGTCTCTGAACACTTTCTCCTGGAGATCTTCCAGAAGATACATGTTGGCCAGCGCCGGTATACCCCCAAAGGATGCGCAGGAGCCTAAGGCGACGAGGGTTTTGCACTTCTTCCTCATCTCCTCCGCTACATGCTTTTCCTTCTCATTCCTTATTCCCCCCGAAACCAATCCTACGTCTGCTTCGGGAATCTCAAGTTCGCTCTTGTCTCCCAATTGACCATAGTACTTATGATCCATCAATACAGGCATATGGACAAACTCAAGGGACGGGAGCACATCAAGGAGTCTCTCTCCCAGGTCCAGGATAGAAACTTCACAGCCTCCACATATGTTTAGCCATTCTTCAGCCACTCTTGCCATGGGAACCTCCTTGCTCTTGCTCCCTATCAATTTGAAACAGGTGATGCAAGCCAGTTTTCTACAGTCTGCTAGTTAGATTCACCCTCCACGGTGAGCTCCTTGGCTTCTCGCCTGGTATAAACGCGGTACTGCCCTTCATCCTCTAGCAGTCTGGTCTCAAAGCCGTCTTTGCTATACTTTGACACACTTTCTCTGGCGAAGGATTCAGATTCATAATCCTCACCGTCCCACATGAACTTTTTACCGTCGATTATTTTATAATCGTCCACGGACACTTTTTCTGTGTTTGGTGAGAGCGGGAATTATGCAAAGCAGGACCTCATTAGGGAAGCAGATTCATATAATTATAAAATGAGCCGCACTTAACAACTGAATGTACTCCAGTGCCTAATGAATAGCAAGGAATTTTTCGACGACAAGCGTACCGTAACGCTTGGAACTCGAGTCACTAAGTCACTATTTAATAACAAACTATTTACGCCAGTCTAGCTCGATCCGTAACCAGGCTAAATATGTGCAATGCTTGCAGCATTAGAGGATAGTCGCGATGCGTTGCGACCTGAACGGGAATATATAAAATTGATCCTGTTAATTATATAAATGTGGGGACTGGGGTCGGTGGCCTCATTCAGGATGGGGTGTTAATACGGGCTGGGGCCAAGAGCCCTAATTGTTTCGACCATCTCACGCATCACTTCTGCGAATTTTGGCCCTTCAGATGCGGAAATCCATTCCAGCCTGAACCGCTCCCCTTCCAGCCCGAAATCCTCAAGCATAAGGTTAATCGCTTCAGCACGGCTCTCTGCCCGCAAGTTTCCCTCAATGTAATGGCAGTCTCCGGGATGGCAACCACACATGATGATACCGTCTGCACCTCGAGTGAGAGCATCAATAACAAGATTCGGGTGCACCATGCTTGAGCACATTACCCGGATTATCCTGATATTGGGTGGATACTGCAGCCTGGAAACACCGGCCAAATCCGCTCCGGCATAGGAACACCAGTTGCAGCAAAAGGCGATAATCTTCGGTTCGAAATTATCCTGCATCAGGGCGCCTCCAAAGCGGCATTCAATTGGGCCGCCAGCTGGTCAAGCCGGAATCCTCGCACAATTATTCCTTTTTTTGGGCAGGTGGCCTGACAGCACCCACAGCCCTTACAGTCGATCTCATTTGTTTCAACGGTCTTTCTCACTACGCCATTTCTCATGTATTCCAGCAGCGTTAGTGCATTGTATGGACAGGGCTCAATACAAAAGGCACAACCGTCACAATTCTCATCTATAACGTGAGAGATGGTTGCTTCCAGCTCGATTCTATCCCTTGAAAGAACGGTAGCTGCCCGTGAAGAGGCCGCCTTGGCCTGGATGATGCTCTCTTCCACAGCCTTGGCCGAATGGGCCAGGCCACACATATATATTCCGTCCGTAGCAAAATCGATGGGACGCAGTTTCATGTGTGCCTCAAGGAAGAAGCCGTTGCTGTCCAATGGCACTTTCAACAATTGCGCAATTGTCTTATTCCCTTCATTTGGTATGATTCCCGCCGATAACACCACCAGATCTGCAGCTATCTCAATTGGCAAACCCAATACCTGGTCAAGGACCTCCACAAGCAGGCCTTTGCCGTTTTTTGTCACGCTCGGTTTGCTGTCGTCTTCATAGCGCACGAAAACCACATCATTCAGTCTTGCCTTGGTGTAGTAGCTCTCTTTAAAGCCGTAGGTTCTGATGTCACGGTAGAGGATGTAAATGTTCGTCGATGGCGCCATCTCTTTTATCTTCAGCGCGTTCTTGATTGCTTCCGAGCAGCAGATTCTCGAGCAGTAGGGCCTGTCTTCATCTCGCGATCCAACGCACTGGATCATCACAACTGTCAGTCCATCTCCGCCAACCAATTCCTGAATATCGTCGCCTACCAGTCGCTCCTCAAGCTGGGATTGAGTCATCACCCGGTCTTCATGTCCATACAAATACTCGTTTGGAGTGTATTCTTTCGCCCCCGTTGCCACGATTACAACACCGTGCTCAAATTTTCTCGAGTCGCCATTCATGGAAATCCTTGACCGGTAATTCCCTTTCGAGCCGTCTATGCTTTCTATCTCCGCCTCCATCAGCAGCTCTATTCTCTCACTTTCAGCTACCTTGTCAACGAGCCGTTTTAACTCATCTTGTGGCTTTTCTCCATTCAGCAGGTAGTGGATATTTCTCAGGTTGCCACCCAACTGTGCCTGCTTTTCAACCAAATAAACATCAAACCCCTGATCCGCCATTTCAACGGCTGCGGTCATTCCTGCCAGCCCACCCCCAATGACCAGCGCCGATTTTGTTACCGGTACTGACTGCTGCTGCAGCGGCTCCAACAATCGCACCTTGGCGACGGCCATCCTCACAAGATCCTTCGATTTTTCGGTCGCTTTTTGCGGCTCGTTTCTGTGGACCCAGGAACACTGGTCACGGATATTGGCCATTTCAAACAGATACTGATTCAGGCCTACTTCACGGATGGTGCTTCTGAATAGCGGTTCGTGAGTCCTCGGAGTACAGGAGGCCACGATGACGCGATTGAGCTTGTGCTCTAATATTTTCTCTTTTATGACCTCTTGGGTGTCGTTTGAACAGGTGTATAGATTGTTTTCGACATAAACAACATCCGGGAGCGTTCTTGCGTATTCAACTACTTCAGGGACATTTACTACCCCGGCGATATTTGTGCCACAGTGGCAAACGAATATTCCCACTCTCGGCTCTTGACCCTCCACATCAATCTCAGGAGGATATTCTTTCGATATGATCTGGCTGCCTCTCACATCCTTCAGCAGAGACAACACATTGGCGGCTGCCCCAGAGGCCTGCATGACAGTCTCAGGAATATCCTTCGGCTCCGTGAACGGACCGGCTACATATATTCCCTCCCGTGAAGACTCAATGGGTTTGAAGACGGACGTTCGGCAAAACTCATATTCGTTTAACTCTATCCCAAATATCTGAGCCAGCTTATCGACGGATTTCGGCGGCACCATCCCTACGGATAGGACTACAAGATCGTACTCCCGGGCGACTTTACGATCGTCATCGGTCAGGTACTGAATCATCAAGTTTTTGGTTTCGGGAATCTCTTCGATGGCCGGAATACGGCACCTGATATATTCGACACCAAGGTCTAGAGCCCGCTGATAGTACTCGTCGTAGCCCTTGCTGAAGGCCCGGATATCCATGAAAAAGATGTCGCATTGCAGATCCTCACCGACATGCTCCTTGGCGATGATTGCCTCCTTGGTGGCATACATGCAGCAGACGGAAGAACAGTAATCCCTCTCATGATCACGAGAACCGACGCACTGAATAAACGCTATCCGCCGTGGTTCCTGCTTGTCATAGGGCCGTATTACCTTGCCCGCAAAGGGTCCCGAGGCTGATAGGATTCTTTCGAATTCCAGCGATGTGATGACATTGGGATAGACGCCATATCCCAAATCAGCCTTTCCCGTTGGATCGTACACTTGGAATCCTGGGGATAAGATGATCGCCCCCACATCGAGATCGATTGTCTCCTCCTTTTGATCGTAATCAATCGCTTTTGCTTCACAGACTTCTTCGCAAATTCTGCACGCTTCGTGGTTCAGGTGGATACAGTTGTCTCTGTCAATTACCGGCGTGTTGGGCACTGCTTGGGGATAGAGAATATTGATAGCCGCCCTGGAATCCAGGCCCACATTGTAGGCATTTGGAATACCGATGGGGCTGTTCCTGCTGGTAAGGTTCGATACCGTTTTCCCAACTGGGCAGATGAAGTTGCAGGCGCCACAAGTCCAGCACAATTCATTGTGCTTCCCGAATGGAGGTTCGACAGTTTTTCGTGGTCCCCGGCCTGAGATGCCGACAGCATATCTTCCCATTCTTTCACGGCAGATTCTTTCACAAAGTCCACAATAAATGCAGTCATCATACTTCTTCCTGATCCTTGGTTCCTCAACGCCGTGGTCTCTTGCTATTCTTTGTATTGTCTCTGAATCAGGACAACGTGCCAGCAGCAATTCGGCAACTACTTTCCTCGCCCGCAGCACCCGGCCTGAATGTGTTTGTATCGACAGTCCATCCTGCGCCGGATAGGTGCATGAGGACTGTATTGTGGGGCCTCGTCCATCCTGCCGAATTTCCACCAAACACAAGCGGCAGGCCCCATAGGGAGTCAGCGCTTTATGATAACAAAGTGTGGGTACCTTCAGGCCAGCTTCCTGGATACATTCCAGGAGTGTTTTATCCTCAAGAAACTCACCTGTCTTGCCATTAATAGTCAGCTCAATCACGCCGACCCCTCGTTTTCGATTCTATAATCAATTGAGAACGTAACCTCACGATGAGCGGCTCTCAGTAACTGAAGAGTGCCTTCAATATCTCCCATTGGCTTCAAATCAATACTGTCGCGTTTGAAGGAAGCAACGATTTTGGTACCTTTTTTCGCTCCATTTACGACCTTTAAACTCCCTCCGGTTTCCTCTGCAGCCTGGGCCAGGAGAGCGAGTCCCATTCCGTATTTCTTGCCTCCTTTCGTCGTAAAGAAAGGATCATCCGCACTCCTTAATGCGCTCTCACTCATACCTCTACCGTCATCTTCAATTTCCAGTGTTAGTGTGGCTCTGCTTTTGTTGTCGATCAGCCTGATATCCACGTTTCTCGCGCCTGCCCGGAGGGAATTTTCGATGATATCTAGAATATGAAGAGACAGATCTTCCATTATGCGAATACCGCTCTACCTCCGGTTCCGGTAAAGGCTTTTCCAATTTCGTCCAGGTTTGATCCGTCCATATAGAAGGAGGAATAGTTGCCACCAATCCGGCTCAGGCTGTGTGCGTCGGAAAACACGACAAGTGGGGAATACCTACCCTGGAAATTAGCCAGCTCCTCCCGGGTAGATACTTCATACGCATCCAAGTGTAGTCCTTCCGGTACGAATCCCAATTGAGACAGAATACTGAATCTCTCCCGATCGATATGCGAAGCAATGGCGATGCCGTTTAATTCATGAATCCGGTCGACGATTCCCTCAATCGAAATATCAGTAGCACCGATGAGCAAGCGTCGATTAAAGTCGATCACTTCGTCGTTCTCATTCACAATCACCTGGTCACCATACCGGTATTCGTCATTGGATCCGTAGATATTGGCGTAGATGAAATCCTGCATTTTGAAAAGCTCTTCCTCAGTGTCAAAGAGCGCCAGTATATGAACCTCCTCCCTGGAGGTAACTTCGATTCCTCCGGTGACCTTTATAGCCGTGTTTTCTGCAGATTTCATTATATAGGGCACATTCTCACAGGAGTTGTGATCACAGATTCCGATTATATCCATACCGCTCTTTTCTGCAGTTCGGACGATATTTCTCGGCGACATCTCCAGTTCGGCACAGGGAGAGAGGCATGAATGGATGTGTAAATCCGCCCTATAATTTTTCATCAGCTACGCCGATCCCGAGTTGGTACAGCCTGCCCGCCAATTCGAACGCCCGCATATCTGTCCCCACAATCACTACTTTTTCCCCTGCCGCTCTTGCAAGTGTCTGTTCCTCCAGGCTCCGGCCGTTTACAATGATGATCGCTGCCAAATCCTTTATCGCTGCCACGGGGATGATATTCAGATGTGTCTGCAGCGTGATCCATATGTTACCGGCCTCTGCATTGGCCAGGACGTCACTCAACATATCGCTCACATAGGCGCCCGTAACCTCCCGGTCCAATAAGTCGGCCCCAGATATTGAGATGAGCTTCAGCTCATTTAGGATTTCCATTAGCTTCATCCTGCTATGTCCACTACAAACTCTAAGTTGGTTCCTTTCCCTAATTCCGTATCGATCTTCATCCCATCGGTACAGTCTTTAATGTTGGGTAATCCCATACCGGCTCCGAATCCCATTTCTCGCACCCAATCCGGAGCCGTAGAATACCCAGGCTGCATTGCTTTCTCTATGTCCGCGATTCCAGGGCCATGATCGACGCTGTTCACCTTGATCACATCCTTACCGACACTGGCGATGAGCTGACCTCCTTCGGTAAAAAGAATGATATTCATTTCGGCTTCGCAGGATGCGATCGTAACCCGGCGGGTAACGACGGGGTGAATTCCTAATCTTAACAGGCTTACCTTCAGTTGGCCGCTCTGCTCCCCGGCAACCTCATAATCCCCACCCTTGATATTATACTTGAGCAATATGGTAGTCTCATCCGACCGCAGGTCTTCAAAAATGTGGCTGGCTCGATATCGCTGTAATTCTTCTTTGTGATATTCCTTTTCAAGTTTTTTTAAAAGGCATTTAATAATATCCCCTTTAGTCAGAATTCCGGCCAGGTTCCCTGTCTTTTGCTCTAAAACCGGGAATCTCCCGTACCGCAGCTTTTCGAACTTCCTAATTGCGAGTATGAGGGGCTCGTGGGAATAGAGGGACTCAAACTTTTTCGTCATATTATCTTTAACCAGGTTTTCAATCCCTCCGGCTAAAAGGCATTTGATCAGATTTTCCATGCTGATCATTCCCACCAGCCTGTCGGCTTCCACCACCGGCAGACCTGAAATGCGCTGCTGTCTTAGAATATTCCGTACCTCAGCCATTGTGCTTTCCGGAGATACGGTGATTACTCCGCCAGACATGGCGTTTTCAATCTTCAATTCATAGGCCAGCTCCTGGATTTTCAAAGATGACAGACTACGATTCATATTCCGAACATCCTATCAAACCAACCTTGTACAATTTGCCGCAGCTTTCAAACATCGGCAGGTTCGTATTCATGAGCACCATTTTTCGTTCATTTGCCAGACTGATTGTTTTCTCTTTGGGCTTCTTACCACGGACAAAGCAGATCACTTTTATGTCTACTACGTCGGAAACATAAATAACCTGTGGTGTCGTAAGGCCGGTCAGGAGGAGAGTATTGTCTTCCTTGATGTGTGAAAGGACGTGGCTCATCAGGTCGCAACCGCATCCCATCATCACCTGCCTATCCAGATACTCGGCGCCTGCGACTATGTGCGCGCCAAGTAGCTCGCTTATCCTTTGAACGTTCATCATTTGCGGCATCCGTTCGTTCACCTGCCAATGGCGGATCGTCGAAATCTAGCCGGCCGATCAGTGCTCCTCCGACAAATCCAAATCGCACCGCAGACAGCGCCGGGCTTCCGCGATTGCCTCAGCTTCCGAAAAGCCAAATTCGACCTCCTGAAAACTTTCGAGCCGTTGATCAACTGTCAGTGAGGCCATTTTCACCCTGTGCTGATCTCCCAACTCATCCTCGGCAAGCTGTACAGGCTCAACATGAATGGCAGGCCGAGTGACAGAGTAGGTTCTTTCCAGTCCCTCGCCTTTCAGATATTTGTCAATCATTCTTGCTGCCAGCTTCCCGTGACCCATGGCGTCAGTTACAGTATTCGGTCCCGTTACAACATCGCCCCCGGCAAAGATCCCTTCAATATTCGTAGAGAGAGTCTCGGGATCTACCTCTATGGTATTCCACTTAGATATTCCCAATCCCTCACCATTCTCAATAAAGCTCAGGTCTGCCTTTTGGCTGATGGCAAGAATCAAGGTATCTACATCAACTGAAAACTCTGAACCGGGTATGGGGATGGGCCTTCTGCGACCGCTTTCATCGATCTCGCCCAGCACCATTTTAGTGCACTCAATAGCATGAATTTTCCCATTTTTTGAAAGTATCCTGGTAGGAGTTGTCAGGAACTGCATATCAACCCCTTCAATGATGGCCTCATCCACTTCGCTCTCAATGGCAGGCATTTCTGCCTTCGTTCTCCGGTAGAATATACTGGTTTGTTTGCCCAGTCGAATGGTAACCCGCGCCGCATCGATGGCGGAGAAGCCACCGCCCACTACGATAACCTTCTCCCCGAGGATCGCTTCCTTGCCCAGATTCACGTCCCTCAGGAAGTTCACGGCATGCAGCACTCCATCGGACTCATCTCCGGGGATTTCCATCTTTAAGCCTTTGTGAGCGCCGGTAGAAATGTAGATCGCGCTATAGCTATCCCTCAGTTCTGAGAGCTGGATATCTTTACCAACAGCAAAATTGGTTTTTATGTCGACCCCCAAAGCTTTGATCCGCCCTATGTCGGCATTCAGGATTTCTTTGGGCAGGCGATACTCCGGAATGCCCAGAGCGAGCATACCGCCTGCAACCGGTTCACTCTCGAAAATCGTGACATTGTACCCCTCCAGCGCAAGGTAATGGGCGCAAGAGAGACCTCCGGGTCCGGAGCCGATCACGGCAACCTGCTCCTCATGCTCCTGTGTTGCCTTCTCGTCAATCAAGATATCATTCTTCAATTCGTAATCTGCGAGAAACCGCTTGAGGGAGCGGATAGCGATGGGATCGCCTCCTTCCCCGGCGCGGCATTTGCCTTCGCAAGGCATATGACAAACACGGCCGCATACGTGGGGTAGAGGATTCTCTTTCCGCACAATTCTGATGGCTTCTTCGTACTTGCCTTGGGCAATGAGCCCGATGTAGCAGGGCACATCCTGGCTGAGTGGGCACGTATATTGACAGGCCGATGAGATGATCTCCTTGCACACAACGGCTTCACAGCGTTTCTTCTCAATATGCGCTACGTATTCATCTTCAAAATATCTGAGCGTTGAAAGAACGGGATTGGGGAGCGTCTGGCCAAGACCGCACATGGAAGCATCTTTTATGCCCTCAGATAGCTCGGACAGGAATTCTGTATCTCCGTTTATGCCTTGGCCCGCTGAGATTCGGGTGAGCACTTCCAACAGTGCTTCGCTGCCATCGCGACAGGAGGTGCACTTGCCACAAGATTCGTCGTTCGTGAACTGGAGGAAGAACTTGGCCACATCAACAACACAGGTATCTTCATCCATGACGATCATCCCCCCGGAGCCCATCATGGAGCCTGCTTCTCTCAATGATTCATAATCGATTGGCAAATCCAGCATGCTGGCAGGTATGCAGCCACCTGAGGGTCCCCCGGTCTGGACTGCCTTGAACTTCTTTCCGTTGGGGATACCGCCGCCAATCTCGTAAACGACTTCCCTGAGCGTTATGCCCATGGGTACTTCAATCAAGCCGGTATTGTTGATCTTCCCCACCAGGGAAAATATCTTCGTCCCCTTGCTGGTTTCCGTGCCGATGCCTGAATACCAGTCGGCCCCCCTGGCTATGATGACAGGGACATTCCCCAGCGATTCCACATTATTAATAACTGTTGGGCAGCCCCAGAGACCGGACTCTGCGGGGAATGGTGGCTTCTGGCTGGGTTCGGGAATATTTCCTTCAATAGAGCGCAGAAGTGATGTCTCTTCTCCACAAACGAAGGCCCCGGAGCCCTCCCTTATCTCAATATCAAAATCAAATCCGCTTCCCAGGATATCTGTTCCCAGGAGTCCGTATTCCCGGGCCTGGGAAAGTGCTGTCTTCATCCGCTTGATTGCGAGTGGATATTCGGATCTGATATAAATAAAGCCGTCCGATAGGCCGATGGCGTAGGCTGCAATCAGTAGGCCTTCTATAACGGAATGGGGATCTGATTCGATCAGGCTTCTGTCCATGTACGCGCCGGGATCACCTTCGTCACAATTCGCTATGATATATTTGGGGTTCTTACTTTGCTGTCGAGCGATGTCCCACTTCTTGCCTGTCGGAAAACCGGCTCCTCCCCGGCCTCTTAATCCTGATTTCACGATCTCATCGATGATGTCAACGGGTGACATGCCAGTCAGAACCTTTTCAGTAGCGATATAACCATCCCTGGCGATGTAATCTTCGATCTTTTCGGGATCGATAAGCCCTTTATTGCGCAATACCAGCAGGAGCTGCTTCTGAAAAAACGGTATATCCGAAATGAGCGGAAGCGGTTCCTTCTCCTTTGGCGGAGTGAACATCAACTTCTCGAGCGGTCTGCCCTTGAGAAAATGTTCCTCCACTAAACCCGGGATATCATCCAGCGAAATCCAGCCGTAGAATATATTATCCGGTTTGACCACCATCAGTGGGCCCTGGCCGCAGAAACCGTTGCATCCAGTGGTCACTACGGACACTTCGTTGGCCAGAGCAGACTGGTATAGCTCCTTATTGAGGGCATCGATTATGGCGAACGACTTGCCGGCAACGCAGGCAGTGCCGGCACATACCATCAGTTCTATGCGCTTTTTTTCCACCACTAGGCGACCCTCTCAGAACCTATACCGATTACAAATTCCGGAACGACCTTCCCACTAATTACGTTCTCTTCGAATATCCTCTTTACTTTGTCGGGAGATAGTTTTCCATACTTCACCGGGGCACTATCCCGCATCTCGATAGTCACCATCGGTTCTTGCGAGCATAAACCGGCACAACCAGTTGTCGTGAACATGATATCAGTAGTATTCCTGTTCTCCAATTCATCCACAAAGGATCTCATGATCTCCCTGGCGCCGGCCGCAATACCGCAGGTGCCCAGATGTACGATTATCTTTCCCCTGAAATCCCCTTCCCTTAAGTAGATATCTTGCTTCGACGATTCGCGTAGTTTTCGCAGGTCATCGATACTGAGCTTCGGCATGGTTCCTATCCTTGCGACCTGTATCTATTCACGATTCCAGGAATATCTCCCGCGTATAGCTTGCCATACACATCCTCGCCAATCATACTCACTGGTGCCAGGCCACAGCATCCGATGCACCTGACCGATTTGAATGTGAAAAGCATATCGGAAGTAGTTTCATCAACGCCAATCCCTAATACGTCCCTGAACTTATCGAGGAGCCTTCCGGCTCCGCGTACATAACAGGTTGTACCCATACAAACGTTAACGATGATTCTGCCAATCGGCTTCAAGCTGAACGCACTGTAGAAAGTTGCGATGCGGCAGATATGCGTTAATGGATACCCTGTTTCCTGGGAGATATACTTTAGAACATTTTCCGGGAAATAGTTCAAAGCCGCATTCACATCCTGCAGGATTGGCATGAGTGGGCCTTTTCTATGTTTGTGTCTGGCCAAAATCTCTTCAACCGTTTCCTTATAGCCACCATTGAGGAAAATCTTTTCTTGCTCATGAATCTGTACCACGTTCCTGGTAGGACAATTCGCCACGCAGGTGCCGCATCCGGTACATTTCTCTTCATTCACGAAACGGGGATGCCTCCTCAGCTTCACGGCAAATTGCCCGGGCTGTCCGCTGATTTGTACAACCTCGCTGTACGTTATTTTCTGGATATCCTTATGCCGCCCGATCTCCACCAGACGGGGCGCCATGGTGCACATGGCGCAATCATTGGTTGGAAAAGTCTTGTCCAGTTGAGACATCACGCCACCGATTGAGGGCTTGTTGTCAACCAGGTAAACTTTGATTCCCGATTCGGCAAGATCGAGTGCGGCCTGCATTCCACCGATGCCGCCACCAACAACCATGGCGGATCCGATTCGCTTTTCCGGCGCCACACTATCCGGCATCTGCCAGGCTCCCCTTTTCTATTGCGTCCATTTGGATGGCACTCGTTCTGATCGCTTCGAAGTACATTGCCAGCGGTCGATAAAGCATGTGGCTGGCCTTGCCAAATGGTATTTCAATAACCATCGTAGGAACCACGATTGCCAGGTGAATGGCATACATGAAATGGGTCGCGATGGCAAATTCATAATACCTGAAGATGTGCACCATGATTCCGCTCACAGCCGTAAGTAACAGCATGGTCGGCAATATCCAGTCACTGGTTGTTGAATACTTATGCATCTCCTCCCTTCTCCTGAATCTGCTCACCAGAATCTCGAGTGAAGCGAAAATGAGAGCCGCCGTTGCGATATAACCAATCCACCTTTGGGGATGAGAAAGAGGGTAGACGTTGTCTGTTTGAAACCACTCGAGAAAAAATAGCAGTGGAATAAACATAAGGACACAACCCAATACCAGAAGCCCGTGGATTAACCAGCGGTAAGGTTCATCACAATCTTTGAATCGTTTCTGAGTGAGAGCATGCAGGAATAATGTCTTGGCCTCTATGAAATACAATTTGAACGGTATGCCTATCTCATTTTCACTATGCAGGGTAAGCCAATACATTCGGAGGGCGTTGGATAGTAGAACGACCAATGGAATTAGAAACACCACAATCGTGAAGGTCTCTATCATGCCAAACATATGGCCCATGAAATCGTCGCCGACGGTATCGTAGATGAACTCACTTGAGACCAAATCGGGGAGTTCGATTTCCACAATTTGGGTATGGTAGTAAAGAGCGAGTGCCAGCACGAACAGGCCCACACTGAAGAGTGATCCAATTTCCCATGCTTTGGATTTGTAGAATTTCGCCGAAAGTCCGGTCCAGTCGTATTGGGCCGTGAGAAAGCGACGGATCGTCATCATCGCCTCACCTGGATCTGTTTGACGTGGACAGGTTATGGAACAGTCACCGCAGTAGTAGCACAGCCAGGGGTCCAGACTGCTCCGCACCGTTTTTCTCAGGCCCATGAGAACATATCTGATCGTTCGACGAGGAAATGAAGCAGAGCCATTCGTCAGGTTGCATGTAACGGTGCAACTACCGCACTGGTAGCAGGCATTCACATCGAATTTGCCATACTGACGGACGTCAGATACTAAGGTGGGATCAATTTGTATACTCATTATGTTTGCTCTAGTGTCTTCCCAGATACACTTTAAGGTTTCGGCTGAATGCCATTGCGAAGGTTTATGATTATAGGGTTATGTCATTGCCGTATAAGCGTGATCCTCCTACAGGTTTTGTCTCTAATGACTTCGCGATATTGTGATTGAAGAATAGGGATGGCAAAGGCGGAAGTGGGAATGTGAAAACATGAATATAAGACCCTTATTTCCTATTTATAGTTTAAGGATTTTTATTATTGGTTGCTACAACAATATGCACTGTCATTGCGCCTTCACCACCAATAGCACGGACCAGGAAAGGCGGTGAATGAACGAGCCTGCCATCACGGACGCCGCCCCGATCTATTTGCCCGTAGTGGCGGAAATACTCACAATCCCAGGCCTACTATCAGCAGGCTGCTCAGTACCAGTGGACCCCCGGAGAGGGCATACGAGTAGCATTCCAATCGCCCCAAGGGTAGGTTCCTCACGCCGGTCATACCTATAGCAACTACGCTCATCATCGTTGTTATCGTGTATCGGTTCAGAGCCGTTTGTGTTCGACGTCAGAGCAATATGGATCAAAATGGACTAAATCCTATTAAGCCATTTTATCATGTGCGTTGGTCACCGCTCGTCAACGTTGGGCAAATTGTACCCCGCCAAAGGCGGTGGCCTGCCCCGTTTTCCTGCCCTTTTTTGTATTTCACGATGGGATGCACATGAACTGAAAAGACACTGCCAATGGCGGAACCTAGATCAGCTAAGATATTCTCGATGGGAGCCGCCACCAAGGCCACGAAATAAACGGCCCAGGAATTGGGAAAGGCCTGATCCGCTGATAGCTGGAGGGCTTTAAATAAATATCCGCAGAAACTTATTTGATGTCAAATCAAGACATTTTTGATTCCAAGACCACCCCCAATGTTCACCCAGCCGATCCCGGAAAATGCAACCTGCCCCCCTGCTTACTTAGCAGAGGTGCCACCTACGATTTTTAGAGGAGAATAGGTGACCGCACTAATTGGCGTATGCTACAAAAGGTATGCTAGACGCTTGTTTTCCTACCTCAGCAGCACCATCTTGATGGACTTGGTGTTCTCAGGTGTTGCCAACCGGGCGATGCAGATGCCGGAGGGAAATCGAGCCCAAATCCTACCTTAAAACCTGGGCCAACTTTTGGGGACAAGGTCAGTATCTATAATTGGACAATCCGTTCAATCCCATGCAAACTTCACCAGACAGGACCTCCGGGATCTAATAAATGCCCGGACTTTCAATCCAGACCAGGCTTAACATCAGGGGGAAATCATGCGCTCTTACGCTAATCGAATCATCCCGTTTGTTGCCTGTGCATTCTCTCCATTTATTCCCTTCACCAGTGCAATCGCCCAGGCTCACCAGGAGACTCCCCTGCGCCGCACTGAGTCGCTGGAGGCGGTGGTGGCGGACCTGCGCGGGTATATCCCCGCTCGCATGGCGGAGGACCATATTCCTGGTCTGTCCATAGCGCTGGTGCGGGAAGGCCTGCTGGTATGGTCGGAGGGTTTCGGGGTGGCCAACCGGCTTACTAGCCGACCGGTGACGCCTGAGACGGTGTTCGAGGTGGCTTCCATCAGTAAGGTTGTAACGGTCTATACCGCGCTGCGGTTGGTGGAGCAGGGCCGATTGGCGCTGGATGAGCCCCTCATAGGCCAGCTCGACGAGCCGTGGCTGCCGCCGTCGGAATGGGGGGACAGGATCACCCTGCGCCACCTGGCCGGGCACAGCTCCGGGCTGAGCGACAACCTGTTACCCCAGGACAAGAACATACAGTTTGAGCCGGGCACGGAATTCCTGTATTCGGGTGTCGGCGCGCAGTACATCCAGGCGGTGGTAGAGCAAGTGACGGGGCAGTCGCTGGAGGTTGCGGCCCGGGAGTGGGCGTTGGAGCCCCTTGGAATGGCGGCCAGCAGCTTCGTGACCACTACCGATACCCGGTCCCGCCTGGCCAACGGGCACCTGGGCTATGGTATCCCCCTGCTCGCATTCCTGGTGCCGTTCGTTTTAGCGCTGGCGGTGATCATGATCGTGTTGTTGGTGATCCTCCGTATTGTGACGGGTCGCTGGCGAGTGTCGGGCGCCCAATTGCTCATAGCTCTCGCGGCGTCAGTGTTGCTGGCAATCTTGCTCCTCGCCCGGCTGCTTGGCCCGCCCCTGCCTAACGTTGTGCTGCTGAGTGTCTTAGTAGGACTGGGATTTGTAACAGCTCTGGCCTTGTTGATCTTTATCGGGCGGCAGGTCTTGTCCCGGTTGCCTTCCAGGAGGCGGGAGGGCAGCCTATACCGCCTGTTCTGTACCTTGTTGCTGTTGGTCGGCGTGCTGGTGCTCGTCCAGCTTACGGCGACGATAACTGGGCCGAAGCCGCGGTTCCTCTCACCTCAGCCCGGTGCCGTGGGCTCCTTGCGGAGCTCCGCTCCCGACCTGGCCAGGCTGCTTATTGAGTTGGCCCAACCGCAATACCTGAGCTTGGAAATGGCGAATCAGATCCACATCCCGCAAACGCCCATCGATGACAACTTCTCGTGGGGATTAGGCCCCGGTATTCAGCACAGCGAGCAGGGCGATGCCCTCTGGCAGAATGGGATCACCTTTGGCTATCGGAGCCTGATGGCAATCTATCCCGAGTTGGGTCTAGGAGCGGTTGTGTTGACCAATAGCGACCGGGGCTATGACGTCGCCTGCGACGTGGCCCAGCGTGCCCTGGGGGGCAAGGATACGTGGAAGGTCTTTTAAGGCGTCTTGTGACCTGCTCCAATTCTTTGGTCCACCTCTGAAGCATTTTTAATCACAATCCAAAACTGGTCAGGAGTGGTCACCATTAGTCAAATCCCTGCCCCGTTTTCCTGCCCCATTTTGTATTTCACGATGGGGGAGCAA
This sequence comes from uncultured bacterium, assembly GCA_965372015.1. Classification (GTDB taxonomy): domain Bacteria; phylum Fidelibacterota; class Marinisomatia; order SCGC-AAA003-L08; family TS1B11; genus JACZSB01. The sequence continues at coordinate 14,504 of CBDVAP010000009.1, read as the reverse complement.
CAAGTGGAATGTAGATTGCGGGGGATAGCCTGCCCGAAAGACTTCCGTCGCAGATTTTAGTGGACGGGGTGTGCCCCAACAAGACTTGTGTCTATCCCGAAGAAATATGGGTATGGAATAGCATAAAACCAGCCCTCGATCTCACTGCTATTGATGCCGGCTACAGACCAGATATAGAAACCGCCATTGGGGATGAGTGATAATGCAATCGAAGTGTCAGGTAGGATATGGTTATAAAATACGAAATCTTGATAATTCTCGAGGCGCGTAAAAGCAGGTAACATGCCAATCTGGAAAAATTCTTCCACAAATTCCTGGCTATCGGGATTTGTCAGGTCGACACGAAAAACGACCAAATGATAGTTTGCCGAATACTCAGAGGAGTGCCACCTGAAGGTCAGTTCGGTGTCAGCGAGCCAAATCCCTTCTGCGTCACCTACGCCGGGTTCGATAAGTTGTGGCGAGACCGGACCGTCCACCTCAAATGAACCTCCAAAATTCCAGGAGGTTGAATCCTGATCTTCGCTAATTGCACGAATTTCCCACCCATATTGGCCCCTATTAAGTGAAACATTTAGGGTGGTGTCACTGGTAATCAGGATTAGGGGATCATATGTTCCGAGTTCGCCACCCAAAAAAACGGACCCCCATAACATGACCTGATATTCAGATGCACAGGGAGATGATTCCCATACGAATACGACAAGATTTGTGTCTCGAATAGTCGCCCCGTTAGGCTCGAGTGGTATTACCGAGGGTGGTAAATCGCAGTCTTCATTAGCATCATTACTCAGATCGCCACAAGTAAAAAACAGGAGCAACATATACAGGGTTGTGGACCGAAAAGCAAACATAATACCTATTTGGTGCGGAGGTCAATACCCTACTGGACTAATTAGAAATTAGGCAAGGATTAACCCCAACATTCCATAAAGGGTTTTCCACCTAAACAAGCCCGCAAGGTCATTATCAAACTGTGCCGCACCGAAGACGGAGCCCGGTTTCTTTTCCTGTCTCTTTTTGTATTTCACGACGGAAGGTACATGAACTGAAAATCCATGTGTCGCTGCTCCTTCATTGCGCACCACTTTCAAACGCGCAGATGTTGGATGGCTGTCATAGGCGGGAACAGGATTTCAAGAGGGAGAGGTGTAATGTGCAGAATGTTCGGCACGGGCCCCCGCGCCGGGTGTGCATGATCCTTCTTCGCCTGGCAATAATCCCAATAATAGCACCAGTGGCACAAACTTGGTATGGGGAATGTCGGTTAAAGCTGTATATTCGTGCTGGAAAATGAGATGCCCAATGCTGTATAAAATGATAACGGTGGCCTTTACCACCGGCATATTGTTAATACAATTGAATTGTGATACCGGAACAGAATACCAGGCATTGATCGCCCAAGGGGAGTTCACCCGAGCACAGGAGGCGATTAGCCAAATACTGGCAACTGACCGGAACCTCACACCTGCCCGGCGGCTGGAGCTGGAGTTCGAGATTGAACGGCTCGAGCGGGTGCGTAAGGATTTCCAACAAACCGAGGAAGAAGTTCTGGGCTATATTCGCCAAGTGATCCCGGATGCCTCAGTTAGTGACCTCCGGCGATGGGAAACCTCCCAAGCCCTTGAGTATAAGATTATCGACGGTGAGAAGCTCTATTTCAACCGTGCGGGACGGAATCTGTTCCGCATCGATGCCGAAGCCAAGGCGGAATGGGAGGCGGCCCATACTGATGCCGGGCTCACCTCCGGTTCGGGCGCCAGCCTGAATCTGGATGTACACAATCTGGAGGTGATCGAAGCTGCCGTGGCAACCGGTGAGCGCTACGTCATGCCGGTGCGCTTCCGAATCACGCAAGGGATTGTGGTGGACGCCGACGCCGTGCCCGCCGGTGAGACCATTCGCTGCTGGATTCCGTACCCCCGCATAATCCCGGGCCGCCAGAATGATATCAAACTGCTGTCAGCCAAGCCGGACGAGCCGATGATTGCCGGCAACGGAAATTTGCAGCGCACTGCCTACTTCGAGCAGATCGCCAAGGCCGGTGAGTTGGCCCGTTTCCAGGTGAGCTATGAATACACTGCCCACGGCATTTATGCCCAGATCGATCCTGAGCAGTTCCAACCGGCCACCATCACACCCGGGCTGGCTTCCTTCGTGGCCGAAGCGCCGCCCCACATCGTCTTCACACCCGAGCTGCGCCGGCTGTCTGCTGAGATCGTGGGCGATGAGACCAACCCCTATCGCATCGCCCAACTGCTGTTCGCCTGGATGGATGCCAACCGTCCCTGGGCCTCGGCCCGGGAGTATTCCTCCATCCCCAACATCAGCGACTACTGTCTGCAAAGCGGCCACGGCGACTGTGGTATCCTTACGCTGATGTTCATAACCGTGCTACGGCTCAACGGTATACCGGCCCGCTGGCAGTCGGGGTGGGAGTTCCAACCCCCGGACGACTCTATGCACGATTGGGGCCTGGTTTACTTCGAGCCGGTAGGGTGGGTACCTATGGACGCCACTTATAAGCTGCGAGACTCCGAGGACGAGCGTCTGAAATGGTTCTACCTATCAGGTATGGACAGCTACCGCCTGATCTTCAACGATGGGTACTCCCAGCCACTGGACCCGCCCAAGGAGCACTTCCGGTCGGAGACGGTGGATTCGCAACGGGGCGAGGTGGAATGGCAGGGCGGCAACCTGTACTTCGACCAATGGAGCTGGGAGTTCGACTGGGAGATTATCGACTAAGGCAGGTGGAATAAGTCACCGGCGGCTATTTCAGCACAGCTACCCCCGTCAGATAGGTCGAAGCAAATATCAGAGTAAATGGAATCCAGGTGCCAAGCAAGCTGGTGAACATTTCCAAACTGCGGTTAATTACGAGGGCTACCACTAAGAAATCTACGGCTATCACAAAGCCATCGAAAATCAGCGCGGTCTGGAGAGGTGTCGTGAAGTTGAATTTTTGAAAATATATCAGTGAGACTACAGCAAAGAATATCGGTGCCCCAATGGCATGGACGACGAGGCTTTTATTTAGGCTCAATGTAGCCATCCAAATTCCCATCGTCGCAGCGCATAGTGCCCAGCCGATAAAGGCGTGGATAAATATGATAACGATCTTTTTCAAATTCATAACATTTTCTCATCTGATGTATTAGATGCCATCCATCAAAAATGTAGCCCATTGCCTTGTTCGGCCACTATACCAAGGTATCAGCTCAGATCCTTTTAGACACTTGGGATTAAAAACTAAGAGAGGCATTTCGCGTTTCCAAGGTATATCTCACGGAATCCCGCCAATCCGCCAGCTGGCGGCAAACGGCGAGGTCAAATCTGAGCCGTGCTGGCCAAGTCCCAAATAGGTCAGGAGTGGTCACCATTAGTCAAATCCCTGCCCCGTTTTCCGGCCTCTTTTTTGCTGTAGCGACGGAAGGTACGTGAACTGAAAATCCAGCACTCCTAAAAAGTGTTAATTATTGCACTGATCGCGCGATTCCTCCTCGTGACCCTTCCGGGCGTGAATGCTGATTGCGGTTGGAATAATCAAGTGGAGGTTACTTCAGAGAAGGCATCAATTAAACCTTGGAAATGCAGTATGTATCTCTTAGTTTTTAGCCTCGAATGTCCAAAAGGCTTTGGAGACCTACAATCTTTATCTCTCGTCCTTCATTAGGCAAGGAGATGTCAAAATCTACATGGGCACAACGAAAAACAAATGAAAACCTTCGGTACTATTACGCATGATGGTGAAACGTATCTGCTAACGTCATCGGAGCACGCCTCCCATCTAAAGCATGGTATGCCCCTGGAGTGCCCCAAAACGAAAGTATTGCTGTGCTTTTTAGGCGAAACAACAGCATTGACAAATCACGAAGGGAAAATTATAGGCTGGCCAGAGAACGTTTTAACCAAGCATCTGAAAAAAAATAAATTACGGGCCACTCTTTTGTGATTTGATGTTAGTAAACTCGGGGAGTTATGGTGGCAGCAAGAGCTGTTCGCCCCGGTCCCTTACTTGACGTGTCTTTTGTGCAAGTTTGGTTCTGGTACTACTTGGAAGACACACAGAATGGTTAAGGGATATTTATGAATATCTATGTAGGAAACCTCGCATACTCGACAACGGAAGACGATCTTCACACCAGTTTTTCAGCTTTCGGCGCTGTCGATTCCGTAAAAATCATCACCGATCGTGAAACAGGTCGCTCAAAGGGATTCGCCTTTATCGAAATGTCTGACGAGAGCAGTGGTAACGCAGCGATCAAGGGCCTGGATGGTCAGGAGTTAGGTGATCGTGTGATTAAGGTCAATGAGGCTCGTCCTCGCGAAGAACGCAAGTAGATCCTCTCGCCATGTAGCGAGCATGGGATCGAGTTGCCCAATTGACTTCACCTTTAGTTTCACTGAACCTACCGGAGCCGGGCTTATCTGGAGGTCCTGGGCATCTTTTTCCCCTTCATCCCTTTATATTCTGCTTTCTGATGATGGGTGAAACAAGATTTCAAGAGGGAGCGGAGCTGTGTGCAAAATGTTCGGCACGGCCCCCACACCAATTCCTACTTCAGGTGCGGCATCTTGATGGATTTAGTGTATTACGCCGAGACAGCCGGGATTAAAAAATCCTAACTTGCGGAGGACCAGATATGAGCACACACAAACATGAGCGCGGTACGGGAGTGATGGAGAGCTGGTGGGAAGTCCGCATAATGAGCGGACTGCCGCGGATGATCTCTGAACGCCTGTTTCTCGGCAATCCGATAAAACGGATACTTGAATTGCTCGCTCTAGAGGGTGATGAAACGGTAGTGGACAGCGGATGCGGATCGGGCTATTATACACTACCGCTAGCAAAGCAGCTACCCACTGGACTCGTGGAGGCGGTGGACCTTTCGAATGCCATGCTGAAGGTCCTGGGCAAACGGCTCAAGCGGTCAAGGCTCATTGACCGGGTCAACATCACAAAAGGGGATTGCGAAGCGCTGCCCCTCGGGGATGGCACTGCCCATGCAGGTATTATCATTGCTGCCCTGCACCATCTTGATCACCCACACAAGGCAATTGAGGAGCTGTACCGCGTACTGCAGCCGGGTGGCCGCGTTGTGGCTGTGGACTGGAATCCGGAAGCCCATCACCACAAACACTCACACAATCACGGAGAAGACCACGGCCACAGCGAAGTTTCCATTGCCGAGTTATTGGCAGCCGCCGGTTTCGCGGACATCCACACCGAGCCTCGACGGTCCTGGATCATCGGTTTAGCGCGAAAGCCTTGACCAGAGTGGCACTTAGGTAAGACACCCCATGTTAAAACAGAGATCGAATCATCAACGACGGTTTCTAGGAGACAGCGATTCCCTACTTCAGCAGCAGCATCTTGATGGATTTGGTGTACTCCGGCGTTATAAACCGCGCGATATAGATACCGGTAGGTACATCCATACCATGGGCGGTCCTACCGTTCCAGGTGACTTGACGGTATCCCGGTTCCAGCCTCTCGTTCACCAGCACCCGCACCTCCCGGCCAAGGATGTCGTAGACCATCAGGTGGACTTCCGCAGCCTCCGGCAGATCGAAGCGGATGGTCGTACTGGGATTGAAGGGGTTCGGATAGTTAGCATGCAGGGCGAATTCAGCCGGGATACCCTCATTTTCCGAAACTGCCAGGCCACCGATTACCGTGACGTGGACGGGCCGGCTGATAAGTGTGAGCTGGTCGGCGAGGGTATTGGTAATGTTACAGACGTAAATACCTGAATCCGAGAGACTTACTAATTCAATGACCAGGATGTCGCTGTCGGTGCCGCGCGGGTACGAAATATTCACCTGCTGCCACTGCCACCACGAGTAATGGTTAGAGTTGCCGTCTGTCGATACCGTCATAACCAGCCTGGTTCCCATATCTACGGTAGTGTCTATTTCACTACCTACACTATCCTGCCCCGAATAGGATATATATCCGATAGATAAACCCATAAGAGGCTCGATATCACCGAAGGTGAGCATGTTGTCATTTATCTGTAGCAGGGATAATGAAGTTAAAGGACTGAAATCGGGCAAGTCCGCTAACCGATTGAAGTCTAGTGCCAAGGTCTGAAGGCTGGACAGCTTTCCGATTTCCGCCGGGACTGATGTCAATAGGTTGTGTCCCAATTCCAGATTGGTCACGCTGGTCAGGCCGCCAATCTCCGGCGGGATTGCACCGGTTAGTTGGTTGTATTGCATATATAAATAAGTGCAATTAGTCAGGTTCCCCAGTTCAGCGGGAACAGTACCGGATAACTGGTTCATATTCAGGTAGAGGGCATCGAGGTTCACCAGGTTCCCCAGTTCAGTAGGGATAGGGCCGGTTAGCTGATTATTGGACAGGTCCAGGATGGTCAGACTGGTATCGTTGCCGATTCCTGGCGGTATATTGCCGGTTAGTTGATTGCTCCCTAGCAACAGGTATGTCATTTTGGTCAAATTGCTCACGGAGGCGGGAATGGAACCGCTTAGCTGGTTGCGTTCCAGGCGCAGCTGTATCAACTCAGTCAGATTTCCAATCTCAGAGGTGATGGTATCGGAAAGCTGGTTGAAATCTAGTGATAGGAATTGCAGATCCGTGAGGCGGCCGATAGTGGCTGGAATTTGGCCGGATAGCTGGTTGCCGCTTAAGGACAGGGACGTCAGGGTGTCCAGATTCCCAATGTCGCCAGGAATGGAACCGGATAGCTGATTGTTGTTGAGCAACAGACTGGACAGGTTGATGAGATTTCCGATCCCGGCCGGGATTTGACCAGACAGCAGATTGTCGTTCAAGGACAGATAAGATAGTTTAACCAAGTTCCCGATTTCTTGGGGAATTGAGCCTGTCAGCTCGTTACGACGGAGGTTGAGTTGGGTCAAATTGACTAGGTTTCCAATGTTGGCAGGAATCGATTCGTTGATCTTGTTCGATCTGAGATTCAAGTAGGTCAGCGCATCCAATTCACCAATGCTCTCCGGTATCGTCCCTGACAGATTATTATCTCCTAAATAGATTTGGGTGACACGCCCGTCATTAACCGTCACACCATACCAGTCCGCTAGCACCGTCTCGGGATCAAGCCAGCCGGAGTTGTTGGTCCAGTTGGGGCCGTCCGTGCTGTTGTAGAGGGCCACCAGGGCGAGAGAATCGAAATGAATGGGCGGCAGAACGACATGGATAAATATATCCTCGCTGGAAAGAGTCAGGGCAATCGCGATGGTGTTTTCGATGGTGACATCATAGCTGCCTGAATCCGTGTAGGCGATGGCGGTAAAGCTCAAAACGGGATCGATTTCTCCGGTAATATTTACATTGTTCTTCTGCCACTGGTACGTATTGGCTGTACCAGGCGTCGTGAACTCGATACTGAAAGGCTGCCCCAGGTAGGCCGTCGTATCTACCGGTGTGCCCACATCCGCCTGGGGTGCATAGGTCAAGGTCACCGACCATTCGGCCTCAACCAGCGGCTCAATATCGGCAAAGTTGAAACGGTTGTTGTTGATCCAAAACGTGGTGAGGTTCGCCAGAGTCCTGACAGCCGTTGGGATAGGCCCGGTGAATTGGTTGTTATCGATCCGCAAAGTCAGCAAGTTTGAAAGGTCAGCCAGCCAGCTCGGAAAGGCGCCCGTCAGCGAATTGTTTTGGAGGTACAGATATTCAAGATTTTCCAGATTACCTAGCTCCGTGGGTACAGTGGTCAGAGCGCAAAACGATAAGTCCAGGTTATACAGATTTGTCATCTCCCCAATAAAGGCGGGGATTGAATCGAGACCCGGATTGCCGTTAAACGATAGATTCCACACTGCGGTGAGGTCAACAATCGAGGGCGGAATCGAGCCGGACAAGTTTTTATTAAGGAAGCTCAGTTGCGTAACTCTTCCATTGTAGATGGTCACGCCATCCCAGGTGGAGACGGGATCCGTAAGCGTCCAAGGGTTGGTCCAGTTGGCCCCGTCCAAGCTGTCATATAGTGCTACCAGGGCCAGGGAGTCGGCTTTGAAGGGATCAGTAGTGGTGCCCAGGCGCACAATCCAACCGTCCATGGGAGCGTCCGTTTCCGGAATTACCGCTCCTACTACGAGATACTCACCGGTGGAGATTTCAGTCGATGCAAGGCCGGCCCCATCGTTTCCGCTCATCTGCAAGGTCCAATCCGTCGTACCATCAGTAGCCAAATGAATCACAAGCATATTAAAGGCTTCCGATAAGGTCAGATCGCCATATCCGGTCAGGGTGAAACCCAAATCACTTGTTTGTATGACGTCAAAAAGTTCTGAAATGCCAAGGCCGGTAAAAGTTTCTGACCACTCCTCCACACCGCTTCCATCAGTCTTGATGAGAAATGGAGTCATGCTTTGCCCATCCAGCGTTTGCTCACCAAGCAGGATGAGGCCGTCATCATCAGTTACTCTGATTATATTTAATCTTTCATTATTATTCGCGGTTGGGTCACCAAAAAAATATGATGCGGTTGAATCGCCCGTGACGGATAGTATAAACAGCCAGCCATCACCACTATTATCTGCTTCCAACGTGCGATGAGTGCCGGCCGCAGCAAACTCTCCAGTGCTCAATTCGGTAATCGACATTAGGTAGGATTGATATGCAGGGCCATATGATTTCTCCCAGGTGACTGCTCCGGCAGCAGTAATTCTTGCGATGCTGGCACCACCAGCTGGGCCAGAATCATTATACCCGCAGGCTATAAAACCGCCATCACCGGTTTCTTCAATCCCAAGGATACCCCCATCTAGTTCGGTTTCTCCAAGTTGCCATTGAAGAACACCATCGCTGTTAGTTTTGATGATCCTGGGATCTCCGGTACCTACGATCACGGCGCCGCCCTCGGAAGTGGCGATGGCCATGCGGCCTTCGGATCCGTCGCCACCTGCGGATGTATCATTAACAAAAGCCTTGGCCCACAGTGTATCATCGCCGGCAGTATTCAGCCGGACCAGCCAATAATTTCTTAGCGTATCCGCATTTGATTCCGTATGTCCACCCAGGATAAACCCACCACCGGGGAGCGGGTCAATTGAATTGAACATTTCTGATTGTATGCCACCGAATGTTTTCGACCAGAGGCTATCCGGTGCCTGAGCCGACAGAGTTGATAAAGATAATATGCCCAGTAAAGTAATTAGCTGGAGAGTGCGATTTGCCATAGGTGGGGCTCCTTCTCTCTGAAACGGTTGGTACTCATATTAGAGCAATCCCACACCATGGTACAAGGAATTATTAAGACACCGGCGTCGTGTTAAAGTACCCCAGTTGCGTTCACTTTATGTGATCAATATTACATTTTACCCTGCCGATCCGGGATCAGATGAGGTGCCGGCGGTGCGCTTCAAAAAATTTGTGTCAACAACAGGACAAGGACGAAAATAAAGCGGCCCAGGCATGGGTAACCTGAGCCGCCGATAGCTGATTGGACATTGAGCCCAGTCGCAAAAGGAGAGGGAGCCAACCAGCCCAACTGATGCTAGCACCGGCCGAAAACCATCTGCAACCAAATTGCCCAAAGCGTATCCTTCCGTCGATAAATCAATTTGCGTATCCAACCCGTATCCGGAAATCCGGCGCTAACTTGGATTTGGTCCTACTTCAGGAGCACCATCTTGACTGATTTGGTGTGCTCGGGTGTCACAAGTCGGGCTATGTAAATGCGCGGGACGCTTCAGATGAGGCGTGAGAAAAACCTTGGAAACGCGAAATGCCTTTCTTAGTTTTTGGCTCTAAATGTCCAAAAGGGTCTGAACCGATACACGGGCTCATTCTTTTTGGAGTTTCCTCCTTTGTGCAGCGAATAGTCGTCGGTTCCGTGATCATCATTGCCGTGTTGATGGATATGGCCTTGAAGAAACAGCGGAAATAGAAAGGTGTACATCCGAAGATGAAAAAATGCAGACACATCATCTTTCTCCTGGCCGGAGCATTACTTATCACTTTCACCACCTGCGGACGTGGCGACAAGCCGGCGGCCGAGGGTCTCACCGTTGCCCTGGTGATGAAGACTCTGAATAGTCCCTTTTTCATCGACATGCAGAAGGGTGCTGAGGATGCCGCCTCAAGATTGGGGGCAAACCTGATCGCGCAAGCAGCCGAACGTGAGCTGGACGTTGAAAAGCAGATGCAAATCGTTGAAAACCTGATACAGTTGAAAGTAGACGCCATTTGCGTAACCCCCAGCGGTTCCAGGGAAATCGTACCAGCCATTGTGAAGGCCAATAGGGCCGGTATCCCCATCCTTGTGGTTGATACCCGTGTGGATGCAGCAACGCTTGAGGAAGCCGGCGGTCAGGTAGCTACTTTCATCGGATCAGATAACGTGGAAGGCGGAAGGATTGCCGCTAAATACGTTGTTAAGCTGCTAGGGGGTGAAGGCAAGGTGGCTATCCTAGAGGGAATTCCCGGCCACGAGACCGGTGACTCACGGCTGAGCGGCTTCCATGAGGTCGTGGACCAGATCCCGGGGATTGAAATTGTGGCCTCCCAGACGGCCAACTGGGAGAGAGACCAGGGATTCAATGTCTTCCAGAACATCCTTCAGTCCCATCCCGAGATACAGGCGCTGTTTACGTGCAGCGACCTGATGGCCTTAGGGGCAATTGAGGCCATTGCCGCCGCCGGAAGGACCGGCGACCTGATCCTGGTAAGTTTTGATGCGCTCCCCGAAGCGCGGGCGGCCATATTGCAGGGTACCATAAACGGTTCCGTGGCCCAGTATCCTTATGACATGGGAAAACTCGCTGTTGAAACTGCGTATCGTCTACTGGACGGGCAAAGTATCCCCGCAGAAATACCGGTCAGAATCGAACTGATCACCAGACGGAGTACAGATTCTGCCGCGACTCCCCCCATTGAGGAATAAACAGGGAGTTCATGATGAAAAATACCAATCACCTCTAGTTTAAGATCGAGGTATGAAAACTATGGCGAAGAGTCAGATCGTTGCAGGACTGATCGGTGCGGGACGCATCGGTAAGATGCATGCAAATAATATTGTATCTCACATACCAGATGTATTCCTGAAAGCAGTCGCTGATCTCAAGTTGGATGAGAGCTGGGCGGAAAATAAGGGCATTCCAGTACGCTCCCTCAACGAGTATACGGTCTTGAATGATCCAGAGATCGAGGCCGTGGTAATTGCGGCTTCCTCAACAGCCCACGTCGCTCTAATATGCGCCGCGGCGCAAGCAGGTAAACAGATCTTCTGCGAGAAGCCCGTCGCCTTTAAGCCTGAGGCCATCACCGAGGCCGTTTCAGCTGTCAAGTCTGCCGGGGTTAATCTCCAGGTGGGTTTCAACCGCCGGTTCGACCCGGATTTCGCCACTTTAAAGGCGGCCGTCACCTCTGGTAAGATCGGCACACCCCATATCATCAGGATCACTAGCCGCGACCCCCTCAGACCCGATCTGGCTTATCTCCTGGATTCAGGTGGCCTCTTCGTGGATTTCAGCATCCATGATTTCGACAATGTCCGCTTTATGAGCGGCAGCGAGGTGGAAGAAGTCTATGCCGCGGGAGCGGTGCTGATAGACCCGGAGATCGAAAGGGTTGGTGATATCGACACAGCCCTCATCACACTCAAACTCACCAATGGTGCGCTCTGCATCATCGACCTCAGCCGCGAGACTAATTACGGCTACGACCAGCAGGTGGAAGTTTTTGGCTCAAAGGGCAGTATCAGTGCCCGCAACACTACCCCCACCAACACTGTGCTAAGTACTGCCGAAGGCGTGTTTACCGACAAACCGCATTATTCCTTCGTTGAGCGATACGAGGCAGCCTTCATCGCAGAAATGCGAGCGTTTTTTTCCAGTGTGCGCGACCGGACGCCAACGCTGGTATCCGGGGAAGACGCACTGGCGGCCGTCAAAATCGCCCTGGCAGCCCAGCAATCCTATGAGCAGAACAGACCAGTAAAGGTGGTATCGTGAAACCAGTGATCTTATTGGCGCTGTCACTAGTCAAAGATGCGATGGTTCAGGCTGTGGCGTGAATTAAACCTTGGAAACGCAGAATGCTTCTCCTAGTTTTTAGCCCCAGATGTCTAAAAGGATCTGAACTTGTACAGAACCCACATTGCTGTAAACTAACTCACCATCAAGGGAATACCGGCATAGCGCTTGGCTGCCACTGACAACATAAGAACGGCCATCCGTTGCAATACCTTGCCGTCCCGACACCTCGAAAATCGCTTCAAGTTCGTATGTAAAGACGGGAGTCTGTGCATCATTCCGGCGTACCTGGCACACACTCAAGAGAAAAACAAAAAAGAGCGCGGGAATGAGCGACCGGGCCATGATTTTTCTATTCTGAAAAATTATCACCTTTTCTCATTCAGAAATTTTCGCCACCGATCTGGGTGATTGGTAATGACATTGTCTATCTTGAGATCTCGTAGACGTTCCATCTCGTCAGGGTTATCTACCTTACCCCAGACGTGGACCTCTTTACCAGCCTTATGTGCTTGCGCTACGATTTCAGCAGTAACCATTTTGTTCTTCACACTAAGCAAGTCCACATCCGCACTGAAAACGTCCATATCTTCCGGCATTTTTGAGAAGATGTAACCAACCTTGAGAGCAGGATTCATCTTGCGGACCTTATCGATGGCATCAAAGTCGAAGGATGTCACAATGCATTTTTCGCCAAATTCCTTTTCCGCAATCACCCGGACGACATGCTCGGTGAGACCGTCCTGATACCCATTCATCTTGATCTCCACGTTCAGGAACATGCGCCCGCTCACGGAATCGATGATATCACTGAACAACGGTATCGGCTCTGCATGGTAGTCCGCACTCTTCCAGGATCCAACATCAAAGCCTTTGATACTGTCAAAGGACAGATCCCATACATTGGCCACCACACCGGCGGTGCGTTCATAGGTACTGTCATGGTAAAGAATTAAGACGTCATCTGCAGTTTCCTGGACATCCAATTCAGCAAAGTCGGAACCCATTTCGATGGCCAACAGGTATGCGGACATGGTGTTTTCAGGGGCGCGTCCGGAAGCACCGCGGTGTGCTGTAATCAGGATCTCATGTCGGCTGCTGCAGGCCATGAACAAAACAAGGATCACTGCAAATACAATTCCCTTTAGAACTTTCATATCACCTCCATTAGTTGAGTTTCTTTTGTTCAACCCGATCTGATGTGGGTTCTATACCGGTTCAGACCCTTTTGAACATTTACGACCAAAAACTAAGAGAGACATTTCATGTTTCCAAGGTTTAGTTCACGCCTGCTCTGAAGCATCCTGATTTGTTACCACTGGTCACCACCGGTCAAATCCCTGCCCCGTTTTCCGGCCCCATTTTGTATTTCACGATGGGGGAGCCGTGTTCTTTTAATATCTCCGTCACCGACCGGACAATGTTGATGTAGTGAGCCGCTTCAATGGGGGCGTGAGATAAACCTTGGAAACGTGAATCGTCTCTCTTAGTATTGAACACTACTGGACTACATTACATTGACGGCATACTAGATCACGTTTGATGACCTTGTATGAACTCTTATCCATTTACACCGAAAGAGGACACCAATGATGATCATATTAGTGGTTGGAGCCACCGGCAAGACAGGACGACCCCTAGTCGAACAGTTGCTGGGCAAGAATTACAAAGTTCGCGTTATTGTCCGCTCGTCTCGCAAACTCCCCGCCGAGGTTTTGGAAAACCCAAACACGACGGTCATAGAGGCTAGCGTTCTCGACTTGACTGATGAGGAGATGGCAGAGCATGTAAAGGACTGTGATGTAGTTGTCTCGTGCCTAGGACATGTCCCGAATTTCAAAGGAATATTTGGAAAGCCGAGAAAGCTATGCACAGACGCAACGCGACGCTTATGTAACGCAGTCGAAAAGAATAGACCATCCAAACCTACCAAATTCATTCTTATGAACACAGTTGGTGTCCAGAATCCCGATCTCGGAGAGAAGAGGACCTGGATTGAACGGGGACTACTTACCCTCTTGCGTCACACTTTGCCTCCGCAAAGGGATAATGAAACTGCGGCTGAGCACCTACGTAGCACCGTGGGTAAAGAGAACAATCACGTCGAATGGTGCGTTGTTCGTCCAGACTCGTTAATCGACGCTGAGGTTTCTCCGTACGACATCAAAGAGTCCCCAGTCACGAGTATCTTTGCAGGCCATCCTACCACGCGATCTAATGTTGCTCAATTCATGACTGAGCTAATCGAGAATGCAGAGCTTTGGAGTACATGGAAGTTTCGGATGCCCGTCATAACGAACTCTATATCTCGTAGTTAACACCAATCTTGGGCATAGCGACATTCAAGGCACATTGAATACATACAGTCACTTGATCCCCTCTGTTCAGGAACAGAGCAACGTGGTCCGAAATGGGCTAAGACTTAAGAGACACTTCACCGGAACCATTCGTCACCACTGGTCACCATGGGTCAAATTCCTGCCCCGTTTTCCTGCCCCTTTTTGTATTTCACGACGGGAGGCACATGAACTGAA
>CBDVAP010000008.1:0-43015 GCA_965372015.1 uncultured bacterium | reverse complement strand
TCTCTTCTAGTAATTCTTCCGCCTGCTTGCGCTCGGTGATGTCGAAGGCAATTTCTAATCGTACCAGGCGACCATCGAGCCATTTGATCGCCCGATCATAGACATGATACCAACTTCCCGCGACTTCGCTAAAACGTTCCCAGGTAATCAATCCCACCGGCTCACCCGCGGCAGTCAGCAATTGATCGTTTGGACAGAACTCACAGGGATCCGATCGGTCGCTCTGGAATATCGCCCAACATTTTTTCCCGACTACTTCCCCAAAGAGTTCCTTCAGTAGTTGGTTCTCGTACAGGACTTCATACGTATCCATATCCGCCACATAAACTGCTGCGTCAATGCTGTTCAGGATAGTAAACAGTCGGTCGTGCGACTCCTTCAATTCCCCGGTTTTGGTCTCCACTTCCCGCTCCAGTATCCTTTTCAGGCGATAAGGCAGCAGCAGCAGCATCGCACTGCCCACCACCACTATCAATATACTCAGACCACCCACCAGCATTTGAATCTGAAAGGCCGAACGAATCGGTCCCAGGGCGTCTGCCCTCGGCGCCAATACTCCCACTATCCAGTGCCCTTCACCCAGGTTAGCCGGTGCGTAGGCTAAAAGTTTGGCCTCCATCTGTTCGGTGTATTTACCGGTGACATCATCAAACCGGGTGGAACGATATTCCTCAACTCCCGAGTTCCCAGCCTGCATTATTCTCAGGATCCGTTCGAAATCCGGAAGCCCGTGAGCTTCCTGGAGGAGATTTCTCGCAAAGCGAGCGCTATCCGGTGGCCAAAGCACATTGAGTTCGTGGTCAAGAAGAATTGCGTGCCCGTGTGGAGACGACTTAAGGGGCGCAATCAGTCTGGTGGTCACGGTATCTAATCTGACAGAAGCGATCAGCGCCCCGGCAAATATTCCCTGGCCGACGGTGTCATTCGTTGTGGCAATGATATTAGGAACAGCGATCAAGACGCCTTTCTGACCTATGTCGACGCCTTTGAATTCCAGGAATTCCGAAACGAAGGGGACGCTTGAGGTCTTGGTTTTTAACTTTTGAAAATATTTCCGCCACGAGAAATCGGTGCCCTCCAGGTCGGGGGCTGCAACGCTATATCTCAAGATACCGGTGGCATCCAATACACCGATATCATTCACGCCCATTGGTGCCAATTCATCATAAACGTCCTGCAAAACCTTTCTTATGATGGATTCCCCGAGCCTCGGCCCTGAATACATATTGGCTATATACTTCAAGTCGTGCGCTATTCTTTCAAAATAGAGCTCGATGCTGCTTGCGGCCCCCTTGGCTAGAACCAGCTGGCGTTGGTTAAACTCATCAAAGGCTGCTTGCTCAACGGTTTTGAAGGCTTTTAATCCCAATGCCAGTATAGCGGACACAGCCAGGATGGTAAGGATGATAATAAGCGCCGGGTTCTTCGTGATCTTAATAATCATCTTGAGCTTCCCCCAACGAATTGTACATGCTCCGGAACCACAGCTCTGATTCTTTCAGCGCTTCCACTGCCCGCTTGCGTTCGGTGATGTCCCGAAAAGTCCCTTGTATATAGGTCTCATCGTCAATAATTAAGCTGGTCGTGGATATTTATACGTTACGAATTTCTCCATCCTTGCGGATTATCTTGTATTCGTACAGTGGTTCAAGCAGTTCCGCCTTCTGTCTCTTTTTCAGTCTCGTGATTATCATCTCCCTGCTCTCTGATGCCACGTGATCTAGAAAAGGAATTCTGGTGAATTCCTCCAGGCTGCTATAACCGAAAATATCTAGAGCAGCCTGGTTCACAGAGATAATCCGATTCCCTTTAGAAACTGCAATACCCTCAAGTGAGGTTTCAAACAAAGATTTGTACTTGGCCTCACTTTCCTGTAGTATCCTCTGGGCTTTGAGCTTCTGGGCCAGTTCGTGCGCTTTGGCGTAGGCTATGTAGGTGGCAATAGCAGTGCCGGTGATCGCAAGGACAACGGTACCGGTTATAATCAAGACGTAGTTGGCGGTTTGCATCCATAAGAATCCCGCCAAGTAACAAAGATTACTGATTGTCTGGATTATATTCTGTGCAATCCAGATGTTAATGGTGATACCGTCCATAATACCGG
The DNA here is from genome assembly GCA_965372015.1 of uncultured bacterium. Lineage (GTDB taxonomy): Bacteria > Fidelibacterota > Marinisomatia > SCGC-AAA003-L08 > TS1B11 > JACZSB01. The sequence continues at coordinate 40,911 of CBDVAP010000008.1, read as the reverse complement.
AATAGATAAGTTATATAGGTCGCAATAGCAATGCCTGTGACCGCGAGCACAACCGTACCAGTTATAATCAAGACGTAGTTAGGGTTTGCATCCATAAAAATCCCGCCAAATAACAAAGATTACCGATTGTATGGATCATATTATGTGCGATCCAAACGTCGTCTGTGATTCCGTCCATTATACCGGAATAAATAAATCTCGTACTGGCGTAGGACATAAAAACTCCCAAAGAAACCCAAAACCGTTTGTCGAGGTATACAGGGGCACTGCTGGATTGCATGGATGGCTGGCTCAATGATCACAAACGAGGATCTGGTGAAATCACTCATCTTAAGACAACTCTTTCTGCGATCTGTAAGTCACTTGTTGCTTATGTGGCGACAAAAGGAAAAAGGAATCCCCCCTCAGTTATCCGCAGTTCGAAACGGGTTAAAGCCCATTTCAACAGGTATGCAATGCCATTAGGGAACTGCTCCCTGGAATTGCCGCGCGGATTAACCATCATTACCTCCTGTTAGCGAGGGCGAAATCAATTTTAGAATCGATAACAGTGCAGAAGCGCTCCAATCCCTATAAGGTAAACTAAGACAACTAGGTCTCATTTCCAAGAATGTAGTCCTGCATACCCTGCCGGACGGCCAAAGGACTAGCCTATCTTTCCCACCCTATATATGGCAGATCCGTCTGCCACAAAACGTGTCATCACAATCGAAAAAAGGGTGCATTTGGCTGCACTAGACTACACTGGGCAAAACGCAAAAAACCCTCTTTTCACGACGGAAAAGAGGGCTTCTCGAGAGTAGCGGGGGCTGGATGGTCTCGCTGCGCTCAACGGTCTACGCTCCCGGCGGTCGCTACGGCTCGAACCAGCGACCTTCGGGTTATGAGCCCGACGATCGGTTAGTAAAAACAGTAGTTTATGTAGCCAACGTGACTATTTCGTGCCCGTACTGCTAAAAAGCCCCACATATTGAGAGATGGTGGGGCTTTTCGATTGGTCGTTCCGAAGAGCAATGGATAATTCCCCGCCACAGGCGGGGTACAATTTGACCAACGGGGACCAGTAGTGACTCGTTTGAGGGTCCAGCGATGAGCATCAGATGAGGCGCAAACCAACCCAAAGAACGGCAAAATGTCTCTCCCCGTTTTTAGCCCCAGATGTCCAATACGCCAGACCTACATGCAGCCCATATAAAACTCATAGTGTACGTTGCTGCCTTAGTCCTGTCCAATTCCAGCATTGCATCAGTCACACCGTAGCGGCTTTTTCTCTTGACTTATACCTTCCGGGTGCTTACCCTTTAGGCCCGGCTAATGAAGGTATGTTGATCTTAATATCGTTTTTTCACTCCGCCGGGGCTCGCAACCGATTCAATACCTTCGATTTCGAGGTTAATAATTCCAATCCCTGGAGGCTACTATGACTAATGGAATTGACGAGGAACTGCAACAGATGTGTGAGCGGGAGGAGGAATCTCCCGAACTGAAGCAGGCGGTGCACTTGGAGGACCCAATCGAGGCCCTGGAGCTGCGCACCCCGATTACCGTGCGGTCATCCACCTCGGTACAGGAGGCGTTTCGGCTGATGGCCGAGCACGATATCGGTTGCCTGCTGGTGACCGATGATAATGATAAACTGCTGGGGATCATCACCGAACGGGATATGATTCGCAAGGCTTGTGCGGCTTGCGAGATTGTGGCGGAAATGAAAGTCAGCAAATTCATGACCGCGGATCCAGATACGCTTCAAGTGGATGATTCGCTGGTATTTGCCATGAACCGCATGTGCGAGCACAACTACCGCCACGTGCCCATCGTCGATGATGAGCAAAAGGCCGCCGGGGTGGTATCCATGCGTGATATCGTCAAGCACGTGGGGCTGTGCTTCCGTAAGGAGATCATAAACCTGCCGCCGGAGCCGATACACAGAATGCGCCGCCGGTTCGCCGGATAGCAGCAATCGCCTGCCGGCTTTCAACAGTCCAATTGAAGGGAGCGCATCCATCCGTCAGAGGCCGGACAGGTAAATGGATTCGCTGAATCGCAAACCCCGCTGGTGGCCCCGCCGATGGCGGGGTGCAAGACGGCTGAAGCCGCCAGTGTCGTTAGGGTAGCCCTCTTCAGAGGGCTTTTCCCATTAAGCAAAGATATCTATATCTTCGCCGGGCGGGGCCGGGGCTGATGATCGCCGTCCCGCTGGGCCTGGACCTTCAGCTTCCGCACACTGTTGCTGCCGCACTTTGAACAGGTCCGTTCCCGCAGAACCTTTTTATCGAATGGCCCTACCCACTGATGGCCACAACGCAGGCACTTGAAGTTCGTTTCCTCGATTATCATTCCAAATCCCCGGTCAGCTTAAATCCGTTTATCAGACCACCGCTTCCGCCGGTGCGGTCTTCTTCTCCCTTGTTTTCCGCCGTTTGGTCTCCTCCTTCCGGCGGTCCGCCCGCAGCACCTCAATGGTATGGGCCACCTCTTCTTCGGTAACCTGCTGCCGCATTTCATCCACGGCATTCATCACCGTCACCCATTTCTGCCCCTCGGCCGCGCTGATCCACTCCAGTTGCAGGCGTTCCGGCCGGATGCCCAGCCGCTCCAGTTTATCCCACAGCTTGTCCACCCGTTTCTGGGTCCAGCGGTTGGCGTCGATGTAATGGCAGTCCACGTAGTGGCAGCCGGACACCAGCACGATAGGGGCGCCCAGCTCGAAGGCGTGCAGCACAAAACGGGAGTCCACCCGGCCGCTACACATGGTGCGGATGATCCGTTGGGTGGCAGGGTATTGCAGTCGTGAAAGGCCCGCCAGGTCGGCCCCGGCGTAGGAGCACCAGTTGCAGGCGAACACCAGCACCTTATCCTGGGGATCCTCCTCCAGGATGGCCTCGATCTGGGCAAAGATCTGGACGTCCTCGAAGTGCTTCATGGACAGCGCGTCGAAGTTGCACTCCGCGGCGCAAGTGCCGCAGCCCATACAGGCCGCCTCAATAACTTCCGCGGCCGTCCCCGACTTGGGATCACCGCCCTGGATGGCATTGAAGGGGCACACCTTGGCGCAGATGCCGCAGTAGGTGCATAGCTCGGGCGTACACACCGAGGTGATAGCCTCCACGCTCACCTTGCCGGCATTCAGCAGTATCTGGGCCCGGGCCGCCGCCGCCCCCGCCTGGGTCACACTTTCCTTGACGTCCTTGGGTCCCTCCGCGCAGCCGGCGAAGAATACCCCACCGGTGGGTGCGTCCACCGGCTTGAGCTTGGGATGGGACTCCATGAGGAACCCGTCCTCGGTGCAGGAAAGGGATAGCAGCTGGCGGATAACGTCGCTGTCGCGCCGCGGGACCACCCCTGTGGCCAGCACAACCATGTCGGCGGTGTGATCCTGGATGCGGCCCGTATCGGTGTCTTCCACTATGAGGCTCAAGTTGCCGGTGGCCGGGTCCTCGAACAATTCGCCCGGAATGCCCCGGATATACTGTACACCGGACTGCTTGCTGCGCTGGTAGAGACCCTCGAAACCCTTGCCGAAGGCTCGGATGTCCATATAGAACACCTTGATGTCCACGCCGGGGTAGTGGTCCTTCAGCAGCAGGCTGTCCTTGATGGTGTTCATGCAGCAGATGTTGCTGCAATAAGGATTGCCCTTAGTGGCCGACCGCGACCCGACGCACTGGATGAAGGCGATACTCTCGGGGGTGCGCTGGTCCGAGGGCCGGATGAAGTGCCCCTCGGTGGGCCCCCCGGCCGATATCAGCCGTTCGAACTCCATGCTGGTGATCACGTTGGGGTAGCGGGTGTAGCCGTACTCGTCGTACTCGGTAGGATCGTAGGGCTCCATGCCGGTAGCGACAACCACCGTGCCGACGTCCAGCTCGATAGTCTGGTCCCGCATGTCAAAATCGATGCAGTCCTTTTCGCACACATCGGCGCACTTGCCGCAGGCGATAGGATTATGACCCAGGCAATCGATCTTGCTCAGGATGTAGCTGGAGGGCACCGCCTGTGGGAAAGGCATGTAAATGGCCCGGCGGGAGGAAAATCCCTGCTGGAACTCGTCGGGGACCGCCACCGGGCAGACCTTCTCGCACTCGGCACAGGCGTTACACTCCGAATCGTCCACGTAGCGGGCCTTCTTGCGCACCGTCACGTGGAAATTACCCACATAGCCGGTGATATCTTCGACTTCGCTGTAGGCCAGTAGGTTGATGCGGGGATGCCGACCGGCATCCATCATTTTAGGACCGAGTATTCATATAGAGCAATCCATGGTGGGATAGGTCTTGTCCAGTGCGGCCATGATCCCACCTATAGATGCCTCCTTTTCCACTAAGTGTACCTGGTAGCCAGCGTCGGCCAGGTCCAGTGAAGCCTGGATGCCCGCCACGCCGCCGCCGATGACCAGCACCTCGTTGGTCACATTGATCACACTCTCCACCTGGGGTCGCAGGTACCGCGCCCGGGCCACCGCCGATTTGACGATGTCCTGGGCTTTCCCGGTAGCCACCGGGCGGTTGTCCAGGTGGACCCAGCTGCAGTGTTCCCGGATATTGGCCATTTCGAACAGGTAGGGATTGAGCCCCGCCTGGGCCACACATTGCCGGAAGGTGGGCTCGTGCATCCGTGGGGTGCAGGAGGCCACCACCACCCGGTTCAGATTCTGCTCCCGAATGTAACGCTTGACCTCCTCCTGGCCCGGTTCCGAGCAGGTATACCTATTCTTCACTGAGCAGACCACGTCCGGCAGCTGGGCGGCATAGGCCGTCAGCGCGTCGCAGTCCACCGAGCCGGCGATATTCGAACCGCACTCGCAGATAAATACGCCGATTCTCAGTCCGTCATCTGTCATTATCCTCTCCTGGGTCCTTAGGTTGACAAAACTTCCTTGGTTTCAGCCGGCACCACCCGGCTTTTCATCCGTGCCAGTGTCAAAGTGGCAATATCGCGGATTTCAATGGCGTTCTCGGCGCCGATACCCCGGTCCTGCTGGGCGCACAAGAGGTGCACCTGGCACTTGGGACAGGCCACCGCCATGACTTGGGCGCCGGTCTCCCGAGCCTGTCGCAAGCGTTCCACCTGAATCCCTTTGGCGGTGGCGCCGCAGTTCATCCAGCCGCTGACTCCGCAGCAGAGGGACCGGCCCCGGTGCTGGGTCATCTCTTTTAAGCGCCCATTGTCACCGCCCAATAAAGTGCGGGGGGCGTCATAGATGCCCAGGTGACGACCCAGGCGGCAGGGATCCTGGTACGTGACATCGGCCTCCGGCCCGGCCAGCTGCAACTCCCCGGCCTGATGCTTTTCGGCCAGGAACTCGCTCATGTGCTTCAGCTCCACGGACACGGCCAGGCCGGTTTCGGGATACAGCTGCTTGAAGGCGCTCAGGCATTCCGCGCAGGAAAACAGGATGGTCTTGGCGCCGGTAGCCTTGATGGCGGCGACGTTATGCTCGGCCAGCCGGTGGAAATTGGCCCGGTCACCGTTCCAGAAAAGGTCGTGCCCACAGCAGCGCTCATTGTCCATAAGCACCGGCTCGATGCCCAGGGCATTTAGTATGGTGATACTACTTACGGCGGCATCCAGAGTATGGGGCGCGATGCTGGTAAACAGGCTGTCGAAGTAGGGCGCGCAGCCCACGAAGTAGAGGATATCGCCCTGGTCGGCGGTACGCACGTCGCCGGGCAACCAGTCCAGCCGCTGCTGTTTCAATTGGTCATCGACCATGATGCGGGCTAAGGTTTGTAGAGCCCCCGAGTGGGAGCAGGACCCGTCGAAACCGGCCTCTTTAGCCTCGGTGCGCAGGGCTTTCATCAGGCTTAAATAGCTCACACCGGCGGGACAATAGGCATCGCATTTCTGGCAAGTGAGGCAGCTCCACAAGTCTTTGTCGTGAAGTAATCCGTTGAAGTCCTCGCGCGCTGCCTGAGTCACCATTACCCGGGGCGAGTAGTGCCGCCCTACTGTTGAAACCGGACAGACGCCGGTGCACTTGCCGCACGACAAACAAGCCAGGGCGTTGCTTTTGCGGATCGCCTCCTGTAAGATTGCCTGCCGGTCCGTAGTCTCTGACACGTCAGCCCTCCGCTGCCGGTTGAGCAACCTGCGGCTCGGTGATTCCCAGTTTTCTTACCTGCCTGGTGAAGGCCCGCAGCACACGGTCAAAGTGGGGCGCTTCTTTCGCCGGTATCTGCTCGTAGCGCAGGCGCGCCGGGTCAATACCTACCAACCGGACCAATTGTTGAATGCTTTCAAAAGTGCCGGCGAACCGGGAGGCTCCGAAACTGTAGTGGCAATCCTCGACCCCGCAGCTGTTGATCAACACCCCGGCGGCGCCCATCTCGAACGCCCTCAGCACCATGGCGGGCTCCACCCGGCCGGTGCATAGGGTTTGCAGGTAAGTAATATCCACTTCCTTTTGCCGTTTGTGGCCCACGAAGTCATGGAGACGGGCTCCGCCCCAGCTGCAGGTAATCACCACCAGGTTGACTTTTTCAGTGCTCATCCCCGCTAGCCTTTGGGTCAGCCAATCGTCGGTGAAATAGCCTGGGATCATGGCCCCCGAAGGGCAATAGGCTGCACAGGTCCCGCAACCTTTGCAGAGCTCCTCATCAACCCGGGCCACCGGCAGCTCCACTTCGCGGGGGTACAGCGCCACTGCCTCATATTCACACACCTCCACGCAGTCCCCGCAGCCCCGGCAGCGATCTTCGTCTACGTGGCTCACCAGGGGATGGAATTGCACGCCGACCTCCGCACCAGCCTCTTTTGCCAGCCATGCTTCGCTGGGCTGCGGGGGTAGCCGGGCAGCATCCAAGGCCGGTAACAAGCGCAGCAGCAAAGCCCCATCACCGTTTGCCGACGACAACAGTGCTACTTGCTTGTCACACTCGGGCACGCATACTTGGCACTCACTGCACGGACCGCACCGCAAACAGCGCCCCGCCTCGGCTACCGCTTCATCAGTGCTAAAGCCCAAGCCAATTTCGCGGAAGTCCTGAATCCTTTCAGCCACCGCCTGGGTGGGCATGCTCAGCCTGGGCAGACTGGGCCGTCGTTGCAGGTCCACCTTGATCTCCACCTCGGTAGGCGGTTTCCAGAGCTGAGGCCGAGTCGGCGGCCGGCCCCGGAGGTAGTGGTGCATGGACTGGGCAGCCACGTGCCCGGCGGCAATGGCGTCGATCACCGACTTGGGCCCGGTGACTACATCACCGCCGGCAAAGATACCGGGGCGGTTGGTGGCCAGAATCGCCTCGTCCGCAATGAAAGTGTTCCACCGGGGGGAAATCTCCAGGCCGTGGTTTTCAGGGAGGAATGACAGGTCGGGCATTTCGCCGATGGCGGTGATTACCGTGTCGGCCTCCACGACAAATTCGGAGCCTTCCACCGGTTGGGGCCGCCGCCGGCCACTCTCGTCAGTGGGGCCCAACTTGGTGCGCAGGCACTCCACTCCGGTGACCTTCCCGTTTTTCACCAGTAAACGTTTGGGGGCCACCAGGAACTGAATTTGAATCCCCTCCTCCTCGGCCCCCCGGATGTCGGCCTGGTGGGCAGGCATTTCCTTGCGGGACCGGCGGTAGATGATCTTGACCTCCTCGGCCCCCAGTCGTAAAGCCGTCTGAGCCGAGTCCAGGGCCGAGTGGCCGCCACCGATGACCACGGTCCGGCGTCCGGGAGGCGTGGGCGTCCCCAGGTTCACCCCCCGCAGGAAAGTGATGCAATCCACCACCCCGGTGGCGGCTTCGCCCGGATAACCCAGTTGGCGGGGTTGATGGGCGCCCACCGCATAAAAGATCGCCTTATAGCCCTCCTTGAATAGTCCATTGACAGCCCGTTCGCCGGTAATGGTCACACCGGTCTGGATGTCCACCCCCAGGGCGCGGATCAAGTCGATCTCCAGTTCCAGAATATCCCTGGGCAAACGGAAGCTGGGCACACCGGCGACCAGCATACCCCCAGCCTTGGACAGGGCTTCGAAAATGGTCACACCGTAGCCCAGGTGGGCCAGATCGTAGGCGGCGGTCAATCCCGCCGGGCCGGAACCGACAATAGCCACCGATTCCTCATGGGTACGCGTCGGCGGCTCTGGTAATGGAGGTGGATGGGCCAGCTCATAGTCGGTCAGGAAACGCTTCAATGCACAAATGGCTACGGGATCATCGATCTCAGTCCGGTTGCAGGCCGCCTCGCAGGGATGGGTACAGATACGGCCACAGATGGCGGGTAGGGGATTACGGCGGCGCACCACCTCCAGCGCCTCGGGGAACCGACCGGCGGCCATCAGGGAAACATAGGTCTTTACGTTAACCCCAGCCGGGCAGGCCCAGGTGCAGGGAGAGGTATCCACCAGTCCCACCTGGTAGGTAACGCCCCGCCGGTCATCCAGGTGCAGGAGGACTTTCTCTCCGCTCAGCAGCTGCTGGATAGCCTGGCCCCCGGACGGCATCATTGACCCGTTAATACTTCATCCATGGCCGGTGCCTGACCGGTTTCCAGCAATTCCCGGCCGTATTGGTAGCCCCGGTCAAAAGCCTCGATGTTCTTCTCCAGAAAGCGCTCCGGTATCAGGCCCGGCAACGCCTGTTTTACCGCTTCGGTAGGCACTACCTGGGTGACGGCTGTGAAAAAGCCAACCATCACAACATTGGCGAAGATACGGTTACCCATCTCCTCGGCGATTTTAGTTGCCGGGACAGCGAACAGATTTATCCCCTTGGCCCGGTCATCCAGTTCCACCAGGTCGGTGTCGATGAGCATGGTGCCGCCCGGGGCCAGCTCCGGGCCGAATTTCTCGTAGGCTTCCTGGGATAGGCACACCAGTACCTCCGGGGCCCCGATATAGGGGTAGAGCACCGGTGTTTCCTGAATCACCAGGGCGGCCGAGCAGGCGCTGCCCCGGGCCTCGGGGCCAAAACTCTGGGTCAGGGTGGCGTGCAGATTATCGAACAGCGAAGCGGCCTTGCCGATGATCATCCCGGACTTGATGATGCCCTGGCCGCCGAAACCACAAAACTTAACGTCCATGATTGGGTCCCCTGTACGGCATGTAGCTGTCACCCAGTTTCTCTGCCAGATACTGGTCCCGTTTCTGGCTGAATGTGGGTTGGTCCCGGTCCACGAACTTGCCGACTATGATGCGGTCCTGGAATTCGATACCCACTTCCCGGGTGTCGATGCCGTGGCGAATGACGGCGTTGTCGTGGTAGAACTTCATCAGGTCCAGGCCGGTGCCCAGGCGATTGCGCCGGGCGTACAGGGTGGAGCAGGGGCAGATCACTTCCACGAAGGAGAATCCCGGTTTGCGCAGGGCTTCGGCGAAGGTATTGGCCAGCCGCCGGATGTGCAAGGCCGTCCAGCGGGCCACGAACACCGCCCCGGACGACTCGGCCAGGTAAGGTAAGTTGAAAGGATACTCGTAGACCCCGTAGGGCGCGGTGGAGGCGGTGGCCTCCAGTGGAGTGGTGGGGCCGGCCTGTCCGCCGGTCATGGCGTAATTGAAATTATTTACACAGATCACCGTCAAGTCCACGTTACGCCGGGCGGCGTGGATCAGGTGGTTGCCACCGATGGCGATCAGGTCCCCGTCCCCACTGATCACCACGACTTTCAGCTCGGGATTGCCCATTGCCAGCCCCGTGGCGAACGGTATGGCCCGGCCGTGGGTGGAGTGGAAAGAATCCAGCCGCAGGTAGCCGGCGGACCGGCCCGTGCAACCGATACCCGAGACCACCGTCACCTTTTTGGGGTCCAGCTCCGACTTCTGCAAGCCGGTGATGAATGATGTCAGCACCGTTCCAAGCCCGCAGGTGGCACACCAGATGTGTGGGAACCGCTCGATCCGCAAGTAGTCCTCCATGGGGTGGCGCAGTTCCTCTTTAGCCGGCGGAATCTCCAGGGTATCGGTGAACGGTTGTTCGGCGGCACTCATGCGGCACCCTCCTTGATAGCGGATAGGATTTCTTCTGGATCGTGCACCCAACCCCCGGCATGGGGCACCAGGATAGTTTTGGCCTTTCCGGCGGCGCAACGCTCCACCTCCAGTGAAATCTGGCCCATGTTGATCTCCGGCACTACGAAACATTTTATTTGGCGAGCCAGGCGGGCGATGAGCTTTTCAGGGAAAGGCCACACGGTAATCAACCGGAGCAGGCCCACCTTGAGGCCGTCCTTGCGAGCCGCTTCGATGGCTTTCAAGGCCACTCGGGAGGAAATTCCGTAGGAGATTACTATCACGTCGGCATCCTCCAGCTGGTCTTCCTCCAGCAGGTGGATTTTATCGGCGTGATCGCGGATCTTGGCCACCAGGTGCCGAACATTCTTTTCCTGGGCCTCGGCGTTGATCTCCGGATAGCCCCGCTCGTCGTGGGTCAGACCGGTCAAGTGGATAAAATAACCGTCTCCGGCCTTCACCATGGGCGGGGGATTGCCCCGGCCGTTGAAGCGATAAGGCCGATAGTTTTCCTTTTTGCCCTTGTAGAATTTTCGCGGGACCACCTCGATCTCCTCCGCCGGGGGGATTACCACCTTCTCCGACATGTGGCCCACACACTCATCCATCATGAACAGCACCGGCACCCGCCATTGCTCCGCCAGGTTGAAGGCTGTAATGATCAGGTTAAAGCACTCCTGGGGGGAGTTGGGTGATAAGGCAATGATCTCATAGTCGCCGTGCGAGCCCCAGCGGGCCTGCATCATGTCGGCTTGCCCGGTGAGGGTGGGCAACCCGGTGGAAGGACCGCCGCGCTGCACGTTCACCACCACGCAGGGTGTTTCCATCATGACCGCCAGGCCGATATTTTCCATCATCAGCGAGAACCCCGGGCCGGAGGTGACCGTCATGGCCTTGACGCCGGTCCAGGCCGCCCCCACCACAGCCGCCATGGAGGCCAGCTCGTCTTCCATCTGGATGAACAGGCCGCCCACCTTGGGGAAGCGCACCGCCATCCGTTCAGCTACCTCGGTGGAGGGGGTGATGGGGTACCCGGCCAGGTACCGGCAACCGGCGGCGATGGCCCCTTCGGCACAGGCGTGGTCCCCGTCGATGTAATGGCTGCCGGTGGCCACACCGATAGGATCAGCCTTCATGACGCCGCCTGGCCGGCTATTGAGCCCACGGCTGCTGCATCGGAGGGCACCGATTCCAGGCAGAAAATGGCGAACTCGGGGCAGATCGCCTCGCACAGCCCGCAATTGACGCATTCGTCGTTTACGACTTCGGGGTAATGGTAACCGCGCCGGTTGAAGGCCGGGGACATCTGGAGCACGTCCCGGGGGCAGTATTCCTCGCAGAAGCCGCAGCCTTTGCACTGCTCCACGATGATATGCACCTCGCCATGGGGGATCTCCAGGGTTCCGGTATCGAGGGGTACCCGCCAGTATTTCATGTATAATCCCCTGGTGCTGGTGAAAGATGGCTGAGGAATGGAGCGATCAGGGAAGCAGCAAGATCAGGATAGGGATCGGTAAACGTAAATGGGGATCCAGTGATATACATATAGACTCCTGAATGATTGGCCTTTGAAGTGTTCAGCGCCCCATCCATTGCATGGTATCCATGCACTGTATAAAATAGGACATCCTGATCTTATAAGCAATGAATATTGCCGCCAGGTGGGCCTGCGCACCGACTTAAATAAATGTTGTACGTGGCCACGAAGATGTACAGCGATGTGACCAAGCTGGTACCGTTCCTCAGCAGCAACTCCGGGTGCAGGGCCATCCCAGATACAGCCCAATTGGTATACGCGGTACCGCTGAAGGACCGCCAAATCTTGATGGCTCACTCAAACAGCGAGACCACCAAGATCTACGCGCGTCCCAACTTCGAGCTGACGGCTGAGTTCATTAACCGCTCGCCGGAGTGGTTCAACGTGACAGATTCGTATGCCACCAAACGTATCGAAAACATGACCACACAATCGAAAAAAGGGTGCATTAGACTACATTAGGCAAAACGAAAGAAAACCTTCTTTTCACGACGGGAAAGAGGGCTTCTAGAGAGTAGCGGGGGCTGGATGGTCTCACTACGCTCAACGGTCTACGCTCCCTACGGTCGCTACGGCTCGAACCAGCGACCTTCGGGTTATGAACCCGACGAGAGATAAGCAAAAACAATAACTTAGGGATGTACGTGAACAATACGTGAACAAACTGCCAACGAAATGGGCTGATTTCAGTCAGTCAGCAGGCCCCATGTCAAGATGATTCGTGGGGCTTTTGCTATGTATTTCAGCCTGGAAAAAATCTCAACGGACTTTCCTAAACCGCATAGCCGGAAAGCAGGGATAGGGGTCGATTTATCCAGGGCATACACATTGCATGGCTATTAGCATTATCCTCTGTATTAGACCGGGTACTGAATTGCTGGCCGGGCTAGATCGACAAGGGGAGGAGCGGGGCCATTACTAGTGGGCTGACTACCATTGCACGCTCAATATTCGATTCCCCCGGCTCAGTACCTTGCACACTCAGAGATTAGAGGCTCCTCTAGTGGCTTGTTTGTCGCCTGGAGCCACTTTTATGGGAATCTGGCACCGCGGACCTGGCCAGCCACTACACCAAACAACTGCAAAAAACCGCACCACCTGCCGGATACGGAACCAGATACGGAATATAGGGAGCTACCAGGGGGGGTGGCAAAGTATGGGGGAAGGGGTAACCCACCAAGGGGTCGAATGGTTTTAATCTCGATCGAGGTGGCAAAATAGGAGAAAATTTGCGTTTTTGGGTCGAATTTTCATGGCTCCGTTTGGCGTTGTGACTTGAGGGCATGACCAACGACTTAAAATCCTCAGTGTCACGAGGAGATTATTGGTAACGATGCAATGAAAGTGCAATTATTTGCTCAACGGATTATGAGTCCGCTGCTGCCCCGTCGACAAAACAGAAAAAGTGACAAGAAAGAGTGACAATAAGCCCCCGCAATAGCTCGCTTTGCCCTACCCCAGCCGTACCATCTTTGTGCCCCTTCTGAACTCCGGCGATATGATCACAGCGATGTAAATACCGGATTGCTTCATGCTCGACATCTTCAAAACTGGGTTGCCGGGATCTAACACGCTGATCTTCCAAATACTGTTGTGTTATCCACCAATTCGTGGTGGAGAACACAACACCAGCCTAATGTGAATTATATCAAGATCTTATCCCATCACTGCTGTAATCTGCCTCAAAATAGCGTTGGATTATACGACGCTCCCATATTCCAAATTCAACAATCCCGCCTGTGCTTGATCCTACTATAATTATCATAACGTTAATAATAACAATATTATAAAAACGGTCCGTTTGCCTTTGCCAATTACTGGCACGCGGTTTGAATAGCTATTTACCAGCACTTGGTTAATTGAATTCAGGAAGGATCACATCATGACCGTTTTACTGGTCATACTAACCTTTGCCCTGCTGTTGCTGGCCGATTACCTGATCCACCGGAGTCAGGTAGCCAAATCGGATGCTCCGATTGTTACAAACCAACCGGTCCGGGGTATGTCTCTATCCAACTTGCGCCTACCCAAGGGGATTTTCTTCCATCCTGGTCATACTTGGGCCATCGTTAGGCCTGAAGGGAGATTGCGCGTCGGTATTGATGATTTCGTTCGCAATCTGGCGGGGCATATCGACCATGTCGAACCACCAGATCCTGGCACGCAAATAAAGCAAGGGCAGCCACTGCTAAAACTGGGGCTTGATAACCGGATCTTGACCTTGGATTCACCAGTTTCTGGTACTGTCACTGCAGTTAATGGATACATGTTGTATGATCTAGCTGAGATCAATCTCAGGGATCTAAGCACCGAATGGATCGTGGATCTGATGCCTTCCCGGTTGTCAGAGGAGCTTGCCGGTCTGAACATAGCTGAGCGGGCCAGGGAATGGCTCATGAAGGAGTTGGAGCGGTTCAGCGATTTCCTCAATGCCCAATCTCTGCGACCGGAATTGGCGGGGATTACTCTCCAGGATGGTGGCGAGCCGATCGCCGGGGTGGTCCGGATGCTGGATGAGCAGGCTCTCGAGCAATTTGAGCGCGAGTTCTTACACCCCAACGCCCGGGTCCCGGCGGGTAACATCCGCATCGACCCATACCAATAGGATTTATCCATGGATCGTAAATCATTTCTGCAAACTGCAGGTATAGCAGGTTTGTCGTTGGCTGGATTCTCGGGTTCAGCCCAGGCTCGAACCCGCACACTCAAGCCCGAGTGGGTAGGCATGCTCACCGACTTAAGTCTTTGTGTTGGATGCCGGAAATGTGAGTGGGCCTGCAATGAGCTCAACGGGCTGCCCAACCTCCCGCTACAGGCCTATGACGACGAAAGTGTCTTTGACAATATACGCCGCACCACAGCTCAACAGTTCACTGTGGTAAATCGCTTCCAGCCTGCGGAATCAACCGATAATCCCGTGTACGTCAAGAAGCAGTGTATGCACTGTATAGAGCCGGCCTGCGCGTCCGCTTGCCTGGTCAAAGCCTTTCGTAAAACCAGTGAGGGCCCGGTTGTTTACAACCCTGATGTGTGCATCGGGTGCCGCTACTGCATGATTGCATGCCCCTTTAGCATCCCGGCATACGAGTACGATAATGCCTACTCACCCGAGGTGAAAAAGTGCACCATGTGCCACGAGCGATTTCAAGCGAGCGGTGAAAGACCGGCGTGTGCCGCTATCTGCCCCAGGGAGGCCATCACATTCGGTCGCAGGGATGATCTGCTCAAGCTGGCGCACGAAAAAATCCGCAGTCATCCGGATCAGTACGTTGATCATATCTATGGCGAACACGAGGTTGGCGGCACCAACTGGCTATATGTCTCCCATGTGCCGTTTGAGCAGCTCGGTTTTCGCATGGATCTGGGCGAGACACCTTATCCTGAATTGACCCGGGGATTCCTGTCGGCCGTCCCCCTGGTGCTGACTATCTGGCCCATGTTGCTGATGGGAGTCTATGCGTTCTGCAACCAGGAAGATGACGGTTCACAAACAGGGGGGAGCAAGCATGACAACGTTGAACCGTAGTGTGGAACGGGAGGTGTCCTGGATTCGATCACAGGTATTTCTCGGAATGTCCTGGAGGGAATACTGGCGGTCCCTTCAGACTCCCTTCAATTACATCGCAACGGCTATTCTGGCAGTGGGACTACCTATTACTTGGCTGCGGTTTACCCGGGGTCTCGAAGCGGTCACAAATCTGACCAACGATAATCCGTGGGGGCTGTGGATCGGTTTTGATGTGCTCTGCGGCGTGGCCCTGGCAGCCGGTGGGTATTGCCTGGCATCAGCTGTCCACATCTTTGGCTTGAAGCAATACTACCCCATTGTACGGCCTGCTATCCTCACAGGCTTTCTAGGATATTTCTTCGTGGTAGTGGGCTTGTGCTTCGACCTGGGACGCCCCTGGCGCTTACCGTATCCCATGTTTGTATCGTATGGGGTTACATCGGTCATGTTCCTGGTTGGCTGGCATGTGGCCCTGTACCTGGCGGTTCAGTTCCTGGAGTTCTGTCCTACGATTTTTGAGTGGCTAGGTTGGGAGAAAGTGCGAACCTGGGTAGTCAAATTGACTATCGGGGCAACAGTATTCGGTGTTATTCTTTCGACGCTCCATCAGTCAGCCCTGGGCGCCATGTTTCTGTTGGCGCCAGCCAAGCTGCATCCCCTCTGGTACAGCGCCTTTATTCCTGTGCTGTTCTTCATTTCAAGTATGGCGGCGGGATTATCCATGGTCATCTTTGAGAGCACTCTCTCCCACCGCTTTTTCGGACATCAGATCAGCCGGGAAGATCATGCCAATAGCGACAAGTTAACCATCGGGCTGGGACGCGCCGCTTCAATCGTGCTCTTCACCTATTTCTGCCTGAAGTGGATCGCTTTGGCTCATGGGAACCATTGGGACCTGCTGGCAACCAACTACGGCCGGCTGTTTCTGCTGGAGGTCGTTGGATTTGTCCTACTGCCATTGATGCTGCTGGTAAGGGGTGTCCGGAATCGCCATGCCGGTCTTATCCGCCTGGCGGCCGTCTGGACAATTCTGGGTATCATTTTCAACCGTTTGAACGTGTCGATCTTTGCTTTTAACTGGCAGCTGAGTGATCGCTATATCCCTCACTGGATGGAGTTCGCGGTCACCATCACTATTGTAACAGCGGGGCTATTGACCTTCCGCTGGATTGTCAATCGCATGCCGGTCCTTTACGTACACCCCCAGTATCCAAAGTCAGAGTGAGTCGCTATGGAAACATTGCATGAATTCATGCTGGTTACAAAAGCCAATGAGTATCTCATGGCCATTGGCTTTCTATTCCTGTTCATCCTGTTCTGGCGCCTGGTGATGCCGGGAGCGCCGGCACTCGCACCTGCTATAGAGGCAGCTGTCTCATGGATACTGCCTCGCGGCGCCCGGCTGCATCTTGGCCATACCTGGAGCCAATACCGCCCCTTAGGAGGCATCCGGGTCGGCCTGGATGGATTCCTTGGCAACCTGGTTGGAGCGGCAGAGATTGTAAAGAGCCCTAAGATTGGAGCGTACGTTAGACAGGGCGAGCCTGTTCTGGGGCTGCAGCTCGGGTCCCACACTTTGCGGATCCCGTCTCCCATAACGGGCACAGTCACCAGAGTTAATCATGCTGGACGGCCAGGTGAGGAATCGGGTGCCTTAGGTCGGGCGAATCAGGACTGGCTGCTGCAGATAAAGCCCGAAAGTCAAACGGATCACAATGTCCCACGGATGAGTAAGAAGCAGTCGGCCTCCTGGCTACATACCGAAATGTCCCGCTTGCTGGATTTTCTGGAAAACCAGGCGCAACGCCCCGCTTTGGCCGGTATGACTCTGGCAGATGGCGGACTACCTGTGGGAGGCGTTCTTAGCATGCTTGATGCCGAAGGTTTGGAGGTCTTCGAACAGCAGTTTCTGGCGATCAACCCAGATGTTGACGCAGTGAATTCCAGCTGATTGCAAGGCTTCCTGAATGGCTCCTAACTACCTATGGATTTGAGGTTCGGTTATGGGAAACATGATCACGCCAAACGCTTTAAGACATATTGTGCTTTGTGTGTTCGGCTTATTGGGCTTGATGATCGTGGTAGGCAATCGCCTGGCCGCTCAATCGCCTGCTGATCATCTGCAACAGACTAATTGGTCACAAACCTGTTTTGATTGCCACCAGTGCGATCATCCTACTGCCACTGATCCATGTTTGAAGAGCTGTCCTTCAGGACAAGCATCAAATGAAGGTCAACTCGGCTCTGAGGACATGGGGCCGGAGATCGTAATGATTGCGGGATTGACCGATTTATATCAGCCAGTCGAGTTCACCCACCGTCTGCATGCGGAAATGAGTCTGACGGATCAAGGCTGCAGCCAGTGCCATCATAACACTACAGGATCAACGATGCTACCGTGCCGGTACTGCCATGCGGTCGCTCCTGATCAGGTGAACTTGAATCAGCCCGGATTGAAAGGGGCTTATCATCGCCAATGTTTAGATTGCCACATCGAATGGAGCCATAGCCAAGGCTGCGAAACCTGTCATTTGCCTGTTGATAGTGCCCAGCTTACTGCCACTCATGAGGGCGGAGAATCAGGCAGATTGGAGCAGCTTGGAGCTTATCCCAGTCCCACAATTTCATATCAGACGACACACGCCGAAGCCCCCATCGTATCATTTCACCATAAAGAACACTCAAAGGATTTTGGACTGGATTGTACCGCTTGCCACAAGAGTGAGGGGTGCACGGAATGCCACGACATGCGCCGAACAGCTTCCGTTGGCATCGACCGGATTGTAACCTGTTTTGGCTGCCACCAGGAGGCCAATTGTAGCTTCTGCCACAGCTCCAGTGAGAGAACGGCCAGCCATCATGAACTGGCCGATAGCTGGCAGCTGCAGGGGTATCACAGGGAGTTATTGTGCAGCGATTGTCATGGCACTGCCGCAGACTTCGTAACGCCATCTACTGATTGTGACCGCTGTCATGTAGATTGGGGGCCGGATTTCAACCACGCTGTGACCGGCTTGGTAATGAATGAGGATCACAGTGACATCGAATGCGAGAATTGCCATCTGGAGGGAGATTTTACCTGCCGTCCAGATTGCATTGCCTGCCATGAGGATGAAATCGCGTTCCCAGCCCAATTACCAGGTTCAAGAGCGAAACGCTGATGATTTGCCACCAAAGAGGAGTGAACTAGTGTTTTCCCGGGAACCAAGGGATAAAATTGATCGCTCGAGTAATGAAAGAACCACTGAGCACGAAACAGCCGTTCAGTCCACAACGGCGCAGCTGCTGGCGCCATATAGAGAGCTAACGGCAAATTCGGATTTGCGCTATAGTCGCAACCACCTATGGTTCAAGCCCATGGAGGAAACTAATCTTTGGCGGGCAGGGATTGATTCCTTCGCAGCTTTGCTTCTAGGACAGGTTACCGACATTATCTATCCCACTTTTCAAGGGCACCAGAATACCGGAGCCCGCCTGGTGTGGATCAGCCATCTGGACGGGTTGCTAGGCCTGAAATCGCCAGTGCGGGCTAAATCATTACATGGCAACCGACTTCTGCGAGAGCACCCTGCGTTGCTGCTATCCAATCCAATGGATGCAGGCTGGCTTCTAGAGGGTGATTTCGATCTGAGCGATGATGCCATATTCCTCATACCCCGGCCTGATTTAAACGCATGGTTTTGCCAGGAGATCGAGTGGTTAGGCCGTGAGGTTGAACAGCGCCTGAGCAGGAGCAGGACTCTCGGCGTCGGTGAAACCCTTTTTGATGGCGGCACATTCGTCGCGAATATTTGCAGTGCCCTGGGACCGGCGGGCCATCAGGAGTTGCTGGAACAAGTCATGAACTTGTGAGTGGGGTGGCCCCAAAATGCGTAAATTCACTATTGGATACGCTGTGTGTCCAGGGCAATAAATCTGAGCGCGGGGAAATCCGTGAAGCTCAAGTCTATCAGTGTAAAACTCCTACTGCTAATTGCAGGGCTGTTACTCGTTGGTGAGCTGGTCCAGACTGCAATATCCCTACGAATACATCAAAACCACCTCATGACCCGCATGGAGTTGCATAATTCGCGGCTCAGCGAGGTGATCCTCCGCTCCATTTACCACGGTATGCTGCAAAACGACAAGGAGTCCATCCGGCGAACCATCGAGACAATTGGAATGGGCGAGGGTGTTACTACTGTGCGCATTTACAACAAACTGGGCCAGATTATGGTCTCCACCATATCCGAGGAGGTGGATACCCAGGTTGATATGGCCGCCGAGGCATGCGACGGCTGCCATATACCAGGAAAACCGCTGCCCCTGCAATCGGAGGGCCATTACGCCCGAGTCTACCGGCAACAGAGTGGTGCGCGCCAGCTGGGGATCATCAGCCCGATTAAAAACGAACCGGCCTGCAGCCAGCCACCTTGCCATGCGCATCCGGAATCCAGCACTGTGCTTGGTGTGCTGGACGTGCAAGTGTCACTGGCTTCGGTAGACCTGAGTCTGGCCAGCGAGACAAGGCAGCTGTTGACCCTGTCGACAGTCATCATTATCCTGGTGATCGTACTGGTGGGTCTATTTCTGTGGAAAACCGTGCACCGCCCCATCAGTCGGCTCATGCATGGAACCCAGGAAGTTGCTAGCGGGAACCTGCGTCACCGTACGCGAATCGACCAAGCCGATGAACTAGGTCAATTGGCGGAGTCATTCAACTCCATGATGGGCTCTCTCGAAAGTGCTCAAATTGAATTGCAGCAATGGGCCGATACGCTTGAGGACCAAGTGGAGGGCAAGACACATGAGTTGGAACAGATTCAACACCAGATTCTCCAAGTCGAAAAGATTACATCACTAGGACGGTTGTCAACCACTGTGGCTCACGAACTGAATAATCCCCTGGCGAGCATTCTGAACTACAGCAAACTGATCCTGCGGCAATTGCAGAAGTGCGACCTGCCAGAGCCCACTCGAGAGAGTATTGAGAACGATCTCAATTTCATTCGTGATGAGAGCAAACGCTGTGGGGAAATAGTAAAAAACCTGTTGTTATTCGCCCGTCGTACTGGCGGCAGTTTCAGAACGGCCCCAGTGAAGGATATTATCGAAAGAAGTCTTATGCTGGTGGCCCATAAGATGGAAATGCATAACATCGAACTGATGCTGAAAATCGATCCTGAAGATGACGTCATAGTCTGCGATCCAGCGCTGCTGCAACAGGCCTTTGTTGCAATTCTTATCAATGCACTGGAGGCCATGTCCAGTGGGGGAACACTCACCTTCAACTATCGCTGCAACGAGTCACCCAATACAGTAGAATTTCTGATCGCCGACACAGGTAGCGGGATCGCTGATGAGGCCCTAGAGCATATTTTCGAGCCGTTTTTTACAACCAAAACTGACCACAAGAGTGTTGGGATGGGCCTATCGGTGGTTTACGGCATTATCAGCAGTCATATGGGCACGATCGATATTCATCGGGGCCAGCAAGGTGGTACCGAATGTGTGATCGATCTTCCCCGGGAGCCAAACTTGGCTGAGGAACAGCAAATGGCGGAATATGCAAATGTCTAGTAGCGCACAATCAAGCATCGATGAGTTTGGAATCCTGGTTGTGGATGATGAGTTTGGAGTTCGGGATTCGTTGACACGCTGGTTACAAGAGGACAATTACCGGGTAGGTGCCGCTGAATCGGCCCGTGAGGCACTCCATCAACTGGAGCAGGCGCCTTGGGATATTGTGCTAGTTGATCTGAAAATGCCCGGTATGGATGGCATCGAACTGTTGCAGCGCATCCGGGAGATTGATGATCAGATTGTGGTTGTGATTATCACCGCCTACGCTACGGTCGATACAGCGGTTGAAGCAATGAAGATTGGTGCTTACGACTACATCACCAAGCCGGTTGATCCTGATGATATCAGTCTGCTAATCAAAAGAGCCCTGCAACATCGCACCTTGTCTAAAGAGAATATTCGTCTCAAATCAAACATCCGGGAGCTGCAAGGCGAATATCAGATTATTGGCAAAAGTCCTCAGATTAAACACTGTCTGGAAATGGTAGCCACCGTAGCCGACACAGAATCGACGGTCCTAATTCGTGGTGAGAGTGGTACCGGCAAGGAGTTAATCGCCCGGGCCATCCATCAGGCCTCTCATCGGCAGTTCTGCCCATTAATTACCGTCAATTGTGGGGCGCTGCCCGATTCACTGCTGGAAAGTGAGCTGTTTGGTCACGAGCGAGGTGCATTCACGGGCGCGCAGTACCGCCGTAAGGGCCGCTTCGAACTTTCTGATGGCGGCACTATATTCCTCGATGAGATCAGCACCATTTCATCCAAGACGCAAATCGATCTGCTCCGGGTGCTGGAAACAAAACAGGTTATCCGATTGGGGAGCTCCAAACAATTGTCGCTCGACTTTCGAGTGATTTCGGCTACCAACGAGAACTTGGAGACACTGGTTTCTGAAGGAAAATTCCGCGAGGACCTGTATTACCGGTTAAATGTGTTCACCATCCATATTCCACCCTTGAGGGAACGCCGCTCGGATATCCCGGACCTGGCAGAATTCTTTTTGAATAAATACGCCCAGTCCATGAACAAGGCGGTGCACGCCATCACTTCCGAGGCGATGGATTTGCTGGTTAGGTATAGCTGGCCAGGGAATGTGCGGGAGCTACAGAACGTAATTGAGCGGGCTATGGTAATGACCAAGAAACGGCAAATTGATCTGGATGACTTACCGCTGGGGGTATCATCTTCGATAGAAGTGGAGAACCGGGATTCCCTGGACAACGTTGAGCGCGCTCACATCCAACGAATTCTGTATCGAATGGGTTGGAACATCACCCAGGCAGCCCGTTCCCTGGAAATTGACCGCTCGACTCTCTACAAGAAGATCAAAAAGTTTCATCTCAGCAGGTAGACTCTAGCAATGGCCGCCATTTATTGCGTGCCACTAGACGGTTTCTCCGATGAGATTATGGCCAGAATCGCGGATGATATTGCCCAGATGATTCCCCAGGATGTTCACTTGCTGCCCGGGTTGGACACACGGGGGTATTCTTTCGATCCCATTCGCGGCCAGCACAACTCCACGGCTATTCTGCAAATGTTGATCGGCAAAGTGAATAGAAAGGGCGATCGCATTCTAGGGGTGACTGCCGTCGATTTATTCATCCCTATATTTACGTTTGTTTTTGGTGAAGCCCAGATGGCCGGTCCGGCAGCAGTAGTTTCCGGCCGGAGGCTTCAAAATGAATATTATGGCCTCAAGCAGAATGCAGCTCTTTACCATGCCCGACTGTTAAAGGAGTGCTTGCATGAGCTGGGGCATACTTTCGGCCTCAGGCACTGTGAGTCGTCTCAGTGTGTTATGAGTAAGTCAACCTACGTGGAAAACATCGACCTCAAGCCGGGTAATTATTGTGACAAATGCCGACTGGTAATTCTTGCGGAATGAGCAGATTCCCCAGGGCTCTTTGGACGTTCTCCACGGATTTTGGTCCAGCGATAATCTTAGGAATTCAGTAAAATCGACAACCTTCAAAAATCTATAAATCCTTACCTAAAGTGTAGTCCCAAGGATGAGGGCAGGTCGGGCAGCAATGGTTGGCTTTTAACCCATCGCTCAAGAGACAATTTTCGAACCACATTGGAGGCAACATGACATTCGATCCTGCGACCGAGGTTCAGAACTTCCTCGTATTCGGCGAATTCGGGGGAGTGAATCCATCGATCTGTGATTCATCGACTTACACTTTTTTAAGCGCCGCGAGGATGGAGGAACTCTTCGAGCACGAGGCTGAAGGATGCTTTCTCTACTCGCGTCACTGGAATCCAACGAACAAGTATCTCTCAGACGCTCTTGCTCGGATGGAATCCGGTGAGGCGGCACAAGTGATGGCCTCAGGGATGGCCGCGATCAGTTCCACCCTGCTGCAGTTATGCTCCTCGGGCGATGAAATCGTGGCAAGTCGTACCATCTACGGAGGGACCTATGCGTTGCTCGCCAATCTCCTCCCGCGATTCGGGATCACAACACGATTCGTCGATCTCTTTGATGAACAAGCCGTAAGGGAGGCGATGACATCCAGCACTCGGGTACTGTTTTGCGAGAGCATGAGCAACCCCCTTCTCGAGGTTATTGATATTCCAAAACTGGCGGTCATCGCGAGGGAGCATAGAGTGCAATATGTAGTTGACAACACATTTAGTCCGCTTATTCTCTCCCCACTCCGAATTGGTGCTGACATCGTGATCCACAGCATGACAAAATTCATCAATGGCACGGGCGACTGTATTGCGGGTTGCGTAGTCTCATCGCACGATTTTGTTTCCCAACTAATCGATATTAATAGCGGACCGAGCATGCTTCTTGGACCTGTACTTGACAGCATTCGTGCGGCTGGTATCCTTAAGAATCTACACAACCTGCATGTTCGGATTGCGCGACACAGCGAGAACGCTCTCTACCTCGCGCGGCGATTCCAGGAAGCGGGGCTGGTCGTCCACTACCCCGGTCTCGAGAGTCATCCGCAGCACCAGCTGATCTCACGGTTGATGAATCCCGGCTTCGGCTTTGGTGGTATTGTGGCGGTCGATGTGGGAGACACAGCTACGGCTGATAGCTTAATGATGCAAATGCAGGAGAATAAAGTCGGGTACCTGGCGGTTAGTCTTGGCTATTTCAAGACGCTCTTCAGCTCCCCAGGCCACAGCACATCATCTGAAATCCCGATAGAAGAACGCCATCGGATGGGAATGAGTGATGGATTAATTCGTTTCTCGGTCGGCCTCGATAATGACATTGAGCAAACCTGGGAAACAGTTAATAGCTGTCTCCAAGAGCTCAGCATAGGTTGTTAGCGTTCAGGTAAATCACTGTAGGGCTTCAGAGCCTTTTGGACACATGGGGCTAAAAACTAAGCGACATTCCGCGATTTCAAGGCATCACAGATGTCCGGCTAACACCCCATTACAAACCACCGTTTAGACAGTGCTCGAACTCATCGCATAATCAAATACTCAAAACTCGTCGGATATTGGCCGAGGAATTCATCGAGTAATCGATTAGGATGCCCATGAGCGAGGATGAAAACTCAGGAAATCGTCTAGAGACACATAGAATAGGTATAAAAAAGGATTGGCTTGTTTCGAGGGTACCGGGGGTTGGATTCGAACCAACGACAATGGATTATCCCCCGCCAGAGGGGGGTGAACTCGGTCTCACCGTAGGCCTATCACACGGCTACGACGAGACCGACCTCCGGTTCGAAAGTAGTGATGACTATCGGCCGTGCAGAGATGTAGCCGGGCAATTAATAGGGGGCTTTATCCCCTTCCCAGCTTTCCTTGAGCTGCAAAAACGAATGCTTGAAGGTAGTCTCGTATTTGTCGGGGATTTTAGATTCAGGATACTAACCTACCTTGGCTGTGATACCGGGCAACAACGAGGTGCTCGCCTAAATCGATAGTCTCCAAGAGATGGCATCTGGCAGGCGGCGGAGAGTTCCGATCAATAATATTTTGGAACAGAATATTTATATAATAATAGGCAAGATGACCGGATTACTGACCCCCGGCAACATATTATGGCAGGTACCGACGTGATAAGTTTTTGGTGAGAGGGTGTGAGGATTGTATTAAATTATCATATGTGTATCTTCTTATCCACTTTATGATTGTATGATCCCACGACAAGGTACAGAGAGGATATTTGGACAATGCCGGCGATCACGCAGTCGGTGAAAGGAATTGATTATCTTAGAACAGTATCCTTCTACCTGGGTCTGGGTGCCATAGGGGCTTTTACTGCCCTGGGCTGCCGGGCGACTGACCAGGCCAAGATTTCCAAAACCCCTCCGGAAGCGCAATACCGTGCTGCACCCGGCCAAATACACTTCATGGATGTCACTCAGGATGCCGGGATAGATTTCGTACATTCCATGGGCGATGATCACCTCAACAATATTATGGAATCGGTGGGTAGCGGCGCCGCCTTCCTTGACTATGATCAGGATGGGCAGCTTGACCTTTATATAGTAAGTGGTGCCTATATCGAAGGATTCAGCGAAGGTAAAAAGTCCACCGGAAATGAAGGCAACCGGCTTTACCGCAACCGGGGCGACGGCAGGTTTGAGGATGTGACTGGCAAAGCGGGTGTTGGGGATGCCAAGGGCTATGGCATAGGAGTAGCCATTGGGGATTATGATAATGATGGTGACCCTGACATCTACGTCAGTAATTACGGTAAAAACGTACTTTATCGCAATAACGGTAACGGCAAGTTCACCAACGTGACCGACGATGCTGGGGTAGGCAGCGCCTTAAACAGTGTCGAGGCTGTGTGGTTCGACTATGATAATGACGGCTACCTGGACCTTTACGTGGGCAATTATTTGGAATACGACCCTGATTATACCTTTTATTATTCTCCAGATGGTTTTCCTGGTCCTTTGGCCTATTCGGGACAGCCGGATGTGCTCTATCATAACAACGGGGATGGCACTTTTAAGGACGTGACCCGGGATCTGGGACTCTACCGGCCTGAGGGACGTATGATGGGGGTCAGCGCCGCCGATTTCGATAATGACGGCTACGTGGACATCTACGTCTCCAACGATGCCATGGAAAACTACCTCTTCCATAACCAGAGTGGTCAGGGTTTCAAAAATATCGCTCTATCGGCCGGCGTAGCCTACAGCGAGATGGGAGACGCAACCGCTGCTATGGCGGTCCATTTTGTGGACTACGACAACGACGGCCTCCTGGACATCTATGTGTCTGACATCTCCTTCAGTTCCCTGTTTCACAATGAGGGTCACGGCCTTTTCCGGGACCTTTCCATCCAGTCCGGCATCGCCATGCCCAGCGGCCAGTATGTGGGCTGGGGTTCCGGTTTCTTCGATCATGACAATGACGGCGACCTCGATATTTTCCAGGTTAATAGCGATGTAAAACATCTCTACGGTCAGGAAGACCAGCTGTTCGACAACTTAGGCGACGGCAAATTCCGTGATGCTTCAATAGAACGGGGCCAATATTTCCAGGAAGAACTCATAGGACGGGGGGCCTGTTTCGGCGACTACGACAACGATGGCGACATCGATGCTTTCATCGTCAACCTCAATAATCCGGCTATCCTGTTGCAGAATGTGGGCGGTAATGAAAACAGTTGGGTGAATCTCCGCCTGGTTGGGACCACCAGCAACCGCGATGGAATTGGTGCCAGGATCAGGGTTGTCTCCGGTGACCAGGTGCAGGTCGCACATAAAATGAGCTCCAGCGGCTACCTTTCGCAGAACGATCCCAGGCTTCATTTCGGATTGGGGGCGGCATCCCAGGCCGACAGCATCGAAATCGTCTGGCCATCGGGCCGGAAGCAGATCCTGGTAAACGTTCAGGCGGGACAATTTGTTACCGTCACCGAACTATAGGGTCCATGGAATTTATATTATGATCAAGGGAGTGTATGTGGTGATTCGGTGGTTGGCGCCTTCAGGCCTGGCCCTGCTGCTATGGGCCGGTTGCGGCCGGGCGCTACCGCAAGGCACAATAATCTTCACCCAGGTTCCCGTTGATGAATTTGCTCAGATTGAGGGCGACCCCATCGCACGCCTCTTCACTTCCCGCAGCCGCATTGCAGCTCTCCAACCCGGCTCGGAAATAAAAATCCTGACGGGAGATTTCTACTCTGCCCGGGCGCCTGAAGTCTCCTACGATGGCAGACGGTTGCTCTTCTCTGGCCAACGCAGTGCGGGAGACCCCTGGCAGCTCTGGGAGATGAAGATCGGAGGAGGCCGAGCCCGGCAAATCACCACCGGCCTGGCCAATTGTACGGATCCGGCCTATCTCGCTGGTGACCATATTATTTACAGCGCCAAGGCAGACCCATACCAGGGATATGAAGGCGGCGAGGACAACTTCGCCTTGTATACCTGTAATCCCGATGGGTCCAATCTCCAACCGGTCACCTTCCACCCCGCCGCTGAACTCTCACCGGCCCTTTTGCACGACGGGCGGATGCTGTACACTAATCTTTCAGAGGGTGAAGCACCCCCGCGCATCATGAGCGGGCGTTCCGATGGCACCGACGTGGAACTGTTCCATCCGGGCAGCCGGGGAAGCTCCTGGATCGGCCGGGGTCGTGAAACCCCCACCGGGGAAGTTGTCTTCGCCGAAAGCACACCTGGACACAATGGGCAGGGCAGGCTCGTCTCCGTCTCCATGGCCCAACCGTTGCATTCCCGGATTGAACTCACGAGCCATCTTGAGGGCAGTTTCCATTCCGCATTTCCGGTAGAGAGTCATCGCCTGCTGGTGGCCTACCGCCCGGCTGACAGCGAACCGTACACCTTGTATGAGTTTGACACCGAGGCACGGGTGATCGGCAAACAAATATGGGGGAATCCCGAGTACCACGCCCTGGAACCGGTAGGTGTCAACCCCCGCCCCGTTCCCAAGGGCATCATCAGCCGGGTGAATGTGGAGAAATCCACCGGCTGGTACTACTGCCAGGATGCGCGCCTCAACGACCCCGGCGCTACCAGGATACCTCCCGGCGCTGGAAAGGCGGTATCCGTGAAAATCCGCACAATTACGAAGATCCTGGGCACTGTCCCGCTGGAGGATGATGGGTCCTTCCACCTGGAACTCCCCGGCGATACGCCCCTCCAATTCACCACCCTGGATGAGAAGGGCCGCACCGTTATCGGTCCCTCCGACTGGATCTGGATCCGGCCCTATGAACGCCGCGGCTGCGTTGGCTGCCACGAAGACCGGGAAAGGGCCCCGGATAATCGGGTACCGTTGGCGATTACCAAGCCGGCCGTTACCTTGCCGGCGCCATCTGCCCTGGTGAACTCAGGGCAACCGGTCGCCGCCGGGGGATCGTCTCATGAATAATAAAAAGGCCATCATCATTGGTGTCCTGATCGCAGGCCTTGCGTCTGCGGCCTGGGTGGGCCATGGTATCGCCGTAGAACATACTCGCTACATCATGGGGGGCGTCGAGGGCCACGTCGCTACGCCCACCAACTGTATCCCTTGCCACATTGAAGGGGGAAAAAACTTCATCACCGAAAACTTTCTCGACCAGCAATACCACTCCCCGATTGATATCGCCATCGCTCCCGATGGCCACCGGCTCTATGTTACGGCCCAGGAAAGCGGCCAACTGCTGATTGTCGATACCGGTCAGGGCCGGGTGGCAGGTACAATCCCCCTTGGGCAACATCCGCACTCGGTCATTCTCAGCCGGGATGGCAGAACCGCCTACGTGAGCAACCAGTGGGCCAACACCATCAGCGTCATTGACTTGGCGCAGGAAGAGATTATCTCGGAGCTGAAACCGGGCGATGGTCCCACCGGCATGGCGTTAGGCCCTGATGAGCGGCGGCTCTATGTGGCCAACAATTATTCCAACGATATTTCGGTTATCGACCTTGAATCCGCTCTGGAAATACGGCGCCTGGCGGGTGGGCAAAGTCCTTACGCCGTCGCCCTCTCTCCCGGCGGCGGGTCCATTTATGTCGTCAACAAGCTCACCAATCCCACGCCCTACCGGACACCCCCCGCCACCGAAGTAACAGTGGTCGATACCCGCACTCTCCGGGTGGTTGAGCGCCAGGTTTTCGACTCCGCCCATGCCCTGGAAGGCCTGGATTTCACTCCCTCCGGCGACTGGGTCATGGTGACCCTGATCCGGCCCAAAAACCTGATCCCCGCCACCCAGGTTAACCGTGGCTGGATGGTCACCAACGGCTTCGGGATTATTGAGCGGAAGGAAGGGGGGCGGACCGTCCAGCTCCTGCTGGATCAGCCTAATGCCTACTATGCCGACCCCTACGATATTATCATCACACCGGATGGGAAACGGGCTTTCGTAAGCCACGCCGGGGTTGATAAAATCTCGGTCATAGACCTTGACAGCCTGCGGGCGCTGGTGGCCTCGGCCTCCGACAATGATCTGGCCACCTATGCCAATCATTTAGGCCTCAGCCGGCGGTATGTCATCAAGCGTATTCCCACCGGGCCCAACCCCAAGGGCCTCGCCCTGTCGCCGGATGGACGGCTCCTCTACGTGGCAGAAAGACTGGCGGACCGCATCTCCGTGATCGATGTGGCACAGCTGGTAGTAGCGAATACAATCGATCTGGGTGGACCACGCAAAATCAGCCTCACCCGCCGAGGGCGGCGTCTCTTCCACAATGCGGGATTCACTTACCAGAATCAGTTCAGTTGCCGCTCGTGCCACCCCGACGAGCATGAAGACGCCCTGGTCTACGATCTGGAGCCCGACGGCCTGGGTCTGAACCTGTTGAACAACCGCTCCCTGCGCGATATCGGCTCAACCTTGCCCTACAAGTGGAATGGGAAAAATACCAGTCTGTATATGATGGACGGCATCCGCTTTGCTAAGTGGCTGACACGCACCAATCCTTTCCCACCGAAAGATCTCGTATCACTGGCGGCCTTTATCATCAGGAAAATTGATCAGCCACCGAACCGTTTCCGGCCGGCCGATGTCAAACTGACCACTACTCAATTACGGGGCGAGGCCCTTTTTAACCGCACCGTAACCAACAATGGTACACCTATCCCTGCCGGGAACCGTTGCGTGACGTGCCACCCCGCGCCAAACTACACCGATGCCCTGAAAACGGATGTCGGGACGTCGACCGAACTGGATACGCACACGCTGTTCGACAACCCCCATCTGGTGAACATCTACGCGTCGTCCCCCTATCTGCATAACGGCAGCGCGTTGACACTGGAGGAAATCTGGTCCCGGTTCAACCCGGACGATCGGCATGGCGTAGCTAACGATTTCACCAAAGAACAGTTGAACGACCTGATCGAATATTTAAGGAGTATCTGATCTCCGTAGGCCGCTTATGGAATCGTGGATGAAGAAAGTGTGTAGCAAGCGATTGGCAGTCAGCCTGACTGTTATCATCGCCGCCGCCTGTGTGATGGCCGCCGGTGGTAGCCCAAACCTGCTCTCTGCCCGCGGGAAGCCCTTCGCCGGAGACATGGCCTCTGCGGCTCAACCCGCCACCGATCGGATGCCGATCTACGGCCAGTGGCGCACCTTCACCACCAAGGATGGCCTCCCATCCAACAAAGCCTTCTGCGTCCGAGTGGATGGCGCTACCGTCTGGATCGGCACCGATGCCGGGCTGGCCAGCTACCAGGACGACCAATGGCGCACCTATTCCACCGAAGATGGCTTGGCCCACGATGTGGTCATGGCCATCGAGGTAAGCCCCCAGACCGGTGATCTGTGGGTGGCAACCATGGGCGGCCTGAGCCGTTTCTCGGCCGGAAGATTCGATACCTATAACCAGTTCAACAGTGGCTTGGTGAACGATGTGGTCTACGGGGTCACCTGCACGGGCGATGAGGTCTGGGTCGCCACCGCCAGCGGCATCAGTCGCTTGAACACCCTGACCGGGCAGTGGGAAATCTATAATGAAAAAAACACGCCCATGCACGAGATCTGGACGTACGCCGTCTCGGCCGATAATGACATCGTCTATACCGGTGTGTGGGGAGGCGGCATCCTGGAATATAATATCCGCACCGGCCGCTGGCGTGAATACCGCGACCCGGACAAGGAGATGGAACTAGACCTCTACCCGGACGACGGCCTGGTCCACGATATAGTTGCCAGCGTCTCATATGTCAACGGCATCCTCTGGATCGGTACCTATTTCGGCCTGAACCGTTATGACGGGGCCCGCTGGCAGGGCTATTTCGACCACGACCAGGGACTTGTAAGCAACTTTATCAATTTCGTAAAGGGCCGTGGCTCGGCCGTCTGGATCTGTACCGATAAGGGATTAAACAGTTTCGATGGCGCCACCTGGATCACCTACCAACGCCAGGATGAGACTGGCAGGGGTGAAGTCTGGATTTCCAGCGGTAAAGAGATCGATGATCGTCAACAGAGTGAAACGGCCATTGCCCACAACTTTGTATTGGGTGTTGATTTCCAGGATGATTTCATTTGGGTGACTACCTCTCAGGGGGTCAGTCGCGGGGTGGCCCTGCCTGAATCGAATCGTCCCTCCATTCGATGAAACGCAATAAAGGAATAGCATGACTGACGAGACCTTAAAACTCGATTTACCTATGATTAAAATTGCCAACCTCACTGACGCTGAACGTGAGGAGCTGGAAGCCCTTGAGATGCTTTCACCAGAGGGGGAAGTAAAGCCCTACACCCCGCCCCCCGGTCATCTTGAGGGGCCGTCCCTGGAAAAATGGGCGGTCCATGCTCCTGACGTTCTGAATGAAGCCTATGATTACTCTCCCAGGCCTTCAACCTTCTCCCGGGCCCTGGCTTTCACCATCGCGGATACTAAGGTGCTTCTCATATCCGGAACCGCCAGCATGAATGAAAAAGGCCAAGTGGCTCACGCCGGCGATTTCCGTGCCCAGACCTGGCGCACCTACCTGAACATTACCCAGTTGCTCAAGGCTGAAGATATGACCTGGCACGATGTGGTGCGCACCTCGTGCTATCTGAAGGACATCCAGCGGGACTACCGGGACTTTAACGAGATTCGGACAACCTTCTTCCAATGGCTGGGACTTGATCCCGTGCCTGCCAGCACCGGCATCCAGGCCAGTATCTGCTGGGACGAGCTGTTGGTGGAAATGGAAGCTATCGCCATCGTACGGCTCAAGCAGGAGTGATAGTCGTGCGGCCCTATCCGACAGGACTGATTCTACTGATTGTGTCTCTGGTTATGAGCACGGCCCCGACTGTCGCTCATGGTCAGACCCAGGAGCGTAATTACGGCAATGCCCCTGAGGCCATGTTGCCCTATGGGAAGTATAAAAAGCCCTACAAGCACTTTTTCGATGAACCCCAGGAGTTCCTGGGACCGGGCCGTGCGAAGCCCTCGGCACCAGACCTGACGAGCGTCAAAATCGGTTTCATCGGCCCACTCGAAGGCACCACCGAAGACCTGTTGGGTAACCGGATGCTCCAGGGCGCCATTCTCGCCCTGGAGGAGGCCAATGCGACTGGGGGTTACCAGGGGCTGCCTTTCGAATTAGTCGTCCGCAATGACGCCGGTTTATGGGGCGCCTCGAGTAATACGCTGGTTGAGCTCAACGAGGAGCAAGTTTGGGCGGTACTCGGCTCCATCGATGGCGCCAGCACCCATGTCATCTTGCGGGTGGCCCTGAAACTGGAACTATTCATCGTGAACACGGGATCCACCGATCCCACCCTCACCGAAACCCGCATCCCCTGGCTGATCCGGTGCTTCCCCGACGACCGCCAGAACAGCTACGCCCTGGCCGATTATATCTTTAACCGGATGGGTATTAAGCGGGTGACCGTACTCCGTAATAACAACCGGTATGGTCGCATGGGTATCACCGAATTTCAGGACACCGCTCGCCGCCTGGGTCATCCCCTCCTGTTCGAGCTGCGCTATTCCACCGGCGATACCGACTTCGCTCCCCAGCTCGACCGTATCCGTCGGGCCAACGCCGAAGCAGTCGTGATCTGGGGCGACGCCCGGGAAGCGGCCCTGATCGTCAAGCAGATGCGCCGGATGGGGATGGAGCAGCGGGTCTTCGGCGCTGACCGCTTGGTCACCCCCGAATTCATCGAGACCGCCGGTGAGGCGGCCGAAGGCGTCGTTGCGGCCTATCCCTACAATCCCAACCGTGATGATCCCCGTCTGAAAGAGGTCCGCCGTCGCTACAGGGAGCGGTTCGATGAAGAGCTGGAAGCCTTCGCCGCCCATGCCTATGATGGCCTGACCATTCTCATCGACGCCATACGCGTAGCTGGCCTGAACCGGGTTCGCATCCGGGATGGACTTGTTTCCCTGAAGTCCTACCAGGGTGTTACCGGAGAGATCATCTTTGACGCCACCCACAATGACATCGGGCCTATATGCCTGGCAGAGGTTCGTGACGGCCGGTTCCATTTCAGACTGTACCCTCTGGGTGATGATAGTGGTTCAACTGCCGCCATGATGGAGTAAGTTTTAAGGGCCGCCTGAAAATGTAGGCCCGTGCGCTACGATATCCTGGATGATGACGAATCGTGAAAACCCCATGGAAGACTTCCTTAACAGTGATCTACCAGTTTTGAAAGACTCCTCCTTCGAACTTGTGCGTCGGGAGGAGCAGTCAACCCGGACCATCGTTGAAGCTCGGGGAGTTCGATGGGGTGGGACCGAGGTCGTGATTATAGCCGGCCCCTGTGCCGTGGAAAGTGACGCCCAGATGCTGGAAACAGCCCGAGCGGTAAAGGCCAGCGGGGCCAAAGTTCTTCGTGGCGGCGCGTTCAAACCCCGCACCTCACCATACAGTTTTCAGGGATTGAAAGAGGAAGGGTTAAGAATCCTGGCCCGGGCCCGGCAGACAACCGGGTTGCCCATTGTCACCGAAGTGATGGACGCCCGTCATCTGGATATGGTCTGCCGGTATGCTGATATTCTCCAGGTTGGCTCGCGCAACATGCAGAACTTCACGCTCCTTGAAGAGGTAGGAAGGAGCAGCAAACCGGTGCTGTTAAAACGGGGCCTGTCAGCCACAATCGAAGAATTCCTGCTGGCGGCTGAGTATATCTCCAAACAGGGTAACGGACAAATCATTCTCTGCGAGCGCGGTATTCGGACATTCGACACGGCTACTAAATACACACTGGATTTGAATATCATTCCTCTCTTAAAGCAACTTACTCATCTTCCCGTGATCGTTGATCCAAGCCATGGCACCGGCCACTGGTGGATGGTGCCCTTCCTGGCGAAAGCAGCCATTGCTGTTGGGGCCGACGGATTAATAATAGAAGTACACCCCCATCCGGAAGAGGCTCTCAGTGATGGTCCCCAGTCCTTGCGTCCGGACAAGTTTGGCCTGATGATGGAGGCCCTACGGGGAGTGGCCCAGGCGGTGGGAAGGGAGCTACCGGTCCCGGCGGCTTAGCTGGGCGCGGAGCATAATACCTGCTCTCCAATATTGGACAGGATATAGATTCCCGGTGCCGCCAATCAAGTCTCTATGCTTACTGGGTTTCCTTTTCTCGCTATCGGTGGGAGCACCCGGTCCACAAGACCGGCAGGGAAAGCATCCTCTAGTTGCTACCACTGATCAGCGGTTTTCACCAGACGCCGCCGGTACCCGATTGCAATCCAAGGCAACGATTAAAGTAGGCCTGCTAATCCCGATGCAGGGAGAGCGGGTCGATGAGGGTCGAGCCGCTCAGCGGGGGGCAGAACTGGCTATCACCGAGGCCAATGCCCAAGGCGGCTATCAGGGGTGTCCCTTTGAATTGGTTATCCATTCGGACGACGGTCCCTGGGGCTCTGGATCGAAGGAAATCGTTGACTTGGTCTTCAACCAGGGGATCTGGGTTCTCATAGCGGGATTAGACGGTCGTGGCGCCCATCTGGCGGAGCAGATTATCACCAAACGCCAGGTACCCATGGTGACGCCCTGGGCCACCGATCCATCCCTAGCCCAAATCAACATCCCCTGGTTCTTTCGAACTGTCCCCGATGACCGGCAGCAGGCCGAGGCATTGATCAGGGAAATTTTTCAGTTCCGGCGCCTCCAGCAGGTCGCTGTAATTGTCACCAAGAGGTACGACGATCAGGTGGCGGCCAAGGCCTTCTTGACGCAGGCAGCCAAAGAGGGGTATGCACCAGCGCAGGTGTTCACCATTAACCTGGAAAGTGACGCAGACATTCCTACCCGCATTCAGGAAATTTTTCTTGACGGCCTGGTTCTCTTCACACCACCGGATATGGCCGGGGACCTCATCCGTAACCTCCGCAGCCAGGGCCTATCTCAGGCCATCTTTGGACCCTTATCAATTGCCGACGCAGCGTTAGGAACGCCTCTGTTGGCAGTTGAAGGAACCGTGGCGGTGGTAACGCCAGGGCACTGGGAGACTGACCAGGGTGAACAATTCCGGCGAAAGTTTGAAGGCATTTATGGTCGTCGTCCATCTGCTATTGCAGCCTATGCCTATGATAGCATGAGAATCGTCCTGGAGGCTATTCGGCACGCTGGTCTGAACCGGGGTAAAATCAGGGCAGCTCTGGCCAATATGGATTATCCTCAGGGAGTGACCGGACCTATCCGGTTTCACCCCAATGGGAACCGGCAGATTGAGGCAAAGATCCAGGACCTGATTTTCTTCAAATCCCGACTCTGAAGGGACGAGGTAACCACTGCCTCTGTATCGGTTCAGACCCTTTTGGACACTTTGGGCTAAGACTACGATACAAGGTTCGCTTCTCCAAGGCTTAATTCTCGCCTTATCTGAAGCGACCTCCGCTTGATTATTTCAAACGATCCAAGATCTGCTGGCCCCTTAGATCGTATTGCAGATCCTATTCCTCGAATTACTGACGGGAAATTCGTATATGTATAATAGGTGGAAAAGAACCTCTAGCCTATTAGATCGGTATATTTTTCTCATCCAGCAAACCTCCGTTTATTGAACTCTAGGCTGACAGTCCAACAACTCCTCTGATATGGGCTGATTACCGTCGAAACTGACTGCACAATCGAAAAAATAGTGCATTTGGCCACCTCAGATTACACTGGGTAACACGCAAGAAACCCTCTTTTCACGTCGGAAAAGAGGGTCTCTCGAGAGTAGCGGGGGCTGGATGGTCTCGCTGCGCTCAACGGTCTACGCTCCCTGCGGTCGCTACGGCTCGAACCAACTGGTTCGCATCCTCACCCCCTAACGGTAAAATCCCCGACCACCAAAAGGTGTCCGGAGATTATGATGTAGCGGGGGCTGGATGGTTTCGCTACGCTCAACGGTCTCCGCTCCCTGCGGTCGCTACGGCTCGAACCGGCTGGTTCGCTTCCTTAACCCCCAACGGTAAAATCCCCGACCACCAAAAGGTGCCCGGGGATTATAATGTAGCGGGGGCTGGATTCGAACCAGCGACCTTCGGGTTATGAGCCCGACGAGCTACCAGACTGCTCCACCCCGCATCCGAAGAGCTGAAATTTAATATCACTATCGGGAGAAATCAATTCTCCTCCTTGATATCAATGGTGCCTCCACCCCAATCCTGAACCTGGTGCAAAAAGTCGTCAATCTCGACCGCCGGTAGTTGGGTGAGCAGCACAACATAAAGGCCGTACTCTTCTTCCAAGATTTTACCGCCCACCTTGAGAGCCGCAGCCTTGACCCGGTCAACCAGGGGATAGGGGATCAGTAGCCGGCGGGTAGTCAACGTGACCCAGGGGACCGTTTTAGCATCCACCAGGGCCATCTCAACTGCCCGACCGTAGGCGGCGATCAATCCCGGGATACCCAACTTGGTGCCGCCAAAATAGCGCACCACCCATGCCAGGCAATCAACGAGTTCATGACGGCGCAGTGTGTTCAATATAGGTACACCCGCTGACCGGCCCGGCTCACCGGCGTCAGTACTGTACTCCACCGGCTGCTCACCGGCGCCGGCCAATCGGTAGGCATAACAGATATGGGTGGCATCGGGAAAACGATCCCGCAAACCCGCCAGTGCCCGGTCTATTGCCGGCCGGTCGGTTACCGGCAGCGCGCGGGCAATAAAACGGGAGCCTTTGACCCGGTGCTCAGCTATGGAGCTGGGGCCTGCCAGAATATTCATTGCGTCTCACTGGATCACAGTGAAAGTGCGCTTGAGAGTATGGCGGCCGATAGAGAGTGTCAGCAGGTAAACGCCGGAAGCCCAGTGGCGCATGGCGGGAATCTCCACAGTCAGGTTGTGTGTGCCTTCACCCACATCGCCAACCCAACCAGCGCTGTAGATTTCCCGGCCCAGCAGATTGTAGATTGTTACTTGCTGTTTGATATCCGGAAGTGGCTCACCCACCCGGTAGATCAAGTGCAGCCCGCTGAAGCCCTGCCGTGTGGGCCTCACCGGATTGGGGGCCAATTCATCCAGAGCAAATTCGATGGCATAGGAAGTGTCGATCACGGTGGCGGTCAGATCCAGATCACCGGACTGGGCGCCCACCACCACTACCATCTTCGACAGACTGTTGAGGCTTGATAGATACATGGGCGCATCCGTCAGATTATAAGGGGTCAACCCATCGGAATCCAGCACCAGCCGCCCGGTGAACGATTCCGGCGCCGACCTTACCTGGAGACGCAAGGTGCTGGGCCCCGACATCTGGAGCGACTGGATATTGGCAGTGACTTCCCGCAACTGAGTGAAGGATAATGTCAAGCTGTCTGACAGAATCCGGGGTGAGTCGATAAGCGGCGGATCGAGCAGGATCTGGTCCGGGTAGAAATGATAATCACTTTCAGTGCCATTGAGGAAAAGACCAGCCACAAAGTTAATCCAGGCCCCGGAGAGGGATCCCCCCCAGAGGGCCAGCTCGGCTCGCAAGGCTGACAGGGCACCCTGGGACTGGAACCGCCCCCACAGGTGCAGCATGAAATCCATTTCGTACCGTTGGGTCAAGTAGTGCCCGAAAATTGCAATGGAATAGCCTCCCCCCTGCAGGGGAGAAGTGGTGATGGGCTGGGTGGGATTATTTCCAAAATCAGGGTACCAATACACCCAATCATCAATCTGTGGGAAAGCAACATCCTCAAACCAGGTGGACGCCAATTCGTAAAAGAAGATATCCCCAATCACCGCCTTATACCCCATCTGGACGGCATGGAAATATTCATGGGCCGCGGTAACCCGAGCCCCGTCCAGGCCGTAGGTATAGTAGAGTTCAAGGGTGGAGAAGTCGTTATCCATCTTGATGAACGAAGTGGTGCGATCCTCACCGTCCGTTCCCGCCGGAATGGTTACCCCGTACCACCCGGGCGGCAGGTCACCCACCAGGTAGACATCATATTTCCCGTCCCCGTCATCGGGCGCCGGCTCATACCCCAGTTCCAATAGTAAAGACCTGGCAAGGGAGCAGGCTTGGGCCACCTGCACCACCCAATCGGGGACCCGGTCGGGGCGGGTAGTGTAGGTGACCACGCTATGAATGCCGGTAGTATCGTAGTGAATCGCGAATTGACCGTCTGAGGATATGAACGAAGTCTGCAAATCCGGCCGGGGCTCCAGAATATTGGCTTTCAAGGGCATAAACTTGGGACGCTGGGAAAGGCCGCACTTGGGCCCCTGATGCGTTGCCGCCTGCCCCGCCAAGATTCCAGCCATTACCAGTATGAGTAGCAATTGCCGCATTTACTTCCGGCGGAATGACAGTTTGACCGGCACGCCAAAGAACCCGAAGCGCTCCCGCAGGCGGTTCTGCAGGTAGCGCTGGTAAGATACCGGGATCAGGTCGGGGTGATTGCAGAAAAACGCGAATAACGGTGGCCGCCGGTGGACCTGGGTAACGTACTTTATGCCCAGCTGCCGGCCCCTGACTGCCGGTGGCGACAGATAGCCCAGGGCCCCGGCCAGGAAATCGTTAAGCTCCGCGGTAGGGATCTTCCGGTCGGCCTGGCGGGAAACCTCTACGGCCGCCTCCATCACTTTCCACAAACGCTGGTTCCTGGGTACCGAGGTAAACACCAACGGATAGTGCTCCAACTGCTTGAAGCCGGCTTGCAGCTCCTTCACCCACTGCCCCATTGTATCCGTGACCTTGGCCACGGTATCCCACTTATTGATGGCCACTACCATTCCTTTGCCCTGTTCCAGGACGTAGCTCATGATCTGCCGGTCCTGATCGTGGAACCCCCGCTGGGCATCCAACATGACGATGGCGACCCGGCACTCATCAATGCTGCGGTAGCTGCGGACGGTGCTGTAAAATTCGATGGCGTCCTTGATACGGGCCTTGCGGCGCAGACCGGCGGTATCTATCAGGCGGATTTTAAGGCCCATGTAATTCAAGTAGGAGTCCACCGAGTCCCGGGTAGTGCCGGGGATTTCGGTAACAATCGATTTTTCCTGCTTGGTTATGGCATTGAGGAAGGATGATTTTCCGGCATTGGGGACCCCCACAATTGCCAGGCCCAGCGAGTCCCGTTCCTCCTCCGACGCCGTCCAAGACCCTTCCAGCCGCTCCATAACGGCATCCAGCATGTCGCCCACGGCCCGGCCACTAGAGGCCCCAATGGCCAGCGGAGTCCCCAGTCCCAGCTCATAGAAATCCAGGGCTCGTTTCTCGTGGGACTGGTCGTCCACCTTATTGACCAGCAGCAAAACCGGCTTATCGAGCCTACGCAGCCGTTCCACCAGTACCAGATCATCCGCCGCGGGGCCGGACTGGCTGTCCACCATCAGCAAAATCAAGTCCGCTTCCTCACCGGCCAAGTCCGCCTGCTTTCGGACGGTATCGCTGATGACATCCCCGCCGGCGGGAATGTAGCCGCCGGTATCGATCAGGTGGAAGCTGTATCCCCGCCATTCCACCTGGCCGTAGATCCGGTCCCGGGTGACGCCGGCGGTCTCCTCGACTATGGCCTGGCGGCGACCCACCAGCCGGTTAAAGAGGGTAGACTTGCCCACATTGGGCCGGCCGATAATGGCTACCGTTGGTTTAGCCATCCGCCCCGCCAAAAAGCTCCAGCAGGCTATCGCCGGCGGTTTTCAACGGTACACCCAGTTGCCGGCCGATATCGCCAGGGGTCATATCGTCCAAGGTAATTCCTTGTCCGGCGCTCAGTATGCGATCGGTCGTCCAAACCACCTCCCCCAGGTCCTTATCCATCAAATGGCCCAGCAGGTCCCGGCCCGCCAGCAGGCCCGCCACTGACACCGATTCACCCAGCAAGCGGTTCGGCACCACCTCCAGGCTGACGGCCAGATTAGCGATGCGGTTGAGCCGGGGTAGAATGTGCCGGGAGAGAAGCCCGGCCGCCAACACCCCGGTGGCGATGGTGAAGCGAGTGGGCCGGTCCAAGCGGGACGGCAGCGAGTCCTGTTCGGCGGCAAAGCGGTCCAGGAAGGCCCGCACCTGCCCCACACCGTTTTCCTCCATGCCCAGATCGCCGTAGTAGGCCGCCGCCGGTACTTCCCGGCCAGCCTGAATGTACCACTCATCGCTGGGAAATACCAATCTGGAGCCGCCGGAATGACGATAGTGTTCATCCAAATCAGCGTATTCGTGCAGCCACTCACGGGCGTACTGCGAAGTTACCGGTGATATGGGCGTCAGACCGTCGCGGTGGCCGGTCAAGCCCACCGGTACGATGGAGACCGACCGCAGGCCCGGGCTGAGCGGGAGCAGATCATCTAGGGTGCGCCGCAAATGCGAGCCGTCGTTGAGGCCGGGGCAGAGCACCACCTGGCCGTGCAATTGGATGTCGTTGTCCACTAGAAAGCGCATTTTCTCCAGCAGGCGGTCGTCCTTGCCATACAGCAGCAGCTGGCGGCGGAGTTCCGGCTCGGTGGCATGAATGGAGATATTCAGGGGCGACAGGCGCTGCTCCACGATCCGCTGGAGGTCGCTATCACCCATGTTGGTCATTGTGATGTAGTGCCCATGCAGGAAACTAAGGCGGTAGTCGCCGTCGCGGAAATTGAGTGCGGGCCGCAATCCGCTGGCGTTCTGATCCACGAAACAGAATATGCAATCGTTGGCGCAGCGCCGGACTGCGAAATCCTCGAACACCAGCCCCAGGTCCTCGGTGGGCTCCTTGTCCAGCTCCACCGACTCCCGCCGCCCGTCAATCTCCAGTTCCAGGACCGGGCTGGCCGTGTCAATGCGAAACTGGTAGTCCAGGTGGTCAAGTACCTTGCGGCCGTCGATTTTAAGCAGCCGGTCGCCGGGCTTTAAACCCAAATGGGCTCCCAAGCCGTCCGCCACCACGGATTTTATTTTTAAACTCACTGCTCCCAGTTCCAACTATGGCCCCAACCATGCCTACGGGGCCTGTTTTCCAAGGCGGAAATTACTCTCGGCCACTGTGGTTAAACAGGCCTGTTGCCTCAAATTAAAAGGTAACCCAAGTCAGGCTGTTTTCCTACATTGGATTTCCTGTTGGAT
>CBDVAP010000007.1:0-44022 GCA_965372015.1 uncultured bacterium | reverse complement strand
CAATCACAGGCACCCCATAATTACGACCTATTAGGAACAATGTGATATAGCGGATTAACCAGATATCGCAAATGTACAAAAATAATATGATAAAATCAATAAATACTATATTGATATCATTGTTTGTATTTATAATAGGCCGGATCGGACCGGGCAATCAGCATATGCGTTGGGTAAGCCGGACCGGCGCGGTTGCAGACGGCCGGTTTCGAGTCCCACCACCCGGACATCGAAACGGCTTTGGCGGCAGCCCTAAATTCCTCCCGCTCCCAATCACTTCCAGGCTAAATTTCGCCCCGGACAACCGCCGAGGTGGTGAAATTGGTAGACGCGCCGGACTCAAAATCCGGTATCCGCAAGGATGTGGGGGTTCGAGTCCCCCCCTCGGCACAAATGTTATGGGACGAGACCCCGCAGAATGCGGGGAGAAGCCTGTCCCGAGAGCGAAGCGATTCGGGAAGTCCCGGACTCCGCCATCGGCGGGGCTCCTCGGCACTGGAAGTGCCTACAGGCACGACACTCGGCACACTTTATATACTGACGAGAAAAGGCCCCTACTTAAGGGCCTTTTGTGCTCGTTGTATATTGTCAGAATTGGGCTGTTTTAGGCTAGCGACCCGCACCCGGTTCCTGCCATCGTTTTTGGCACGGTAAAGCGCCTTGTCTGCTCTATCGATGAAGGTGGTTGCGTCCTCATCATACTCGAATTGACATACTCCCGCACTTACCGTGAATTTGGTTGCACCGGCTAAATGTTGGCTTTCGATGTCGGCTCTTATTTTCTCGGCGATGGTTTGAGCCTTTTCCAAATCGGAGTTCACTGCCAGGATCAGGAATTCCTCACCCCCCCAGCGTGCGATGATATCACTTTCCCGTATATTATCCTTCATCCGGG
This sequence comes from uncultured bacterium, assembly GCA_965372015.1. Lineage (GTDB taxonomy): Bacteria > Fidelibacterota > Marinisomatia > SCGC-AAA003-L08 > TS1B11 > JACZSB01. The sequence continues at coordinate 43,127 of CBDVAP010000007.1, read as the reverse complement.
CGCCAAACATCTTTAATACGTTGTCACCCACCTTATGGCCGTAGGTATCATTAATCTTCTTAAAATGGTCTATATCAAACATGATGAGCGAGAGATCTGTTTGATAGCGTATGGTCCTGTCAATCTCATGTGCGAGGAGTTCAGAAAATCTTCTTCTATTGTTGAGGGATGTAAGAGGATCAATTGTGGCCATCTCCCGCAGAGCTTCCTCTGATCTCTTTCGCTCGGTTATATCAGTTATTACTGCCAGGATAGCAGTATCCCCCTTATAACTGATCAGTCTTGCCGCGTTAATCGCCTCAATTCGCTTGCCTCCTTTAGTGATAATTGTATATTCGTATGGGGAAATATTTTTTCCTTTCATATGCTTGAGGAAATTCGCTTTGATCAACTCAAGGGATTCCGGTGCGATCAATGTTAAGAAGTCAAAATCCGGGGAGTAAAATTCCTCCCTTGTATACCCCATAACCTCTTCGCATCTCTTATTGACATACACTATCCTGCCCTTCTTATTGACAAAAATCATGTTCGGAGATTGGTCAGCCAGGCTTTTAAATCTCTCTTCAGACTCATGTAGCGATTTTTCCACCTGCTTGCGTTTGGTGGTATCCCGCTGCAGCGCCTGCACACCCACTCTTCGGCCCTCTACCCGCAGTAGAGAGACACAAATCTCGCTCCAGCCGGTGGTTCCATCTTTGTTCTGAAAGGTTACCTCAAACGGTTTGGGGATCTTGCCTCTTATAATGGAAGCAAATATTTTTACATATTTCTGAATATCCTTAGCTCGGAGGGGTGCAATTTTTGAGAAGTGCTTACCGATCACCTCCTCACTGGAATAGCCGCTTTTCTCAGTAACGGCAGGATTGCATGATGTGATTATTCCCTTCATATCAAGGATGGTAATACCGATAGGGGACAATTCGAACAGCTCGCGGTACTTTGTTTCGAAGACTTCCGGCCCTTCCGCCGTATGCTCAAGCTCGGTCACCCGCTTGCGGGTCTGTTCAAGCTCTTCAATCAATTGGGCTTTTGTCTTGTATTGGTCCTTCATGGAAGTCGTCGTGTTTATCAATAGGTCATTTAGGTTTGATACCACAATAATTGCAGTACCCTGAACCACCTGAATCTCTACTGATTACCTACCTGGGTATCCGATATCGGCTAAGTTAAAAAGAAAACCAGGCAAGGATGTTCGGTTCAAAATCTTTTTGACATTTGAGGCTAAAAACTAAGAATTGCATTCTGCGTTTCCAAGGTATAATTCGCATTTTTCAAGCGGGATTTGTCCCGCCAATGGCGGGAAGTCCCGTTACCCGCCACAGGCCGGGGCCCCTCGGCACTGGAAGTGCCTACGGGCACGGCCCTTGGTACCCTTCATTTGCGGACGCGAAAAGGCCCCAAAGGGCCTTTATCGTTTTACTCGAATGGTCAGCAACAGCCAGTTTCAGGCTATTTTAGACATAAACCTGATATCATTGTTTTTAATAGTCCGCTGTCCGTGACGTACTAATCCCTATCCTTCAGTACAAACCGGCTCATCCGGTCGCTCCGATAGGGCAGCTTGCCACTCGCCATATATTTACCGGAATCCGCTGCACTGTGTTAGAGCAGCCCCATTTAAGGATTCTCCGCCGGTTATTCTGTCGGCGCTTCCTCTTCAGCCTCCATTGCCGGCTCGGCCACCGGTTCGGTTACCTCTTCCGTAGCCGGTTCGGCAGCTGGAGCTTCCTCTTTCGTTTTCTTGGCACAACTTGTGACAGCCATTGAACCGGCAATCAACAGAACAATCAACCATTTGATATTCACAACAGTTCTCCTTTATTCCCAAGTGCGAATGAACATCGAATTTAGCAACGAAGTGTATCGTTTCAGAGCCTTTTGGACATTCAGGGCTAAAAACTAAGAAATACATCCCGCGCTTACAAAGGTTCAAGCCTCATCTAAAGCAGCTTCTCGATTACAAGGATGACAACTCAGGGTACAACCCGCCACAACATGACATCATTTTATTGCATTGGGTAGGGTCGCCCCCGTCTAAAACTCGCCGGACTGAACCCTGCCGAAGGCGGGGCCCTCGGCACTTAAAATGCCTACGGGCACGACCCTCGGCACACTAGGTTAAGGGGACGCGACCCCGCCCCCGCCTTCTGTGGTCAGCAATCGGTGATTGACCGAGGGTTTTGCTCGTCCGGTTTGAGCACTCCCGGCCGGCAGGTGGATTTAGAATTTTTTTTCATACCGGTGGCAATAAGGGAGGGTGCCCTTAAGGTCATAGTAATCCTGATGGTAATCTTCGGCCTCCCAGAAGGTGGTGGCCTCCGTCAACTCCGTGACCACCGCATAACCCTTGGCCACCAGCAGTTGAATCAGTTGTTCCCCGATAGCCTTTTGCTCATCGTTCAGATAGAAAATGGCAGACCGGTACTGGTGACCGATATCCGGCCCCTGTCTATTCAGTTGAGTGGGATCATGGGTTTCGAAAAATAGCCGGGCCAACTGTTCGTAACTCACTCTACCGGGATCAAAGATGACTTCAAGTGCTTCGGCATGCCCCGTATGGCCGGCACACACCTCCTGATAGGTGGGATCAGCCTTGTGGCCCCCGATATATCCAACTGTTGTCGAAATCACACCCTCCAGTTTGGACAGCTGGTATTCCGTGCCCCAGAAGCAGCCGGAGGCAAAAATGGCTCGCTGAGTTTTCGGTGTTGCGCTGTGTGGAATGAACTTCATGGCAATCGAGTTGACGCAATGGCGCGTATTCTTGATAGTGAATCGTTCGCCCAGGAATACGTGGCCGAGATGGGCGCCACAATTTAGGCACAGGATCTCGGTCCTGTTTCCGTCCGCGTCCGGTCTCCGTTCTACAGCTCCTTCGATCTCCTGGTCGAAGCTGGGCCAACCGCATCTGGCGTCGAACTTATCTTCCGATCGGTATAGGGGAGCGTTGCAGCGCTTACAGGCATATAGGCCGGATTCCCGGTGGTCCGTATACTCACCGGAGAATGGCTGCTCGGTACCCCCCTGTACAATTACGTACTCTTCTTCAGGTGTCAATTCGGGATATTCCTTTTTTTCCTGCCCAGCTACGGCCGCCGTGAAGCAAAAAACGAACAGCGGCAGAACCCACAAGTAGGAGGCGTGCAATTCCGAATCTTCCATCAAACCCATACTCACCTAAGTATCTAGCCCCAAAATGTTCCCGAAACTTCAGGCCAAGAGCAGACCGAGACGGTGAGCAATAATTCTATAAGAACCTGGAGACGGTGGCCATCTATGAGCGACGCGGTTTTGAATATCGCGGCTCCTGTTATTACGCAAATGCTTACAGGAATTTGTGCCATAACCGACGTGCTTATAGCACGCCGCTATTTTAGCAGAAGCATCTTCCTGGCCTGCACAAAATCACCCACTTGAATCCTGTAGAAATAAATCCCTGACGCGACGTTGGTGGCATTCCACGTGACTTGATGATATCCAGCCAGTTGTTCACTTTCAACCAAACGTAAGACTTCATCTCCACGTAGATTGTATATCGTCAAGAGTACTTCACTGGACGCTGGAAGCTGGTATTGTATGTTAGTTATTGCATTAAAAGGGTTCGGATAGTTTTGAGATAACAAGAATCTTTTTGGCGCGTAAACCACTTCTTCCCCACCTACAGAAATCAATCCATCAAAGGCAAACTGGGTCGAGTTGTGGCTTTCATTCAAAACAAAAGATTCATCCAAAAGCAGGGGAGACACCAACAGCGTGAAGTCGTCATCCAACAAAAAAACTTTGGAAAGTTCCTCAAAGGTAATGGAAAAGGGACTGTCGGCGGAACCCATTATTTTCAATGAGTCAAGATCCTCAAGGGTAGTTTCTAGTGGAAGTTCAATGGTAGACCGCCTCCACCCTCCCGCATTCACGGCAGTCACAGAGGAGTTATCGTAATCGGAATAGTACCAAAACGCCTCGTTTCCTAGTTTGGTTGCGAAAGTCAATCTCAGGTTGGATCCCTCCATCGTTGTGTTGAATTCAAGGTAGAGATAATTCCGGGCATCGCTTAAATCCCAAGTAAAAGGGTCAGCCGGACTTTCATATTTACCCTCAGCGATCATTTCCAAAGCCATGATCTCATAAGTCCATGGATCTTCATCCATAAGGATTTCCCGTGAGTGTCTTGCCTGTTTGCTCCTTTCGGGAGAAAGAAAAAATTTATAATTTGATACCCCTTCATCGTCCACCATATTATTTTCGGTAACCGTTTTCAAAATCGGGTGGTCATCAATCCGCTCTCCATTAAAAAGCGAATATGAATGCCCCGGACCCTGAAAACGTTCCTCAAGAATGTTTCCTATGGGATCGACTTTGATTCTATATATCCATTCAATATCGGTCGTTCGGCTCCACCGGGACATTAGACTCGATAAACCGATCCCGGTTCTGCTATCCTCATTGCTCCATATTAAACTGTACTGAATCCACTTGTTTACCCCGTCATATTCAACTTCGTGCCACAGCAAAAGCGGCGTGTCCGTGTGATTGCTCTCATCGTCGCTGATCAGATCCCTGCCGTACAAAACGGGGGAAAATCGATAGATGTCATAGTCCGGGTCGCTTAAAGGCACGGGAATGATAGAGCATTTCTCCAGGTAAACCAATTGAGCACCAGAGGATGATTTTTCGCCATTGAAATAAACCTCCATAGAATGGCTGCCACTGTCTATTCTCCCCAATGATATCCGATATAAGAAAAGCTCATCGCCTTTGAATAGAACGATGTCCTGATTTTGAGAGCCATCTATACTGTCGACATAGATCGTCAGTACGGCACTTTCTGAGTCGGGGATGGACCAGTTGGTTTCGGAAGACGCTCGTAGATGGAGAAGGAATTCTCTGGATTTCCGCACGCTGAAGGATATAGGCGTCGAGGATTCGTTTCCGGCCAATCCGACGTTCAAGTCAATGGGAGTCCAGCCGGTTAATTCCACCTCCAATGTCGTATCAGATGGAGCAGCTACAAAAATACTCATGGTTCCGTCAGCTACACCTTGCTCTTGTGGAGAAAAAGTAATATCTACACTTTGACTATCGTGGGGAGCTATGAGAAACGAGGTATCTGAAACCTGGAAATAGGAGTGGGACAAATTTATGGCATTTACAACAATAGTTGTATCTCCTTGATTTGATATGACCAGGGGATGTGATACGGTTTGCCCAAAGATGACCTCATCAAAATTCAAGAATTCGGGAAAAACGGAAACCTGGGCGAAGACTGTATGGTTCACGGGCAGCACCACCGCTAAACATAGCAGCATGGTTTTGGTTTTTATTAATCCTTTCATTATCAATCCTGGTCTATCTCCTAGATTCTTTGGACCACTTCTTTAAATTTAGGGCTTTTAGTTGTAGGCCGCCCCCATTTCTGCACCATATATTTTAGGTTAGGACTTGTAGATAAAATGCCGAGGTAAGATTGTGCCCCATCAACCGATCGGTCACCACTGGTCGTTTTCCTTTTGCGGGCCGGTGAAGTACCTGATTCCATTCGACCGGATCAAGACTTAATTTCACCCTGAAATAATTGCAGTATCCACTACCTGCGAAATACAATAAAGGGGAAGACTCATGTTAATTACAAAGCAATCATTACTGATTCTTGGTTTCCTTTCAATTATAACGGGGCTGTTGGCCGAGGGCGGTACAATCAAAGGAACAATTCACTTTGAAGGCTCCGGCCCTAAACTTAAAGCCATCAAAATGGAGGCCGATCCGGTCTGCGAGGCCAAGCACACTGAACCGGTCTATTCCGAGTCCGTGGTGATCAACGACAATTCCACCCTGAAGAATGTTCTGGTAAGCGTTGAGGCAGGCCTGGCCCAGACCTTCCCGGTACCGGAAGAAGCGGTGGTTCTGGACCAGGTAGGATGCCGTTATGAGCCGCATGTGTGGGGCGCCATGGCGGGACAACCGGTGGAGATCCGGAACAGCGACGGCACCCTGCACAATGTGCACAGCCTTTCGAAAGTGAATCCGCAATTCAACATGGCGATGCCCAAGATCGTTCGCAAGAAAACCCGTGTTTTTGAAAAGACCGAAGATGTTTTCGCTATCAAATGTGATGTTCATCCCTGGATGAAGACCTGGGTTGGAATTTTCGACCACCCCTTCTTCGCTGTCAGCGACACCGACGGCGGTTTCGTGATCGCCGGTTTACCGGCCGGCACCTATACCGTGCGGGCCTGGCATGAGCGGCTGCCTGCAATGACGGGGGAAATCACTGTTAAGGAAGGTGAGACTGCTACCCTGGACTTCACCTTTGAACCGCCCAAGAAGAAGTAAAGCAACGGGGATCATATACTGATCGTGGCCCCTGAACACAACCGCCCCCTGCACCTTTTCGCCACCTTCACCGTGGCGGCGGCGCTGGTACTGATCTTCGTCGGCGGCCTGGTTACCAGCACCGGCTCAGGTCTGTCCGTACCCGACTGGCCCAATACCTATGGCCGGTTCATGTTCACCTTTCCGCTTTCCGACATGGTGGGCGGAATCCTCTACGAACATAGCCATCGGTTGTTTGCCAGCGCCGTGGGGCTGTTGACCCTGCTACTGGCCTATTGGCTGTGGCGCGCCGAGCAGCGGTCCTGGGTACGCCGCTTGGGTCTATTGGCGGTGGCCGCGGTGGTAACCCAAGGGTTACTGGGGGGCCTGACCGTACTTTACCTGCTACCAACGCCGGTGTCGGTAGCCCATGCCACCTTAGCCCAGACGTATCTGCTGCTGGTCATCACACTGGCCTACGCCACTTCAGGGGAGTTCCGCCAGCAGCCCTCCCCCACTCCGGTATCGGACGAGATCGCCAGGGTTCGCCTGTGGGCCCTGGCCACCGCAATACTCATCTATCTCCAACTGATTCTGGGGGCGGTGATGCGGCATACAGGTTCCGGTCTGGCTTTTCTGGACTTTCCGCTGGCAGGGGGTGAGCTCTGGCCCAGTCTCAATGTCCAATTGGTGGACCGGATCAATTGGGCTCGATGGCAGTTGGAACTTCCTGAGATCACGTCGAATCAAATGCTCATTCACCTGCTTCACAGAGCAGGCGCTGTGCTGGTTACCGGCGGCCTGGTAGTAACATTGATCAAGTTCTGGCAGCAACGCAACCGCCTGCCGGCCACATTATTGCGGATGGTGCCGGCGGTAGCGGTCCTGCTGATAATCCAGATAACACTGGGCGGAATGACTGTGTTGACACTCAAACAGCCCATCATTACAACCGGACATGTGGCCAATGGCGCCGGCCTGCTGGGCCTATGGTTCCTATTCACGATTCGGCTGTATCGACTCAGCCCGGAAACGGTAATCACTTCGGCAGGGACGACTGCGGTATGATCAACCGGCTAAAACTCCATAAAGTCTATTGCAATAGTCGTATTTTGGGCTTTAGCTTGTGACGATCGATCAAGAGGAGCTAGATGGCATTTAAACTCTCCAGTACCGGTGAATACAGCGTTCGACTTTTAACCTATCTGGCGGCCTACCCCATTGGCACCGTCATACCGGCCAAGGAGATTGCCAGGGCCAGGGAAATTCCCCTGAAATATCTTCAGCAAATTGTCTCCAGGTTTGTCAAGATGGGACATTTGATAGGGCATCCCGGCCTTGGTGGGGGGGTATCTCTCGCCGAATCGGCCTCTAAATTGACCCTCCTGGAAGTTATCGAAGCGGCGGAGGGCCCCATATTTCTCAACCGCTGCCTGATGGGTTCGCTGGCCTGTACCTTTACCGCAACCTGTGCCGCGCACCAGATTTGGCATGAGGCCCAGACCGGCTTCCTTAAGACTCTTAGCAGCAAGACTATCCTTGAACTGGCTCAAACCAATATCAACCTGGCCCAAAGCGAGCCGGAACAATCTGCCAATCGGCCCTTGCCCGGCAGTATACCGACTAATCGGATCTGACTGTTCTATAAATGGAACCAGTATCACTTGAACGATGGACATGATCGAAGCGGCTGCCAGGAAGAGATCAAAGAATAGAGTTCTGCAGGGGGTTGGCAGAGTTCACGGCCAACCTGGCCGGTCGCAGCTCACACTGACGATGCGAGACTATTGGGAGTTAACCAAACCCCGGATATCCTACCTCGTGCTGACTACAGTATTCTTGGGATATTACCTAGGACTGCGGGCAGCCGGGGTGGATTGGGGCAATATTTCGACCTGGCTGACGGGCGGCCATCTGCTGCTGGGCTCACTGTTGGCCTCAGGCGGTGTTTCTACCTTGAACGAATACTTTGAGCGGGACCGTGACAGCCTGATGCGGCGCACAGCCGGTCGACCGATCCCCTCGGGCCGGATCAGTCCTCGAGCGGCCAGAAACTTCGGTCTGATCATTGCGACCGCCGGTGTGCTGGAACTGAGCCTTTTCGCCCATTGGATGACCGGGCTGCTAACATTCCTTACTATTATAACCTACCTGGCGATCTACACCCCCTTAAAGCGCATCACCACCTGGAATACCCTGGCCGGCGCCGTACCTGGGGCTCTGCCACCGGTAGGAGGCTGGGTGGCAGCCGGGGGCGGACTGGGCCTGGAGGCGCTGGTCCTGTTTGCCATACTGTTCTGCTGGCAAATCCCCCATTTTCTGGCCTTGGCACTGATTTACCGCCAGGATTATGCCCGCGGCGGCTTCAAGATGATGCCGGTGGTCCGTTCGATGGCCTATACCGGCACACATCTGATCGGCTTTAGTCTGGCGCTGATAGGCGCCAGCCTGGCCTTGTTCGCCGTTTCCGGGGGCAGCATAATCTATGTCATTGGAACCACACTATTGGGGACCAGCATACTGGCGGCCAGTGTCGTGGTCGTCAGGCGGCCGGTACTCAAACACGCCCGGAGGTTGCTCATGACCTCGGTGCTATATCTCCCGGCCCTGTTATTTCTGATCCTCATCGATCGGGTCATGGCTTAAACTTAAGGAGACAGGTTAATGGTGATCGCCACAGCGAATCGATTTTTCTCCTTCCTGAAGGAGCAAACCGCGAAACTCCCCAGATCCGTGTGGGGAATCTGGTTCGTCAAGCCCCCGGAGGACATCTCCCTCAACGGCTACCGCATCGACGGCCTTATTCAGTACACGGACTTCATCATTACCCTCTACTTCGGGATAGTGGTACTGGCCTTGCTGTACTTCATTTTTCGCTACCGGTCCAGACCGGGCCACCAGGCGGTCTACGATAAAGGGGAGTCCAAAAAGCATGTAGCCGTCACGGTGGCTTTGGGACTAGTGGTCTTTCTCACGGTGGATGTGGTGATTGAAACCAGGTCATTTCGGGATCTCAAAGAGGCCTTCTGGAATTTCCCGCAAGGTGATGATGTGGTTCGTGTGGAGGTAATGCCGCAGCAATACGCCTGGAATTTCCGCTATGCCGGCGCTGATGGGGAATTCGGCACGGATGACGATCTGGTGCCCTCCCAGAACCAGATGCACATACCGGTCAATACCCCGGTGGTGATCCAACTGTCGCCCTATGACGTGATTCACTCTTTTTACTTACCCAACTTCCGGCTCAAGCAGGATGCCACCCCCGGCATGGTGACGGCCATGTGGTTCCAGGCCACCAAGACCGGCTCATATGAAATCGCCTGTGCCGAGCTGTGCGGCAACTCCCACTATCGCATGAAAGGCTACTTGACCATCGAATCGCAGGAAGATTTCGAGCGCTGGCTGAGCAGCCTGGAACCGGAGGGCCTGGAGGAAGACGATGTGTGGGGGGAGTTGCTCGAGGAAGATACAGCCATTCCTACTAAATGGGGCTGGGCTTGGAAGGAGGTCCTATAGCATGGCTGAAGTTCATGGCGAGCTATCGTTCCTTCGCAAGTACATTTTCTCAACCGATCACAAGGTAATCGCCAAGCAGTTCCTGTGGCTGGGCCTTTTCTTCCTGCTGTTCGGCGGCGCCCAGGCCCTGTTGATCCGCTGGCAATTGGCCTATCCCGGCCAGCCGGTGCCCCTGCTGGGCGGATTATTCTGGCCGGACAACGACGGCGCAATCTCCCCGGACCAATATAACCAGCTATTCACCATGCACGGGACCATCATGATCTTCTGGGCCATCACTCCAATGCTGATAGGCGCCTTCGGGAACTTCGTGATCCCCCTGCAGATCGGCGCTCGCGACATGGTATTCCCCACGCTGAACATGATCTCATTCTGGACCATGGTCGTTGCCAGCCTGGTTCTGCTGATCTCATACCTTATACCTTCCGGCCCTGCCGCTGCGGGCTGGACCTCCTACCCACCGCTAAGCCTGCCGGCCGGGGGCATACCGGGCGGAGGGCAAACCTTGTGGGCGCTGGCCGTGCTGCTGGCCGGGACCTCCACTCTGATGGGGGCCATCAATTACATCATGACCGTGGTGCGGGCCCGGGCGCCCGGCATGACCTATATGCGGATGCCTTTATCAGTATGGGGGCTCTGGCTGACCTCCATTTTGAACGCCCTGTTTGTTCCGATCATAGCGGCAGGATTGATCCTGCTGCTGCTGGACCGGGTGGCCGGCACCCAATTCTTCCTGGCCGGTCAACTGGCTACTACACCCGGGGGCGACCCGTTACTCTATCAACATGTTTTCTGGATCTTCGGCCACCCCGAAGTCTATATCCTGATTCTGCCGGTGTGGGGCGTAACCGGCGAGCTGCTGGCGGTGTTTTCCCGCAAACCCGCCTTCGGCTACAAGGTATCGGTGGGCGCCCTGATCGCTATTTGCGTGCTCAGCGCCGTGGTCTGGGGCCATCACATGTATACCACCGGCATGAGCCCCCTGCTGGGCAAATCATTCATGTTCCTCACGCTGATCATCAGCATTCCGGCTTCGTTCATGTTCTTGAACTGGCTGGGGACCCTATGGCGCGGCTCGCTGAGGTTTGACCCCCCTATGCTGTTCACCATGTCGGTCATTTTTGTCTTCGGCCTGGGAGGGCTGACCGGGCTGTATAACGCCACTATCACGTCCGATATCTTCCTGCACGATACCCTGTTCGTGGTGGGACATTTCCATTACACCATGGCAGCCTCGGTACTGTTTGGCGGACTGGCCTGCATCTACTACTGGTATCCAAAAATGTTCGGGCGGCAGATGAACGCCACCCTGGGGAAACTGCACTTCTGGTTGTCTTTCATCCCGCTCAATATAGTTTTCTTCAACATGATGGTCCAGGGCTATGCGGGGCAACACCGTCGCATTTACGACCCCTCCGCTTATGAATTCCTCGAACCGCTGCTGGGTTTGAGCAAGATTATCACCTGGGCGGCCTTTGTGCTAGGCGCGGCCCAGTTGATTTTCCTCTACAACTTCATTGTATCTCTCAGAAAAGGGGAGGTGGCTCCTATGAACCCCTGGGAGGCCAACACACTGGAGTGGACAATTGAAAACCCCATACCGCATGGCAACTTCGCCACCATACCCCAGGTCTACAACGACCCCTACGAATACAGCAATCCGCGGGTGAAAGGCCGGGACTGGCTGGCCCAGTCGGAACCGCTGCCCCCGGAGAGTTAGGGCGCCCATGTCAGTTACCACCATCCCGCAGGTTGACCCGCAGCGGCGCTTCACCGCCCATTTGGGGATGTATATCGCCTTAGCCGTCATGGCCACGTTCTTCTTCACCCTGTTCATGATCTATGCGGCCATCAGGACCCGCCTGGGCGGTTATTTGGGCGTGGATACGCGCGGTACCCCCTTCGTCCTGGCCACAGTCAACACGTTAATCCTGGCCGTGAGCAGCGGCGCCTATCATTACGGCCTACAATCCATCCGGTTGGGGCACGCGGACCAGTTGCGGCGCTCGACGACGGTGACCATGCTCCTGGGGCTGGGGTTCCTGGCCTCCCAGAGTATCATGTGGGCTATTTTCATCGGCCGGAATGTGCTGCCCTCTACGGGAGCATTCGGAGCCATATTCTTCACCCTCACCGGCCTGCACGCGCTGCACGTAGTGGCGGCCCTGATCGTTCTGGGGTGGGTATGGGTACCGGCTTTGAGGGGCCGCTGGACCGCCCGGGATCACATCCCGGTGGAAATCGGGGGCCTCTTCTGGCACTTTCTGGGCCTGGTCTGGTTGGCCATGTATATGGTTATCTTTATTGTCTAGGGCCCGGCAACCGACTGGTGAAGAGGCGAATGGCACGATGGTGTGGACCAATCACTCTGAAAGGAGGGTTTAAATGAGCGAAGCTGTGGCGCTACGCGATCCCTTTGGCAAAGCCACTACCGGTAAACTGGGAATGTGGTTGTTCATCATTATGGACGGGCTATCGTTCGGCGGGCTGCTGATCGGTGGGGCCGCTTTGCGGTCCGGCGCCCCCTTCTGGCCGGCACCGGGTGTGATACTCGATGTACCGTTGACCGCCTTCAACACCTTCCTGCTGATCTGTAGCAGCCTCACGATGGTCATGGCCCTCAATGCTGTCCAGCGCGATGACATCGGTGGACTGAAGCGCTTCCTGGGCCTGACCATGTTGAGCGGCCTGATCTTCCTCGCCATCCAGGTGTGGGAATACAGCCATTTTATTATGGGCAGCGAAGAACTGGCGGCATCTCTAGCGGCGGCGGGATTTCCCGGCGCTACCAGTTTCATACCCAGTACCAGCATCTATGCCGCCGTTTTCTACGCCACTACCGCCTTCCACGGCCTGCACGTGCTGACAGGGGTAATTTATATCGGTATAATCTTGCTGGGAGTTGACAAGGCCGGCTATTCGGCCCAAAACTTCGATCGCGTCGAGATATTGGGCCTTTTCTGGCACTTCATCGACCTGATCTGGATCCTGGTTTTTACGGTGATCTACCTATTGTGAGCAAAAGGAGCATTCGATGACTGCAACCGACCATAAGCAGACCTATGTGTTTATCTGGCTGGCGCTACTGATCCTTACTGTCGTGGAGGTTAGTGTCACATATATGTCTCTCCCCCGTATTGGGACCATCACTCTCCTGCTGGCCTTCGCCGCCACCAAGATGATGCTGGTGGCCCTGTTCTACATGCATTTACGGACTGAGACCCCGATCCTGAAATTCATTGTGGCCCTTCCCGTCCCGGTGGCGATCCTGTTTACCGCGGCTCTAATGTACGATCTCCCCTTCAGCTGGGTGAACTAGAGTGAGCACTTCCCGGTGAGAGCGTCACCCAGGACAGTATTGTTGCCGGCGCTGATGGTCATGATGCCTGCTCTGCTGGCGGCCTGTCCCTTCTGCGCCATGCAGGATAACGGTCTTCAGGAAATTCTGGTACCGATATTCAGTCTGTTGGGGGCGCCGTTCGTGGTCTTTGGCATAATCGCCGGTATTGTGGTCAGGAATGTCCGCCAGAACAAAGCAGGCCAGGACCGCCCGGATGACTGAGGGTGGCGGCCGAAAGTACGATGCTTACCTGTGGCTGGCTGTAGTACCGGCCTTATTTGTTCTCGGGCTTTTCATCGTTCTATCAGGGCCGAGGGAAAATGATGGGCTGCCGGTATTATCCGAGTTGCCCAATTTTAATCTGACTAATCAGGTTGGCGCCCCGGTGGGCCTGGATGACCTGCAAGGTAAGATCTGGGTGGCCGACTTTATTTTCACCACCTGCGCCGGACCCTGCCCCATCATGTCGAACAAAATGGCGGGCCTGCAGAATTACTTTCGTCTGCACCCGGAGGTGCAGTTTGTCTCCTATACCGTCAATCCGGAATACGATACACCCCAGGTTCTGGCGCAATACGGGCAGCGCTACGGCGCTCAAAGTGATCGCTGGACCTTCTTAACCGGCGCCATTGAAGACATCCACCGCCTGGCCGCCGAGGGTTTCAAAATGGGGTCGATGGACACGCCCGTGAACCACAGCACCTATTTTGCCCTGGTAGACGGCCGGGGGAGAGTGCGCGGTTATTATAATAGCGAAGATGAACCGGCCATAAATACCTTGATTTACGATATTCAGGAATTGCTCGTTTCGCAGGAATGACCGCTTCGCAATTACCACTGATCAACGCCTCGCTGAACGGTATTTGCGCCGCACTGCTGGCAACCGCTTACTATTTCATCCGCCACAAGCAGGTTAACCGGCATAGAAATACGATGCTGGCAGCGGTCGCGGTAGCAGTATTATTTCTGATTTCTTATACCATTTATCATTATGCCGCCGGGGCAACTCCGTTCCCGGGCCACGGAGCGCTGCGGGGGCTATATTTCGCGGTGCTGCTCAGTCATACGGTGCTGGCCGTATCAAATGTGCCGTTGGTGATAATGACGTTGCGGGCCGGTCTGGGGGGCCGATTTAACCGGCACCGGAAAATTGCCCGCTGGACGCTGCCCATCTGGTTCTACGTCTCCGTGACCGGGGTGGCGATCTATCTAATGCTTTACCAATTCGACTATAGTTGATTAACTGCCCCTCCCCTCCAGTACTGATATAGGTTAAATTGGTCTAGACAATGAGTACCCAAATTTCACAGGAAGCAACCAAGTGGAGTCGTACTAAGGTTATCATCTATTCCTTTGTGGTGATCCCTTACCTGATAGCCTTTTTTGGCGTGGTGGTTTTCTCAGCCATGAGGCTGATTGTCGGCGCGCCGCCCACTATCCATTCCGCCCTGGATACCATCTCCCGGGGGTCGGAGACCGAGCGCTGGCAGTCTGCGCTGGACATGATCAGTCTCTTGAGAGCGCCTGAAGCGGATCAGCTGGACCAGGGCTTCGTCAACCAGTTATCCTTCGAGTATAATCGATCGGCAGGTGAGAGAAAATCTTACCTGCGCACTTACCTGGCCCTGGCCATGGGGCTGACCAGGGACCATCGTTTCGAACCGGAGCTTTTGAAAGGGCTGAGCGACGAAGATGAGCCCAATCGCCTGGCGGCCGTCAAAGCGCTGGGCCTGGTAGGGGAGGCTGCCGCCGAGGAGGCCCTACTGGAGTTGCTGGACCATAATGAGCCCATGTTTGTGCTCGAATCGGTGATTGCCCTGGGTCGTATCGGCCGGCCGGGCGCTGCCGCGGCACTGCTCCCGCTGCTTGAGCATCCTGAGCCCAACATTCGCTGGGACACCGCTATAGCGCTGGCTAAACTCGGGGAGCGGGCGGGGTTGCCGATTATCAACCAGCTGCTCAGCCGTGAATACCTCAAGCAGTTTCCGCAGGTCGATATTAATGAGCGGGAAAAAGCCATCTCGGTGGCTATCGAAATGGCCGTTCAACTGCAGGACCCCATATTCGAGGACAACTTAATTACGCTGTCTGAGTCGGATGAGAACCTCAGTATCACCAACGCTGCTTTGCTGGCCTTGAAGGAATATTAAGTCCATGACTGGAATCAAGGACTGAAGCAGAGCCATGAGTGAAGCCGAAACTACCCCCAGCCAGGCACCGGAGCAGGACCAGGCCGAGCCAATCGAGCGCAAGAGTTTTTTATCCTGGCTCTCCGTGGGCTGGCTGGCCTTTGCCGCCGCCATGGGTGGTTTCATGACTATGATCGGCCGGTTCCTGTTTCCCAACGTGCTGTTCGAGCCACCCCAAAGTTTTACGATCGGCTATCCCGATGATTTTCAGATGGGGGTGGTGGATGAGAGGTTCAAGGATTCCAGAGGGATCTGGGTAATCCGCGAGTACGGTGGCCTGTATGCTCTTTCGACCGTCTGCACCCACCTGGGGTGTACCCCCAACTGGCTGGTTACCGACAACAAATTCAAATGCCCCTGCCATGGCAGCGGTTTCCGCAAGTCGGGGATTCATTTCGAAGGACCCGCTCCCCGGCCTTTGGAACGATTCAAGATCACGCTGACTGAAGACGGCCAGGTGTTCGTGGATAAATCGGTGAAATTCCAGTATGAGAAAGGGCAATGGGATCAACCCGGAGCCCTATTGAAAATTTGATGAGGTGCGCTGATAATGGCAAAGACTGAGCGGAAAACTTTGGGCGCCAGGCTGACGGACTCCATGATCTGGAAGTCCATCTTTCGGAATCCTTTCCCTGAAAGTAGAAGCCAACGGATCAAGAGCATCTTGAACAATGTGTTCCTGCATCTGCACCCGGCCCGGCTGCCGAGGCACGCTATCAAGCTCAATTACACCTGGTGCATGGGGGGACTATCATTCTACCTGTTCATGGTCTTGACGATTTCAGGTATTCTGTTAATGTTCTACTATCGTCCCACAGTGGAATACGCCTATACCGATATCGTCGACCTATCGGAACAGGTCCCGTTGGGAGTCATGCGTGAGATTCACCGTTGGGGCGCCCATTTGATGGTGATCACGGTGCTGCTGCACATGTTCCGGGTATTCATGACGGGCAGTTATAAGCCACCCCGGGAGTTCAACTGGGGAGTGGGCGTCACCCTGCTGTCCCTCACCTTGCTGTTGTCCTTTACCGGCTATCTGTTGCCCTGGGACCAGTTGGCCATCTGGGCTATTACAGTCGGAACAAATATGGCCCGCGCCACGCCGTTCTTTGGCCACGAGGGGCCGGGGGCTTCACTGCTGGCTATTGGCGACATCAATCTGATAACCATGTCCAGCGATGTACGTTTCGCTCTGTTGGGTGGCCGGTTTGTGGGGGAAGCCGCCCTGCTGCGGTTCTACGTGCTACATTGCGTAGGCCTGCCATTTATTATTATCGTCATGATGTCGGTGCATTTCTGGCGCATCCGCAAGGATGGCAACATATCGGGACCTCTGTAAACATCATCAAGAATATTTGAGCGCAGGCATGTTGGCACTAATCAAGAATGTGATCGATCTCCTATCGCAGCCCAGTATCTCGTTAACCCTGATATTGCTGGCCTTCCCCTTCGTGTTTCCACCCACGGACAAATTCGAAGCCTGGCATCGGAAAATGAAGATCGATTTGCTCTGGACCAGGCAAGGCGGACTGTTCATTTTTGTGATCCTCAGCCTATTTTTTTTCCTGGGATTTACCGACGAGAATTTCAGCCTGATACTCAAAAAGCCGGATAACGTCCCAATCATCATTCTAATCTACAGTTGCCTGTTCTTTTTATGGCTCTCGATGTACCAGGCCTACGAGAATGATAGACGGTTGGCGGCCGGTGAGCCGGTGGCCGAATACCACTCGCCAAAGGAGAAAGTCCTGGTCTGGCCCGATCTGGTCTTCATCGAACTGATCGCCCTGATTCTGATGACGGTATTCCTGGTGGCCTGGTCGATCGGCTTACCGGCGCCTTTGGAGGAAGCGGCCAATCCCACCCTGTCGCCCAATCCCGCCAAGGCTCCCTGGTATTTCCTGGGGTTGCAGGAGATGCTGGTGTACTTCGATCCCTGGATAGCGGGCGTATTATTCCCTTCGTTGATGATTCTGGGCTTGATGGCGATTCCATATTTTGATCGCAATAAAGAGGGCAGCGGTTATTATAGTTTCGCCCAGCGGCGCAAATCAATTTCCATCTTTCTCTTTGGCTGGCTGGTGCTATGGGTTTTCCTGATAGTTATCGGGACCTTCTTCAGGGGCCCGAACTGGAACTTCTTCGGACCCTTTGAGGAGTGGAGTATTGCTAAAGTGGTCGCCTTGAGCAATGTAAATCTCTCCGAGTACATCTGGGTGAAGATGTTTAGAGTAGGTCTGCCCTCCAACCTGTTTCTGCGGGAATCGGTAGGGATCGTGCTCTTATTGGCCTATTTCGGCCTCACACCGGTGCTGCTGGCCCGCGGGAAACTGCGGCCGCTACGGGAAAAATTAGGGCCGATCCGCTACGGCCTGATCGTCTTCCTGGCACTGGCCATGCTGCTGCTGCCGATCAAAATGTATCTGCGCTGGACGCTGAATCTCAAGTACATCATCGCCATCCCCGAAGCGTTTTTCAATATTTAGTCGTCATGGACCCGATCAAGGAAGAGCGTTACTATCGACCCCAGGTGCTGGGCAAATGGTTCGCCATCTCAAGCATACTATTTGCCGGCAGCATATTCTGGATGTTCGGCGATGACTACAGCCGGGACTGGAAATCGTATCAATTGGAATTCCGCCGTCTGGAAATAGAAAAGACCAGAACAGACTTAAGCCACCTTGAAGTCGATCAAAAACAAAAAGAGCTGTTGGAGGCCAACCTGGCGGCCACCCGGGACTCACTGGCCGGCAAACAGGTACGGATCAGTGAGCTGGAAAACCTGCTGGCCGCGGTCGAGGGGAAATACTACGGGGCCAATCTGCGCCATCAAGGTAACACCGCCGACTTAGAAGTAGCCCGCTATCGCTTGGAACTGGCACTGGCAACCAATGAGGGTATCGACCGCGCAAAGCGGTCCTACCAGCGACTGGTCGACAGGGACGACCGCTATCGGGCGGCAGCGGAAGAGCTCTTGATAACCGTTGAAAATCATCAGCAGAACCTGAAAGAATTAAGGGCGGATGTTCAAGATAGCGAGCAGAAATTAGCGGCCCTGCTGCGGGATGTTGCTATCCTGGAGCGCAAACTGACCATCATCGACCCTGAGGAAATGACCTTCGCCAACCGGGTGGCAAATGTCTTTCGCGATCTCCCGGTGGTTGATTTCCTCGCTCCTTCAATTAAAATCAACCAGATCGTAGTCAAGGATATCAAGGATAATATCAACTTCACCACCGTTCCCAAGGTTGACCGCTGCACCACCTGCCACCTGGGGATCGACCGGGCCGGTTATGAGGATGCGCCTCAGCCGTTCGCTACTCACCCCAACCTGGAACTGTATCTCAGTACGGCTTCACCACACCCGCTCGATGACTATGGTTGCACCGGCTGCCATGCCGGACGAGGACGCGGTACTTCCTTTATCAGCAGCGGCCACATGCCGGCCACGCCGGATCAGGCTCGCGAGTGGGAAGAAGATTACCACTGGGAGCCGCTGGAGCATTGGGAAGAGAAGATGTACCCGGCGGCCTACAGTCAGGCCGGTTGCCTGAAATGCCACCAATCCGAACCAATTATCAAAGGGGCTCGGCGATTATCTCTGGGCCTGACCATAATTGAGAAAGCCGCCTGCTTCGGTTGCCACCAATTGGACCGCTATGAAGGGTGGGATCGACGGGGACCGAACCTGGCCATGGTGGCGGGGAAGTTGGAGCAGGAATTTATATTCAAATGGGTCCGCGAACCGCAATCATTCCGCCATAGCACTTGGATGCCATCGTTTTTCAATCAAACCAATACCGCCGATTCCGCAGCCGTTCATCGGGCCGATACCGAAGTCCATGCCATCGTGCGATACCTGTATGCCAACTCCAGTGAGGCGGAATTACCATTCGACTTAACGGTTAGTGGGGATCTGGCGCGGGGAGAGGTACTCTTCCAGTCTGTCGGGTGCCTGGGTTGCCACATTATGGAGCCGGAGCCGGTAATCGCCGAGATCACGCTGGAGCGAATGCTGCAGCGCCACGGCCCTAACCTGGTCGGCCTGGGATCAAAGGTATCCGCCGCTTGGCTATTCAATTGGCTCAAGGACCCCACTTATTATAATCCCATCAGCCGGATGCCCAATCTCCGCCTGACCGATCAGGAGGCGGCCGATATCACGGCTTTTCTGCTGGAATCACGCAGTCTGGAGTTCGAGGAAATGAGCGTGCCGGCACTCGACGAGGGTGAACTTGAGAGTATCGCCCTGGGGTGGATGGCCAAGGACAACACTCTTCCGAGAGCCCGTAGCATGATGGCGGAGATGTCCCTGGACGAACAGCTGGAATATGTCGGTCAACGCGCCATCCTGCACCACGGCTGTTTCAGCTGTCATAATCTCCCGGGCTTTGAAGATGCCAAACCTATCGGAACTCCTCTCACTTTTGAAGGCAGTAAACCGGTCCATAATCTGGATTTTGGCTCAGTTCATGATATAGGCCATACCAATTATAACTGGTTCGAAGCCAAACTGGCCGACCCGCGTATTTTTGACCGGCATACCGTCAAGAACCCTGACGAAAAACTGCGCATGCCGAATTTCCATTTTTCGGAAGATGAGATCGCGGCCATAGTGACGGCCCTGCTGGGATTTGTGAAGGCCGATGTGGGTCCTGAAAAGCTGGCCAACAGGCACGCGGAAGGTGAGTTGATCCAGCGCGGCCTGACGGTCATTAAGGATTACAACTGCCAGGGCTGCCACCTGATTGATGGGACCGGTGGGCAGATCGGTGAAATTATCGGTGACGTGGCCCTATCACCACCCAGTCTGAACACCGAGGGCGCCAAAGTTCAACCGTTGTGGCTATTCAATTTCTTTAAGAATCCCAGCGTTATCCGCCCCAATCTTCAAGTGCGAATGCCTACTTACGGGTTCAGCGACCAGATGTGGAATGACATCATCAAAACCTTCCAGTATCTCGACGGTCTCAACACCGCGTTTGAGAGGAAGCACCAGGTGTCAACTACATCACCGGCATACGGTGTGGGAGAGTTCCTGGCCTCCGGGGATGTGGGCGATTGCGGCAAATGCCATCTGATGGCGGGGAAGCAACCTACGGCCAACCGGGTGGACTGGGCCCCCGAGCTGGCCCTGACCAAGCACCGACTGCGGCCGGATTGGGTGGTCGATTGGCTGCGTGACCCCCAGGCGATCATGCCCGGGACCAAGATGCCTCAGCCCTACATTCCCACGCGGGAAGATGTTGACTTCGAAGGCGCGGAGGAGTACTTTCCGGAGCCCGTAATCGAGATGGCCGGAGACTCGGACGCACTGTTGCGGGCTCTGCGAGATTATGTCTATACCGTAGGGAATTGAGGCTGAATCCGATAACACCGCCAGGATAACATGTACAAGCAGTCCACGAAGGATTTGGAAATATGAAGATTCACCAGAAACGGCTCTACCCGCTTGCAATTTTCGTTCTCTTAATTGTTTCCAGTTCATCACTGCAGGCCATTCCCGCCTTCGGCCGGAAATACGGTAAGCCCTGCCAGACCTGCCATGTCGCCATCCCTAAACTCAACGATTTCGGCGAGCGGGTGAGAATTAACGGCTACCAGTTGCCCGGCACCATTGAGGATATCGCACCGTGGTCATTCCAAGCCGTCCATTTTTCCGGCATGTTGCACGAGATGTTCGTTCAACGGACAATAAAAAGTGGTATGTCGGCCGTCCCCCCCACCGGTCTGCCGGGGAATGGGCAATACGACGTCAACAGTTTCCGTGATCCGGGTGGGCACCTGTGGATGGGAGGTGTCCTGGGCCGGCATCTTTCATTTTTTGCCGCCTTTGGCATTGAGCAAGAATTGGAGGTCGAGGGGGGACGCTTTAAATCCTCCATGGGCGTACACTGGGAACAGGCGTTTTTTGCCTGGAACAATGTCCTTAGCAGCGGTACCGGCCGACTCAATCTCCGGTTCGGCCGGTTTGAGTTGGAACTGCCCTTCTCCTCGCTCAGGAGACTCAGTTCCGCCCTGTCGCCTTATGAGATTTATTCCATCCAACCCGTGAAAGGAGCAACCAACCTTTCATCCTCGAAAGTAGGGGCATCTGTCTTTGGTGCTTACTCATTCGGGGTGAACCGGGTGAATTACGATCTTTCACTGGTGAATGGCGCCAACGGCAATTTTGATACAAATATAGCCAAGGATATTTATGGGCGGTTGGCACTATCCCGTTATTTTGATAGCGCCATAAAAAAGGTGACAATTGGAGGTTTGGGGTATCTGGGCTCCCAAAATCTGAAAGACTTGCCCGGTAATCCGTTCCCCAACGAAGCTATGTTGGATTACTGGGATGATGAGGGAGGGTTGAATGTACATATCTCACCTGAAAACGCCGCCTTCACCCGCTTAGGCCTGGATGCGTCGCTCGATGTCATACTACTGGGTCACCATTTAAATCTCTTTGGCCAATACCTGATCGGCCACAATGACGATATCGACATGACCAATGAGGACATGCCCTACCTTGAGAGCGGCGGTGGCGACGAAGGCGGAGGTGGCCATGCACATAAAGCCCTCACGCCGACCAGTGGCCTGCACGACTGGGTAGAACGACCCTTCGATTATAGCGGAGGCTTTATCGGAACCGATATAATTCTCATTCCGGCCCGATTCTACCTGTCGCCGCGGTTTGATTGGGTCAATGTAACAAACCAGTGGGCTGACGATGTTGATGGCATGGATGTTCGCATGATGGGATCATATGATATCGTGGACGGTATGGATACCACTACCTACATGTGGAGTGACGGAATGCTCCGGACGATGACCGGGAATGCGAACGTTATCACGCGTTTTACAGTCCAGCTCCACTACCACCCCATCCAACCGGTGGCAATGATGCTTGAATTCGGCAGCCAAAAAAACATGTTCGGCTACCCGGAACCTCCAATCTCCATGTATAATCCTACCTGGGTGGCCGGTATGGGCCGGGTGGTCAAGGTTGACAGCAATTGGCTCATGTTTATGATCATGTTCGCATTTTAGGAGGCGAAATAATGAAGAAATTGATTGTACCCTCTCTATTAATTCTCTTGATCTCAGGCATCACCGGCCAAGATGATACACTAGAGCGTGGCCGCCGGGTCTATCTGGAGAGCTGCGCATCCTGCCACGGTATCAGCGGCCAGGGCGATGGGATTGCCGCGTACAACCTGTTTGTCAAACCGCGCGATTTTACCCTGGGCCGGTACAAAATTAAATCCACAGCGGACGGGGAGTTGCCGTTGCACGAGGATCTTTACACCACTATCGGTTTAGGCATGGGACAGCGGAACTCCATGCCGGCCTGGGCCGGTATGAGCAGCACTGATCGGGAAGCGGTGCTGGCCTACATCAAGTCATTATACCCCCGATTCGCCGAGGAGGCTG
This sequence comes from uncultured bacterium, assembly GCA_965372015.1. GTDB lineage: Bacteria > Fidelibacterota > Marinisomatia > SCGC-AAA003-L08 > TS1B11 > JACZSB01. Next base: position 20,354 of record CBDVAP010000007.1, on the reverse strand, counting down.
ATGAAGCTAAAAAGATCATTCCCCTGCCCAACATTGAACCTCCAATAACCTTAGAGACGATTCGCCGGGGCCGGGGACTGTATGACGATCTGGAGTGCTGGAAATGCCATGGTCAGAGCGGTTACGGTGATGGGCCCAGTAGTGCGGCCTTAGTTGATGAGAAAGGAAATAGGATCAAACCGCCGGATCTGTCAAAGCCGTGGCTCTATATCAAAGGCAGCAGCCGAATGGATCTGTATCAGACCATTAATACCGGCATAGCCGGAAGTGCCATGCCGACACTACACGAAATAATTCCTGATGAGATGATCTGGGACCTGGTAGATTTCCTGTATCACGAGTTCGTTCAGGCCGGCGAAATGGCTCCGAGATAAAAACACTTCTGACAGCAGTCGATTAAAAGGCCGCCTCCCTCCGGAAAATAGCGTTTCCCGGCCTAAAGCGCGCACGAAGAAAGAAAAGCGCTTGACCGATTAATATTGGAATACTTAAACTTCAGACAATCAGGTCCGATAGTCCGATAAGTTTGAGAAAGGGGAACTTAAGATCATATTCAGCCGGGCATGCGAATACGGATTGCAGGCAGTAATCTATCTGGCAGCGCAATCCGATAAGGCGCCGATTCTCCAGCGCACCATTTCCGAGGAACTGGATATCCCCAACCATTTTCTGGGGAAGATCCTGCAACAGCTCACCCCTCATAATATTTTACGATCCCAAAAAGGCAAGGATGGGGGCTTCTCCCTGGACCGGCCACCCACGGAGATTTCCCTCTACACCATTATTAAAATCATCGACGGAGAATCCGTTCTGGATAAATGCATCCTCGGGTTTCCCAGCTGTACGGACGATACTCCCTGCCCCCTGCACACACAATGGAGTGACGCCAAGGATTCAATAATAGGGATGCTGAAAATGGAAACCATAGACGACCTGGCCAAACGCATGGACGACAAACTTGACCAAATCAAGACCAGCATTGCTCAATCTTTGAAAAATGCCTGACCGATTCAGAGATAAAGAGAGACACGCTAACCCGAACTTGAACAGTGAGTGACGACCATTGAAAAAAGCCACTAGCACCATCATCGGAACCGTTGTAGTCGTGGCCATTCTGGTTAGCGCCTACTTTATTTTTCTCTACCGGTCGGTTCACGCCGTAGCGGACGGGTTGGAGGAGCTTGATAACCTGACCATTCGACGGGTGGCCGGTGAGCTGCCGCTGGACGTCCGGGACCCGCTGTGGCAGCGCTTCGATCCGGAGACCATCCATCTTTATCCTCAGTCGGCGCGGGCGCCCTATGGGAACTCCGAAAAGGATCTTCTGGTCCGGGCGGTCTATAACGGCACCCACATTGCTTTCCTGCTGGAATTCGAGGATCAATCGGTTGACCTGGGAGCCCCGGTCGACCCGGACGCCTGTGCCGTTCTAATCACCGATCAGAACGCTCCGGCCAGCGTCCAGATGATGGGCTACGGGGGTCTGGCGAACGTCTGGCAATGGCTGGCGGACCGCAACCTGGCCCGCTATGAGCAGGGTAACGAATCGGTCCAGCCCGTTAGAGAGCTGATCGCCAGCGGGCCCGGCACCCAAACGGAGTTGGCCCGCCAGACCGTGGAGGGCCGGGGAGAGTTCAGGGACGGCCGCTGGGCGGTGGTTTTTAAGCGCAAACTGGCCAGTAGTCAGGAGGGTGAGATCGAACTGCGGCCCGGCACCGAAATGCGCACTGCCTTCGCCGTCTGGAACGGATCGAAAATGGAAAGCTTCTCACGGAAATCCATCGCCATTATAAGGGTACTAAGTTGGGAAAATTGATGAAGATAGGTGTATTCGTTCTGTTGTTCATTATTATGGCCCTCGGCCTGGCCGGGTGCGGCCAATCATCTCAGTCGCAGGGCCAGGTCAAGCACATCGAACTGCGGGCCAAGAGATATGCCTATACCCCCAGTGTGATCGAGGTCAACAAGGGCGACCGGATCATCCTCAAACTGATCAGCGAGGACGTCACCCACGGATTCTACCTGGACGGCTATGATGTCAATTTCTACGTACACCCCGGTGAAACCCGGGAGGTAGCCTTCAGGGCGGATAAAGCCGGCAAATTCACTTTCCGCTGCTCCAAAACCTGCGGCGAGTTCCACCCCTACATGGTGGGTTACTTCAAGGTGTTGCCTAATACCCGCTACCACACGGCGGCGCTCTTCGTTGCTCTTTTGGGGGTCGGCTCAATCGGGCTGTCGTTCCGGGGTAAGGGCCGGTCCAACCCTCGTGAAAAGCTGTTCGGGCTGATTCCCCTCGACTGGCGATTTGACCTGACCAAATACAAGCCAGTCCGGGCCCTGTTCAAAAGCCGCTGGTTCCCTTTTGTCCCCATCCTGTTCAATTTCTTTATCTTTGCGGTGATTCTGATTGCAGGTTTCGTGGGCGGCTGGTCGACCGGCAACTACAATTTCGGCATCATGATTGTGTGGATCCTGTGGTGGTCACTGCTGATGACCCTGATGGTACCGCTGATCGGCCGCTTCTGGTGCATGGTCTGCCCATTCCCGCTGCTGGGCGATTGGCTGCAGCGTTTCAAGCTGATCCAGGTCGGCCGCCAGAAGTCATGGGGCCTGAACAAGCGCTGGCCCAACCAGTTGCGCAACCTGTGGCCGTTGGTGATACTCTTCTTTGTGTCCACCTGGTTCTCCGGTTTCTTCACCGTCCGGCCCATCGCCACCTTCTTGTTGCTGGCCGCCATTATCGGTGGCGCCACCATCGTTTCCGTCATCTACGGCAAGCGCACCTTCTGCCTGTTCATGTGCCCGGTGAGCGGTTTCCAGGGGCTGTACTCCAACTTCTCAGCCTGCGAAGTGCGGGTGAAGGACCCGGCTATCTGTGCGGACCACACCCCAAAGACCTGCGCCGTGGGTAACGAAGAGGGCTACGGTTGCCCCTGGATGGAGCAGCCCTATGATATGAACCGGAACACCTATTGCGGGTTGTGCATGGAATGTTTCAAAACCTGCCCCCACGATAACATGGCCTTCAACATCCGCCCCTTCGGAACCGATCTGCTGGTCGAACGGAAGCGCTCCGACGACAAGTTCAACCGGCGGGGGCTGGACGAAGCCTTCAAGGCTTTGACCATGATCGGTATCTTCATGGTATTTTTCAACGCCTTCCAGGGGCCTTCGGGTGGCTTCCGGGACATGATCCGGGCTACGACCCTGGGGGGCTTTTTCACCTATGTGGCCGAGGCCACCCTCGTGGACTTCCTGCTGATTCCCATATCGTTACTGGCGTTTGCCTTCCTATCCAAGATTTTCAGCCGGGACAAAGGGGTAAAACTGAAGCAGGTATTCATCAATTTCTCATACTGCCTGGTGCCCATCGGTCTGGCGGTCTGGGCCGCCTTCAGTGTCGGCATTATCCTGCCCAACGGGAGTTACCTGTTGCACGTGGTGTCCGACCCCTTCGCCTGGGGCTGGGACCTTTTCGGCACCGCTTCCACCCCCTGGACACCGTACTATACCGGGTTAATGCCTTACATCCAGATGGGAATCATTCTGGTGGGGTTGGTATTTGCGCTCGAATTCGGCTTCAAGTTCGCCCGCCAGACCTATTCCGACCTGAAACAGGCCCGGATGGGATGGATTCCCATGGCCGTTTATTTTACCGGGATCAATATCTTCTTCATGAACCTTTTTGTGGGATAGACTGCAATGCGCAAACAGGAAATACTGGCCGTAATTCTCGTTATTCTCAGCACGGTGGGCACCATCTGGGCGGTCATGGCCTACGAGGCGGGCCGCCGGGGACCGGATACGGTGCTGTTGCTGGCCCAGGCGCCGGAAAAAGGTAGCTGGACTCCCCGCAGTATCCAGGCCAAGCTGGGGCAAAAGATCACTATCGAGATTCGCAACGTGGATGTGGTGTCACACGGTTTCTACCTGCCCTCATTGGATATTATGGTCAGGGAGATCAAGGCCGGGGAGGTTGAACGGATTTCGATCGTGCCCGACCGGCAGGGCGTATACCCCTTCTACTGCTCCGTCTGGTGCAGTGATTATCATATGCAGATGCGCGGTGAACTGGTGGTCGACTGATGGCGGGCCAAAATGAATAAGCGCCACCTTTTCCTGAACGCTTTCGCTGTCCTCGCTTTCATTGCAGCCTTTATCCTTTTCCGTAAGTCCCAAGATACCAAAGCAGAGATCGCCCCCTTCAGGCACCCGGCCCTGGAACATCCGGAGGTGGCCGGTATGCAGGTGGTTGAGCGCATCGCACTGCTGGACCCCAAGCCGGCTTTCAATTTCCGGCTCACCGATATGGACCGTTCAGCCACGCAACTCACCGACTTCAGTGGCAAGCTGGTGCTGGTGGGGTTCATCTATACCACCTGTCCCGACGTCTGCGGGCTGCTCACACAACATTTCCGTTACATCCAGCGCGAGTTCAAAGAGATCATCGATGAGGATCTGGTGCTGGTATTTATCACCACTGACCCTGAGACTGACACTCCGGACAGGGTCAAGGCTTATACCAAAGGGTTCGAAGGCAGATGGCACTTCCTTACCGGTAGTGCCGAGCAGCTGCAGGAGGTCTGGAAGGAATACCGGGTCTTCGTCGAACCTAAGAAAAGCGTGGACATTGTGTACCATAGCTACATGGTGGCCCTTATCGACCGGAACGAAAATATCCGATATCGCTATATCGGGTTGGTTGACCCCCAGGAGGTCATTGTTAGAGACATAAACGCCCTACTAAAGGAGGGAGCATGAAATGGCCAATAAATACACTCGCATTTTAGGCCCGGTACTCATATTCCTGGTGATCGCGTCATGTGGCGGGGGAGGTTCCGCCGCCCAGTTGGAAGAATATGTGCCAGGGCATAAACGCTGGGCCGGTCCCTATGCCCGCTTTTCCGAGCCGTCCCGGGGACCGCAGAGCGAACTGGGCGCACCGGACGTAACCATCACCATTGACGTGGTTACCTCGGAATACCGGCCCAATGTCATCCGCGTCAAACAGAATCAGGTAGTGAAATTGATCCTGAAGGGCGGCGACGACGGCGACCTGCCCAAGATCACCGGTGTAACGGAGTTCAGCGGGCACGGATTTCATATCCTTGGTCCGTACGATATCTGGATCACCGGACTACGGTCGAACGTGGTTAAGGAGGTCGATTTCAAGGCCACTGTAGCAGGAGAGTTCGACATCGAGTGCACCGTATTCTGTAGCATTAAACACTACTTGATGCGGGGTAAGCTGATCGTCGAACCGGTATAAGATAGTAGGCTTGAATCACAACCGGGTCAGGTTGCCGGCCAGTGCGTGAGGAGCTATTCACGCCCTAGTTTGGGATGGAGCGAATGCTCAACCGGCCTGGAAACTTTGAACCCATTTACCGAACATGTTTCAATTCTCGGGAGGGAAAATGATGAAATGGTTGAATAAAACAGTAATCTTAGGCCTTATAACCCTGGTGGCCATTGGTTGCGGCACCGGGAGTTCCTCGGCCTCCAATCCTTACCAAAGGCCCTACCCTATGCCCCATCAATACTGGCAGGAGAACGACGAGTTCTACGTCTTCGCCAGCGGTGGCCAGCAGGGCGGGCTCTACGTTTACAGCCTGCCAAGCATGAAGCTGTTGCAGGAAATTCCGATCTTCGAACAGACGGCCGCCACCGGGTGGACCATTGCCAACCCCGTCGTTCGAAAAATGATGACCAACCCCCGTACGGGCGAGGTGATCACACTGGGTGACTCCCATCACCCTTCCATCAGCAGGACCAACGCCCGGTACGACGGCCGGTGGCTGTTTATCAACGATAAGCTCCACGCCCGGATCGCCCGGGTCGACCTGTCAAGTTTCCGAACAGCCGAGATCCTATGGTTGCCCAATGTGAAGGGCGGCATACACGGGACCCACATCGGCCCCAATACCAAGTTGTTGGTGGCCAACATCGAGCTGGAACAGTATCCGGAAAAGAAGATCCGCGATTACGTGGGCGTCGATATCGACCGGATTAAGGGGCCCTATATCTCCTGCCTGACGGGTCTGGACATTGCCGATGACGGCGCTATGAAGACAGCCTGGCAGGTTTGGGGACCGTGGCAGTTCGATATGCTTCGCATCGGCTGGGGCGAGATGGACGGCTGGCTGGTCAATACGGCCTACAACACCGAACGCTCCACCAACGTGGTGGGTATGTTCGAGCGGCCGGAGGACTATATTTTCTACTGGAACATCGCCAGCATCCGGCAGGCCGTAAAGGACGGTAAATATATCACCAGCGATGAGGCGCCCGATGTGCCCATCGTAGCCTGGCGGGATGTGGAAGTCTATGCGGTGCACTGTCCCTTGAATCCGCACGGCGTGGACATCTCTCCCACCGGCACTTATGCCGTTGTTAGCGGGAAAGCCACCACCATTGTCCGCTTTGTTGATTTCAGGAAAGTGAAGCAGGCAATTTCCGAACAGCGGTTTAGCGGTGAAGAATACGGTGTCAAAATCATCGACCGGGATTTCGTGGCCCGCGATGTCGACGCCGGCATGGGACCCACCCACATTGAATTCGACAACAATGGATTCGCGTACGTTGGCTTCTTCGTGGATTCCGACGTGAAGAAGATCACCATGGGTGATCCGTATATCGAAAAGCACGGCCTGGAGCCCTATGAGGTGGTGGACGTAATCCCGGCCCACTATTCGGTGGGACACCTGATGGTACCGGGTGGAGACACGGCCGAGCCCTATGGCAAGTACCTGGTCATCATGAACAAGCTCACCAAGGATACTTTCCTGCCGCACGGTCCGTTGATAACGGAAAACCACGAATTGTACAGTATTGGGGAGATACCTGCTCTGCTGATCGACCAGATGCCGCTACCCCCGGAGTCGCACTATACCCAAGCCATTCCCGTTGATCTGATCAAACCAAAGATCATGACCAAGTACCCGGTTCCCGATGATCTGCCGCCACCGGGCGTGAAGTATGATTATGCCGCCAAGGAGGTGCGGGTGACCATGAGTTCGGTGCGGTCGTTCTTTACACCGGACTGGTTCACTGTTCCCCAGGGATGGGACGTGAAAATCAACCTCTACAATATCGAAGAGGCCATTGACATAACCCATGGTTTAGCCATGACCGGCCACGACGTGATGGAATCGATTGATCCCGGGGAAGTCAAGGACCTGGAGCTGGTCGCCAATCATGAAGGGGTTTACTGGTATTATTGCCTGTGGTTCTGCAGTGAACTTCACATGGAGATGCGCGGCCGGATGATCGTCATTCCTCAGAACGAGTGGAAACGCAGTATGGAGTGGCAGCCGGCCTAATATCCCGCTCAGGCCCGCCAGGCGGGCAGCCGCCAGGGCCGGGTTGAATTATCCGGGGGACCTGCCCAGGTCTCCCGGATAATTATCTCTTGATATAAGGAACGCAGTATGAAATCTTCTCGAATTGCATCCGTCATTCGCCCCGTGATCGCCGCCCTGATGCTGCTGCCGGCCCTATACGGTGATTTCGGCGAACGGATCCACTTCGAAATCAAGTACACCGCCCGGGTGGTGAATATTCCGGCCGGCGCCCGGAATGTCAGGATCTGGATACCGTATCCCAAGGCCGACCGCCACCAGATTATTTACAGCATCAAGACCCTGGCCGCCTATCCCACCTATATGCGCGAGGAGGCCCAATACGGCAACCGCTTCGTTTACCTGGAAATTGAAAATCCCGCGGAAGACGAAATTATCGTGGGGCTGGATATCCTGGCATCGCGGAAGCGGGAGATTCATAACGTGGATTTTGAGACCGTTACCGAACTGGATGAAGCGACCCGCAGCCGGTTCCAACATTACCTGGTCAATAACCTCGATACCGAGACCCAGGCCCGGGTGGCAACCATCGTTCGTGAGAATATTGACCCCCAGGCCCGCTATATCGACAAAGTGAGGGCCATTTACGACTACGTTTACGATAATATGGACTATGGCAAGGACCTCCCCGGTTACGGCCAGGGTGACGTGGGCCGGGCCTGCAGGGTCGGGTCGGGGAACTGCATCGATTTTCATTCCCTGTTCGTCTCCATTGCCCGGGAGGCGGGGGTGATCGCTACCGAAGTGGCGAACATCGACCTGCCGTTCGAAGAGGGGGTGCCCAACTATTGTAATGCCAGCTACCACTGCAACGTGGAGGTGTATCTGCCGGGGCACGGCTGGTTTCCCATGGACATATCACATGCCAAAAAGGGCAAGGGTTCCAAAGAGTTCTACTTCGGCTCGTTGGACAACCTGCGGCTGCGGCTGGGCCAGGGCCGCGACCTGCTGCTGGCGCCCGCGCAAGCCGCCGGCCGGGTCGACAGGCTCCTGCACCGGCCCTACGTAGAGATTGATGGCGCGGTGCACCCCGATGTGGAAGTCAGCGTGCAGGCCATGTTGTTTGACCGCTCTAACATTGTCGAGCGCCAGCCACACCTGGTATCAGCCGGGCAAGCGGCCAAAGCGTTCCAATGGATAGACTTGAACGGCAACAATTTCAATCTGGCCGATTACCTGGGCAAAAAAAATATCGCCATCAATTTCTTTTCCAGCTGGTGCGGCCGCTGCAATTGGGAAACGAAAGGCCTTAACCGGGCCAGTGCCGAATTTGATTTCATATTCATACGCATCAATCTGATGGAACCTTTGGACAAAGTCGAGCAGTTCGTCCAGCGGTACCGGATCCCCTACACGGTCCTACCCGACGAGAAGGGACGGCTGGCCCAGCTCTATGGGGTCAAATACGTTCCAACCAATATTATCATCGACCAGGAAGGGATCATCCGCTTTGCCGGAGGGTTGCTGACCGAAGAAGATCTGCGCCGGCGATTGAAAGAAATCGGTGGCCTGGAAGGAATGCTGTAGATATGGATTTCAAACGACTGGCTTTCCTGGTTTCCGGAGCAGCACTGTTCCTTTCACTGCTGTTCCCCTACCTATTTATCATCTTCACATCACCACAGTACCCCACCAGAAGCCCAAAAATGTACCTCTATTCCAACACCCTGAAAGGCGATTTGAATGACTGGCGGGTGGTGGGAAGATATATCGGTGTCGACGTGGAACCCCCACTGCCGGAGTTCGACAAGAATACGATCACTTATGTTATCGCCCTACTGGGGGTTGCCATGCTGATCGCGGCCTTCGCCGGCGACAGTTTCAAGAGAGGGGCCTCTATCCTGCTGCTGGCGGCGGGGCTCTCATTTGCCGGCTGGGGACAGTACCGGATGTACCAACAAGGGCACAACCTCGATCCCCGGGCCCCCATGCGCCTGGTGGTCAAACCGTTCACCCCGCCGCTGCTGGGGTGGACGACGGTGGGCAAAATCCGCATCTACCACCTGCCGCATGTGGGCTTCATACTTTTCGGGGCGGCCACCTACCTGACCCTGCTGGTTACCTGGCGCCGGCCAGACTGATCCCGCCGGTTATCAAGATTGCCCGGCCAACTACCCATCGACCGAACAGCTAACCTTTTCTTTAGGATCAATTCGCTATCAGCCGGATTTGACCGGTATCTAGATAACAAACTGATCCTCTGAAAACAAACAGGCCGGTACCTGGATTCCAAGCACCGGCCTGTGTCATTCTTGTTAGTTGACAGCCGTTAGAAAGAGTACCTCAATCCGACCTGAATTTGCCATCTGGAGAGCGGACTGAGATCATCGATATAGGTTTCTTTTAGATTCGTATCAAAATCGAGGATCGGCTCATCATTACTGTCAAAACCTGTCAGCTTCAGCGGCGAAGTAGCTGCTGCGCTGGCGATCTGGCGAACGCCCCAGCTTGAGCTAATGAGGTTGCCAAAGTTGAGGATATCGAAGCTCAACTGGAGCCCACCAACCACCGGGGTTTTGATATCGTGAAGAATTCGCAGATCAAGATTACTGAACCATGGATTGATGGCCCCGAAACGCTCGGCAATCTCACCACGATGTTCGCTTAAGTAATCATCCTGCTCAATGAAAGCGTCCAGAGCATTCCAATCCGTGGGATCAGCGAGGACGATGTCACTCGCGTCTTTCGGAATATAGATCAGATCGTTTCCGCCCTGGCCATCACCATTAACATCCCCGGAGTAGATGAAGGAGTAGCGATTGCCGCCAGAGTAGATGTAGGTGTTGCCCTGGGCCACTTCAAAGAACAGCCCAATGCTGGTCGCCATGCTGGAAGACCATTCGTGCCGATAGGTGCCTGTGGTGATGAAGCGGTGAGGATTCCCGAATTCCGACGAGCTGATCTTCGGGTCGTTGGGATCACCTTGTACGGGTTGATTTTGCCAAAGCACCGAGGCTATCTCAGTTGATTTCAGGGAGTTTGTCGAAGTCAGGTAAGTATAGGCGACGCTTGCTGACAGTGCACTGCTGAACTCTTTCTGCAACTGAGCCGTGATGGTCATGTTGTCACCCTCATCGACGTTTTCGAGGACATAAATACCAGCACCAAAATCACCGTCAGTGTATTCATGGTCACCAGTTGCATCACTGTAGTATGGACGGCCATCTGCGAGGTACCTCACGGGATCGGGCAAATCGTAGTTTTTCATGACGATGGCATTGATATCCTTACCGTACAGAAACTCGAGAGTACCGAGCATGTCCCCGGGCAGTTTTTTATCGATCGCAACATTTGTCGTGAGAACTTGCGGCCATTTGAAGTCCGGGTCAATTCCATTCAAATCGAACGACTGTTGGAGTATTGAGCGACCGGTAGCATCACGGTCGCTCCCACTATCAGTCACGTGGCTACCGGGCACAGTGATATCATTGAAGGCTCCCCATAGGTTGGGATTGGCACCAGGATTGGAAATCACGTTGCCGATCCACACAAATGGTACGCGACCTGTGAATATGCCAACTCCACCGCGAATCTGCAGCGAACGATCTCCCGTGGCATCGTAATTGAAACCAACCCTCGGTGAATAAAGGGGAGTGGCGTCAGGTAGTTTGGCCTGGTCGATCGAATTTGACCCAATGTCCAGACCTGTAGAGAACGGATTTGCCACGGGCTCTGTGTTGTATATAGGGATATCCACACGGAGACCGGCCGTTACAGTCAGTGCGGATGATAGCCGCAGCTTGTCTTGTGCGTACAAAGAAAACTGGGCCACCTCAATTATTTCGCCCTTGAAGTCGCCAGATCCGATCATACCTTCTAAGTCATAATAGGCACTGTCAGGGTGAGTTAAAGTGAAAAATTCATCCAGTGATCCAAAGGTAGAACCACCCCATGCAATCGGATTCTGGAATAGGCCATGGCGGAAGATATTGAAGGAATTAAAGAATTCGAACGATTCGTAATTGACCCCTCCGGTGATCACATGTTTGCCCATAAAATAGCTCACGTTGTTCGTGATCTGCAGAACATCCTGATCGAGAATGTTATGGATCGAGAACGGCTCATGACCCAGGGTCGTGTAGGTGTTGGTCCCCTCGCCAATTTCAACAGTTGGAAAATCTACGCTGAACGGCTGACGGAAATCCCTGAAGCGGTTATAGGATACGAAGAGGCGATTTGTCAGATTCTGGCCGAAGATCGAGTTGACTTCCAACGCATAAGATTGGAGCTCGTTGTTGATCGTGTACCCTGAGTTTTTGAAGGGTAAACTGGAAGCATTCGGGCCCCGGCCGGTGTTGTTGTAACTGAGTACGAAGGCATGAGGACCAAGATCTCTCTGCGCATCCAACATGCTGAACCGGAAGCTCAGGTTGTGGCTGCTGTTGACATTCCAATTGATCTTCGCCAGGAATTTGTTATTTTTGGTAATATGTGTATAATCCTGGTATGGACCGGTATCGTAGCCGTACACGGCCGCCATCCGCGCACTAATGAGATCCAGCGTGTCTGCCGAAACCCGCGACTCACCAAACTCAACATTGCCATCATCGTCGGCAACAAAGTTCGAGCCCGGATCTTCCCGGTCCTCAATCTCGGCGTTGACGAAGAAGAAAAGCTTATCCTGGATGATGGGGCCGCTGATAGAGATACCAGTTTGATTGTATGAAAGGCTTGGGTCTGCGATGACTTCATTATCGCCGACCTTATTACCAACCAAACTCTCGTTGCGCAAGTAGCTGTAGGCTGTGCCCTTCAGGGTGTTTGTTCCGCTTTTCGTAACGGAATTGATCCCGGCGCCGGTAAAACCGCCTTCCCTGACATCGAAAGGAGCGATCGAGACTTGGACCTGCTCAATGGCGTCAAAGGAGACTGGCTCCGCGGCTGTTTGACCGCCGGGGGCCGGATCATCGAGGCCAAAGGGATTATTGAAATAGGAACCATCCAGGGAAATATTGTTATAGAGCCAGTTGCGGCCGCCAAAACTGAAGTTGCCATCACTGCGCGGATCAAGACGCGTCAGGTCACGGGTGCTGCGCTTGATTGACGGCATCATCGCGACAGTCTCACCGCTCACGGTTGTGGCTGCACCGGTGCGATCAGCATTCAGCACATCACTCGCAAAGGCGACGACCTCAACCCCTTCCAATCCGATAGCTTCAGTCGACAGGGTGAAGTGGAGATCGGTCCCAACCCCGAGATTAAGGTAAAGATCCGACCGGGTCTGAGTCGCATAGCCAATAAAGGAGACGGTGATCGTGTACGGTCCACCGACTTTCAGATTAATGATATCATAGTTCCCACTTTCACGACCGATTGCACCATACTGGGTGCCGCTCGGCTCATGCAGTAACACAACATTTGCTCCAGGCAGTGGACTACCGTCACTGGCTGTGATGATACCGCTCAATTCGGCTGTAGTAACTCCCTGAGCCAGCAGGCTGGTGGTTGACAAGATCAAGGAGAGAAGGACTAGTTGGAAGCACTTAAATCGGTTCATTACAACCTCCCCGATAGGGTATTAGAGTTCTTATACTTAATGAGAAACATATGAGAAATGTCGTTTTTAGGACCATTCGATCCTCATTGAATGTAACACTTGAAATATATAATAAGAAACAGTTAAATGAATCGCCCCCTTCCGTGAAACCGGGTAGCGCTTTCCCAACCAATTCCTCTGCTGAGCCCAGGCTAAAAACTTTGCTATCGGGCCGGTCGGCGATACCTCGATGCCGGAGTTGGTGATTGTGACCCGGGGAACACGGGCCCGGGGCCGAATATTCTCATAGTATCTTTCCAACTGGAGTGCAAAAGGCTCTGCAGGCCTATTTCTTTAAGTAGCCGTAACGGTCTCGCCGGCCATCTTCGCCGCCGGCGCGGGAACCTCCACCTCCTGGACGCTGGCTTTCTCCATGGCGTTGATTTCCATCAAGGCGATCAGGAATGCCAGGGTCGATTCGGCGCCCTGGTTGCGGTTCGCCCGGTCGGGATGCAGACCATCGCGGCACCCTCCTGTGCGCGGATCATAGAGGGACAGTTGCAGGTCATTCCGCCCTAAAAACCAGTCGAAGGCCTGGCGGGCCGAGTGGCGCCATTTTTCATCGCCGGTGATGTGGTAGGCTTCTATGCAGGCGGTAACGGTGCAGCAAGCTTCGATGGGCTGTTGATCGAAACGGGACCGCTCTTTGCCACGGTGATAAAATCCGTTGCTGCCGATGGGGATGAAATAGCCATCATCGGACGTTTGCACCTCCACCAGCCACTCCAGGGTCTCCAATCCCAGTTGGGTCAGGTGATCATCGGCCAGTGACGGGCCACAGACCAGCAGGGCTTCGGGGAGTTTGGCGTTGCAGTAGGTCAGATAGGACTCGAACCAGGGCCAATCCGGCCGGCTGTATTCCTCGTAAAGCTTCACCAGGAAGCGCACCAGTTTTTCCCGCACCTGAGCGGCCCTCTGGTCACCGGTGAAACGCTTAGAGTACTCGTGGATGCCTAATATAGTGAACGCGCAAGCCCGGGGACTTTTAAAACGCCGGGGCGCCGGCAACCCCCGTTGGAACAGGTGGTCGGCCACATCGCGCAGACTTCGCACTCGCGAACGCCCGACCACCGTACCCAGCGCCCACATGGCGCGACCGTGGGTGTCTTCCGAACTGCCGTCGTCGAGCCAGTTACGGCTGAAGTCCAGCATGTTGCGGAAGCGGGCCGTCTTTTTGTTGAAGGCGAACCAGAGAAAGGAGATGTACCGGGAAGCCAGTTCGTAAGACAGCGAGGTATAAGCCGGGGAGTCCTCCAGCAGCACCGCCGTAATGAGAGCCCGGGCGTTGTCGTCGGTGCTGTAGCCATGCTCAAAGCGGGGAATGGCGTGGATGGCATGCTGCAGCATACCGGTATCGTCGGTCATCCGCTGCAAATGACCGGTTTTCAGAACCGGCAGATCACCGGTTGCCTTCTGGAGCGCACCCTTGTTCCTCACCGGTTGGGGATGGATCCGCCGCAGTTCCATGGAGTGGGAGAAGCTCAGCATATACTTCCGGGCGCTTTCCTCCCAGACCATCTCCCGGGTCTTTAAGTAGGCCCGTTTACGCAGGGTGTGCCGTTTGACTTCATTATCCAGCAGGTACAGAATTTTCTCCGCGATCGCCGGAGCGTCCCGGAAGGGCACTAAAAGACCCCGCCCTTCAGCCAATAGTTCTTCAGCATGCCAATAGGGGGTACTGATGACCGCTTTGCCCGCACCCACGGCATAGCTCAGTGTGCCCGATACCGACTGTTCCTTAGTCAGGTAGGGAGTCACATAAATATCGGCCGTGCTGATGTATTCAATCAGTTTATCCAGGCTGACGAAACGGTTATGAAAAATCACATTGTCCGACACTCCAAGCTTGTTCGCCAGCTCCACCAGGGACTCCCGGTAGGTCTCGCCTTCTTCCCGCAGAACATTGGGATGGGTGGCCCCCAGCAGGATATATTTTACATTGGGGTGTTTTTCGAGTACGGTCGGCAAAGCTTGGATCACGTACTCGATGCCCTTGTTGGCCGACAACAGGCCGAAAGTCAGTATAACACATTTCCCCTCCACACCGATCTGGTCTTTATAGAAATTGGGATCAATGAACGGTATGTCGGGGATGCCGTGGGGGATAACATCTATCTTCTGGCGCGGTACCTGGTAGGCCTTGCGAATGATCTCCATGTCCCGCCGCGTCATGACCACTAAATGGTCTGATAATGAGATTATCTCAGTGAAGATGCGCTCCTGTTCAGGGGTCGGGCGGTCCAGAACGGTGTGAAAGGTAGTGACCAGGGGCGGCTGCAAATCCTGCAGCAGTGTAAGAACATATTCGCCGAAAGCACCGCCGAAAATACCGTACTCATGCTGCAGGCAAACCAAGTCCACATGGTTCATATTCAAATAGTATGCGGCTTGGCGATAGCTTTCCCGGTCCTCCTTCTCGATGATAAATCTCACCCGTTCCGGGTAGCCCCCTTTTACGTTGGGGTCGCTGGTGGGCAAGACCAGGAAGTTGGTACCGGGATAGTGGCCGGCCATGGCCTCGGTCAGGTCGGTGGTGAACGTGGCAATACCGCATTTGGCAGGCAAATAATTGCCAACCAGCGCCACCCGTGAAATGGAACTCGGCTCCCGGTTGGGGGCGGAAGTAAGGTCGCTATTCTGCTCCATGGATCCGGTCCTGGTTATTATTGTTGGACTACATTCGGTTATTATTCAGGTCGCAGGAAGCCAAGTCCTCGAGCCGGGCGGTCGCAACGCCGATACAGGTGTCGGCCGCACCATAGTAAATCTTAATCTCCCCGTCAGGTTCCACAATCGCTCCACAGGGAAATACCACATTACCTACATCCCCTACCCGCTCGTACTCTTCCCGGGGTGATAAGATCGGGATGTCGCAGCGCGAAATCAGCCGGGCCGGGTTCTTTAAGTCCAGCATGGCAACTCCGGCGCGGTAAATGGGTCCCGCCGAAGTCATTTTCATGCCGTGATAGATCTCCAGCCAGCCGGATTTCGTTCGGATCGGAGGGATTGAGGCCCCGATGCGAAAAGAATCCCAGTATCCACGCCGCGGAGAGAAAACCACTTCCGACTCCCCCCAGTTCTCCAGATCAGGGGACCAGGACAACCAGATACGGCCTATCCCCAGCCCCAGGGGCCGGTCCAAGCGGGCATAGCGGCCGTCGATTTTCTCCGGGAACAGCACACCGTCTTTATTACCGGGCTCCGACACCATGGCCATCCGTTCAAAGGTCTCGAAGTCCTCCGTCCGGGCCAGGGCAATACGGTACCCGAACTCCGAAACGGCGGTGTAAAGAATATGATAGGCGCCATCGATAAAGGTGGCCCGGGGGTCCTCGATGCCCCGGGTCTCATATTTGGCAAACGGCCCGCTCTCCGCCGGCAGCATGGCAGGTTCCTTATCCACCGTGAAATTATAGCCGTCCGCACTGCGGGCCAGGGCGAAAAAGGAGTATCCCCGCTGGCCCTCCACCCTGAGCAGAAGCAGGTATTCACCGTTATGTTTAACGGTGGTGCCGTTGAACACCGTGTTGCAGGGAAAGGGCATATCCTCCAGGGACAAGATGGGGTTATCCTTAAAGCGGTGCAATAGATCCCGGCCACCGAACTGAGTATTCATATCCCTTGCTCCCCCCTGAGACAGGCTGCCACAATCCGGTCGATCTCGACAGTTCCAACAGCTATACAGGAATTTGAAGCGCCGTAGTACAGTCTCAGCACTCTGTCGTCTTCTACAATGGCTCCACAGGAGAACACCAGGTTGGGTAGATCGCCGATCCGTTCGTAGGTTTCACGGGGTGAAAGGATCGGTGCGCCGGTGCGGCCTCTGACCACGGCCGGGTCGCGCTCATCGAGGAGGGCCGCTCCCAACCGGAATAGAGGTCCCGCCGAAGTCTGTTTGACGCCGTAGTAGATTACCAGCCAGCCTTCCGCCAGGCCGATGGGCGGCACCGCCAATCCCAGCCGGTCGCAGTCCCAGTATCCGCCCCGGGGGTTCAGGACCACCTCCGAAGCGCCCCAATAGCGCAAGTCATCGGAATAGGATATCCAGATACTGCCACCCTCCCAGGGCCGTTCCAGCCGGGCATAGCGCCCTTTGATCTTCGCGGGGAAAAGCACACCGCCTTTCGTGGCCGGCTCGGAAATGAATCCCAGTTTCTCGAATGTTTTGAAATCGGCGGTTCGCGCCAGGGCCAGTCGATAGCCGTACCGGCCCCGGGCATCGTAAGCTACGTAGAACTTACCTTCCAACGGGGTGATCCGGGCATCCAGCACCCCCAGCTCGTCATAGCACGAATCCCCCCCATCCTCCGACGGGGCCAACACCGGGCGGTCGTCAACCTTAAACTGGTACCCATCGTTGCTGCGAGCCAGGTAAATAGCGTACTTGCCTTCCAGGCTCTGGATAGTGGGCAGCAGGATAAACTGATCACCGACCTTGATCGCCCCGGCATTGCAGATATCGGCACTGGGGAACGAAAGATCCTCGATGCTGATGATCGGGTTTTTCTCCCAGCGATGGACCATGTCACGGCCACGTAATCTAGTAGTTCTCATTAACTGCGTCTCCATCGTTGCGGCAGGTTCAAGCGCAGTAGTTCCCAGGGGCGGAAAATATATCGTCTCATTAGGGCCGGTTCAGCAGATTCACCCTTCAATAACTTAGGGCCGCACCCAGCCGATAAGAAAATTTTTCCAGCTGAAAATTAAGCTGGAGACTTGGGGCTTGGGGAAGCAGTTGGCAGTTGCAGTCGGGAGTTGCGAGTTACGAGTTACGAGTTACGAGTTCTTGGCATCCTGCCCCGCCGTTGGTGGGGTCCCATCGAGTATCCAGCATCGAGCATACAACCCGGCCGCCTACGCCGTTCCCTTCGCCAACCGGTCGTTCCAGGATTCCTTGCCGGCCGAGGTGGGTACTTCCTCCATGGTGATGCACCCCGGCACCGGGCAAACCAGGCTGCACAGGTTACAGCCGATGCACTCCCGCTCATCGACATACGGCACCTGGGAATCGGTGGCTTTCCCATTCTTGTGCCTAATGGGCGGCTGGACTGCGTCCCGCGGATGGGCGCCGTGATCGGGTTCACCATGATAGGCGGCACAGGGGCCCTGATGGGTATGGATACACTGGTGGGCTCCGTCCAGGCAGGCGATATAGCACAGTTGGCAGCCGATGCAGGTTTCCGAATCGATTTTGGCTATCACGTTGTAATTGAGATCCAACTCACCCCATTCCGTAAAACCGGGTACCGCCTTCCCGACCAATTCAGTGACCGAGGCCAGGCCCCCGGCCTCCAGGTAGTAGTTCAAGCCTTCGATCATGTCCTCCACGATGCGGTAGCCGCCGTGCATCACCGCTGTGCACACCTGCACGCTGGTGGCGCCCAGGGCCAGGAACTCGGCCGCATCGCGCCAGTCGGCGATACCACCGATGCCGGAGATGGGGATAGTGACCCGCGGATCACGGGCCAGGGCGCCCACCATGTGCAGGGCGATGGGCTTCACGGCCGGGCCGCAATAGCCGCCCTGAGTGCTCTGGGACCCTACGGTCGGCATGGGAACCAGGCTGTCCAGGTTTACACCGATGATCGATTTAATGGTGTTGATCAGGGAGAGGCCGTCAGCGCCACCCTCCACGGCAGCCACCCCGGGAACCAGGATGTCGCCCACATTGGGGGTCAGCTTCACCAGCACCGGCACCTGGGCATATTCCTTGACCCAGGAGGTGATCTCCGCCAGTACGCGCGGTTCCTGGCCCACTGCGCTGCCCATGCCCCGTTCGCACATGCCGTGGGGGCAACCGAAGTTCAGCTCCAGGCCGTCGGCCCCGGCGTCTTCCGAGCGCTTGATGATATCCCGCCACTCCTCCTTCGTCTCCACCATGAGCGACGCGATGACGGCATGGTTTGGGTAGCGCTTCTTGACGGCGTATATTTCCTTGAGATTGGTTTCCAGCGGCCGGTCGGTGATCAGCTCGATATTGTTCAGTCCCATGATCCGGGTGCCGTAATAGTCGACGGCGCCCAGCCTTGAGGAGACATTGACGATGGGGTCACCCAAGGTTTTCCAGACCGCGCCTCCCCAACCGGCGTCGAAGGCCCGCATCACCTGCTCACCACTGTTGGAGGGTGGCCCGGACGCCAGCCAGAAAGGGTTGGGGCTTTTGATGCCACACATGTCGATGGATAGATCCGCCATTACCTGCCTCTACAATTTTTCCAGGTTTACAGTATCGCTGGGTCCGCTCCTAAGCTTGGAGCAATGTCCCAACTTCGTAACATGGCAAATGCCGCCTCACGGCCGTCCGTAGCGGCATTGACCACTTCCTTGCCGCCATTGATGCAATCGCCGCCGGCATATACTTTAGGATGACCGGTGCGCCGGGTGTGGGAATCGACAACCAGCCGCCCCTTATCATCGGCCTCGATCTCACTGGATAGCTTAATCGCATGCTTCTCCTGGCCGATAGCCACCACTATCCAGTCGCAGGGGTAATCAGTGCTAGCCCCCGACTCGGTGGAGGTCACCCTGAAGGCCTTGACCTGGCCGCCCTCCCTAATCACTTCAGTGGGAGTCAGGCGCTCTATCAGGCGCACGCCATACTTCCGGGCGCCCTCCAGTTCATGCCCATAGCCGGGCATCTCCCCCACCGTGCGACGATAGAGGATTTTCACATCCGGGACCCCCAGCATGGCCAGTTCGCGGGCTATATCGATGGCCGTGTTACCGCCGCCAATCACCACTACCGCCCGGAGGTCATCGGGGAGCTCGAAGGCCGGGTCATTCTTGATTTTCCTGATCAGGCCGGTAGCGCCCCACACCCCCGGACCATCTTCACCCGGGATGCCCAACGGTTTGTCGGCGCCCAACCCCACACCGATAAATACCGCGTCATACTCATCGATCAGCTGTTCAATGTCCCCACCGATCCGGACGCCGGTTTTAAGCTGCACGCCATTCCTCAGCAGCCACTGGGCTTCGGTCAGGGCAGCTTCCGACTGCATTTTATAGGGAGCGACACCGGTGGTGTTGAGGCCTCCAGGTCGGTCGTCCTTCTCATAGATCACCGCGATGACACCCTCCAGCGCCAAATAGGCCGCACAAGCCATAGAAGCCGGCCCGGCGCCCACCAGTGCGACTTTTTTGCCGTTGGCTGCCTTGGGCGTGAATAATTCCCAGCCAGCGCGACTTTCCGCAGCCAACGCTTCAGCCGTGGCATAGCGTTGCAGACGCCCAATCCCGATGGGCTGATGGTTTAAATCATTAAGGACACAGGCTCCCACGCAGAGCACATCCACGGGGCAGACCCGGGCGGTGGAGGCGCCCAGCATGTTGGCTAGAAAAATAGCTCTGGCACTGCCCCTTATATTGCCGGTGGCGATCTTCTTGATAAAGGCCGGGATGTCGATGCCGGCGGGACAGGCCTTGATGCAGGGCGCGTCGTAGCAGAACAGGCA
>CBDVAP010000006.1:0-50165 GCA_965372015.1 uncultured bacterium | reverse complement strand
GCCGCAGGCGATCAGGATTCCGGTGGCGCGGCGGTTTCCTCCTCCAGGGTGGAAACGCCGATCACCGTATACGATGGGCAGAAACCCAGCAGGCTGGTCAGCAGGAAAATGACGGCCAGGATACCGAGCACCCAGGCCCAGACTCCAATCAAGGTGCCGTTGAAGATCAGATAACCCAAGATGACTGCCAGGACAATCCTCAGGGCGCGATCAATGGTATTCATATTCTTGGCCATAGGTCCGTCTCCTTTTATTTGTTGTTGGCGTGGTCAATCAGCCCGCCATAATCCACTGGATGAAAATAACAGCCAGATAAACCGCCCCGATGCAGATTGCGCAGGCCGCCAACAATTTTGCGATCTTAATGGCTGTTGGATTATCGCTCATTCTACTTCGGGGCCGGGTAAGTATGTTGGCGCCAGTGCCACGCAAGAGGGGGAATTCAAATAATCCGGCCTTGCTATCCAAACCGGATGTATCCCAAGTAACAGACCATCACACGCTTTGGGCTATTTTAGAGGCTTAAATTGCTCTAAATTCAGCCCGACGTACCCCGGTTCGTATTAACCAATGAAACAGATGCCCGGCTCCTCAGATGTCCCCCTGGCTACCGGCCGGACTGCCCGGGCAACTACTAGGTCGCCGAGGCCATGACAGCCGGCAATGCCAATGCCGGCGGCCGGTGGCGCAAATGGCTGGACCGCGCCTTAATCCGGGGCGTGGAAAATGCCAGCCCTTTTATGGTCAGCGCCGCCTGGCTGGGCCTGTTCGGGCACCCCCTTTTCTATCTCATCTGGCGGTACCTGTTCCCACAACCATATGAAAACCTCCTGCTACGGATAATAGGTAGCCTGCTGTGTCTGCCCTTTGTATTCCACCATTATTGGCCCCGGCGCCTGGCCCGCTATCTGCCACTGGGATTCCATATTACGGTGGCTTATAACATTCCTTTCTTCTTCACCTATTTTTTAATCAGAAATGATTTTTCCCAGGTTTGGCTCTTCTCCACCCTTGGCGCCGCTTTCCTCTTGACACTCCTGGTGGACTGGCGCACAACACTCGTGTTTTTCGCCGCTGGAGGGTTGTTCTGGTTCGGTTTCAGCTTGTCGCCCAGCAGCTTCAATCATGCTGACTTCCTGCAGTACCTGGTGATATTTCTCTTTCCGCTGGTATTCGGGAGTATTTTCAACCACCAGCTGCAACGCTATCGGAAAATACAGACCAGCTTTGAAAAGCGGCTGCGAAAAATCACCGCTGAGAACTCCCGGATGATGCAGGAGCAAAACCTGCTGCTTAGTCACTTTTTAAGCAATACCATCGTAGCTAAGTTGCGCCGGTTCCAACGCAAGTTCGACTTGGACACCGCCATCAAGCTGATCACCAAACAGGAGGAGCGCTTCTGTGCCATTATGGAGGCCGACATCCGCAACTTCACCAAGATGTTCGGCCACGAATCGGAGATGATGGTGGCCCAGCTGATAAACCAATGCTTTACTGATATTACTAGTATCGGACAGGACCTGGCGGTGATCAAACCGGTGGGGGACGCCATCTTCATGTACAGCGACGATGAGACCGGTCGTGATAATGCCGTGGTAAACATTCTTTCGTTGGCTATTTTCTTCGTCAATTCGGTTGAAGAAATCAATAAGCAGCTGGTATCTCAAGGGAACGAACCACTCAACTTCGGTATCGCCGTACATGCTGGTAACGCCATTTACGGTAATTTGGCCAGTAACACGCTTATCGATCCCACCATCATCGGACTCAACGTAAACAAGACGGCCCGGATGGAAGAGCTCACCAAAATTCCCAACATCCGGGAAATTGTGGGTATCAACGCCATCATCTTGTCGGAAGAAATCGTCGAATACGGGAGCGGGTTCCTTGACCCGGCCGAGCTGATAACGCTTGATCTGGCCCAGCTCCAGGCACAAGTGCGCGACTTCGATGATATTCAGCGGGTATATGCCCTACCTCGGGAGGTGGCCGGCAGGTATGCCGAAAAAACCAGGGCGTTGATCGAGACCCAACGCAACCTGCAGCCCAGCGCCCTCGGCCGCATGGAAGCCAACTCATACAACGGTGTCTCCTACTATTATGACATGCAGGGATTCGGCCGCAATACCAGCTGGACCATCATAATTGATGCCGCAGCCTTCCCGGCCCGGACCATCAACAGATATGCCATCGAAATGTTACAGGACCTGAACTACCAGTTGAACCGGGCGGACGGCCAGTGGATCATCCTGAACACCGCTAACCACCCCGGCGAATATGACGAGGATGATGTAGAGTCCTTCATCGTGAAAATTATCGGCGAACTAAACCGACTAGAGCAGGTAGCCCTGGCCACGAGCTAGCAGGCGGTAAACCCTCTGCCGGTCGGTCTGGAAGATCCAGCGCCGACCTTTCTTCCCGCCCCACTTCAGTTCTAATCTGCTCACAAACCACCACCAGCCGTTCCAATTCCGAATGCGTCAAGGAGCTGTTCACCGAAAAGCGGATCAGGGCCCCGTTTTTGGGCGTGGCCGGCCAGCAGAACACCGACCCGAAAATGCCGCGGCTCTCCAAGGCATCGCGCAATACCAGGGTGCGGGCCTCGCTGCCGGCGATAATGGAAACGATCTGGGACCGGCTCTCACCGATGTTGTAATCCAGCGCCGTCAGATGGTACCGCAGATAGTCGGCGCTGGCCTGCAGCCGTTTTCTCTGCCGGCTGCCGCCCCGTATCAATTTCAATGTGGCCTTAAAACCGGCGGCCTCATAGGGCAGCACACCGGAACTGAATATGGCCGGGAATGACTCGTAGCGGAAGAATTCAATGTTCCGGGCCGAACCGGCTACCATTCCGCCCCGGGCAGCAAAAGCTTTGGAAAGACTGGCCGTGCGGAAATGGACCCGGTGGGCCAATCCTTCCGCCACAGTGATCCCTTCGCCCTTGCGACCGAATACACCCAGTGAGTGTGATTCGTCCACCACCATCACTGAGCCAAACTGCTCCGCCACTTCCACGATTTCACTTAAAGGGCATACTCCCCCACTGGTGCTGTAAACGGTCTCCACCACTACAATGCCCGGTCCGTAGCGGCGGTGCATTTTCTCCAGTGACTCGGGATCGTTATGGCGGAAAGGCCGCCACTCGGCGCCGGCCGACTTGATCCCCTCCCACATTGATGTATGGGCGTGCATGTCCAGGTACACCGGCGTAGTGGCATCGGTAATGGACTGCATCAAACCCACATTAGCCGCCCACCCCGACTGGCACAACACGGTATCCTCCGACTGCAACAGCCGAGCCAGGTCCCGCTCAAACTCTCTCAGCGGACCGGGCCCGTGCCGGAATACATCCGACCGTAGCAGGCCGTGTCCCTCTTCTTGAAGAGAGCGCACCTTCGCGTCAATCACATCAGAGTGGCTGCCCAAATCCAGGTAATCATTGGATACCAGCAGAAGGGCGTTCCGTTCCGGCAGCCGGCCCTGGAGCAAGTGGCTCTCGTTTTCGGCCACGCGGTCATAATAGGTCGATACCTTGGCCTGCAGGAATGGTGGGTCCGGGGACGAATCGTCCCGGCGCGGAGATGAAAATCTAGCTGCCAAACTCATGCTCTTCCGTCCTCTCATGTTTCAGACCGGCCCGCCGCCGGCCTGATGTAGCCATATCTGCTGCATAAATAATGCCATTACAGTGGATTAGCCGGTTCCGCCGGGGAATTCCGCTGATGATTTACTCGGTTCATGAAGAGGCTGAGCGCTATAATCCCCGGCCCTGGGCAGGCCAGGAAGAACTTCCGGCGGTGGGGAAAAGTGCTGCCCTCCCACCGCACCGGTAGGAATATGTGACCGTAGGGCTTAGCTTTTCCCTGTAGCTACAGGAACAAATCCAATCCGACCGTTAATGGGACGCTGGGCTATGTACCCAGGAAACTTCTGAGGGAGATTGTCCATGCTTAATCACTATTCAAAAGCCAAATTGAGCATCATTTTACTGACACTGGGTACCATCGTCAGCGGTGGGACCGCGGGATCCACATTACGTCCGGTGTCCACCTATTCCATCGTGGCCCGCGACCCGGGCACCGGCCAACTGGGCGTAGCCGTGCAGTCACACTGGTTTTCAGTCGGGTCCCTCGTTACCTGGGCCCAGGCCGGGGTGGGTGCAGTAGCAACCCAGTCTTTTGTGCTGGTGGATTACGGCCCCCACGGCCTGGAACTGATGGCCGGGGGGATGGCAGCCCCACAGGCCCTGGAGCAGTTAGTTTCCGCCGACGAGGGCCGTAACGTACGCCAGGTGGCCATGATCGATGCCCGCGGGCAGGTGGCTGCCCATACCGGGGAGTCGTGCATTCCGGCAGCGGGACAGCAGGTGGGGGAAAACTACTCCGTCCAGGCCAACTTAATGCTCTCGGAGCAGGTGTGCCCCCGCATGGCTGAGGCCTACGAGCAGGCTACTGGCGATCTGGCCGACCGGATGCTGGCCGCCCTGGAGGCCGCCCAGGCGGCCGGTGGTGACATCCGCGGGCGACAGTCGGCGGCCATCCTGGTCGTGTCGGGCGAAAAACAGGAGCAGCCCTGGCAGGGGGTACTCATGGAGCTACGGGTGGAGGATCACCCCCAGCCACTGGCCGAGCTGCGCCGCCTGGTCCGCGTGCACCGGGCCTACGAGTACATGAACGCCGGCGACCTGGCCGTAGAGCACGGTGACGATCAGCTGGCCTTGAAAGAGTATGGCGCAGCCATGGACCTGTTTCCTGCTAACCTGGAGATGAAATTCTGGACCGCCGTCTCCCTGGCGAACATGGGCCGCCAGGAGGATTCCTATCCCCTGTTCAAGGAGATCTTCGCCCAGGACGATAATTGGCGCACCCTGTTGCCCCGGTTGGTGGGCAGCGGGCTGATCGAAGAGCAGGCGGTGCAGAAGATCCTGAAGAAGGTGAAGTAAGCCTACTCGGCGGGAGGGGGAAACCATCGCATGGCCTCCAGCATGGGGATCGGCTCAGGGTATTTGCTGGAGAGTTCCTTCAGGTAATCACCCAGGGCATCAATGTTGGCGCCTTCAACTGATCCTTCCAGGTTGCGCAGACTACCGCGCTGGTACCGGAGATAGATAAAGAAGTATTTCATACCGGCCAGAAAATACGCCCCACTGACCATATCCCAGACCATGGAAACGCGGATGGTGTTCACCAGTACGAAGGCATTTAAGGCATTCGCTCCATCGCCGGCATATAGCTGCCCCAAGCCGGGGACCAATCTAGAGGAAACCAGTGCAAATACGGGCGATTTCTGCGGCACATTTACGATGGCTCGAAGGTCGGCGATCAATTGATCGCAGCCCGGCACTGTCATACAGGACGACAGCAGTTCAATGCCTTCCGACCATTTCCCCTGGTAAATGAAGGTCCAGGCTTTCACATAGGCCAATCGGTCTTGGTCCTCTTCGGAGACCAGGGAACGCAGACTGTCCAGTACGTTGCGCATCCACTCGTATCGATAATCATCCCAATACAATTCCGCCAGCAGGATATGACTGTCAATATCATAGTCGGAGGCTTCCTCGTTCGAAATTGCACGGATCAAGACCTTTTCCGCCGAAAAGGGTTTTCCCCCGACGCCATAGGCCACAGCCATCTGCAGTAGCACTTCATCCTCCCGGCCATCCGGGTTGAAGAAAAGGAGCCGCTGGTACTCGGTGACAGCCTCAAAATAGGCCTGTCGCCCGTAGAAATGCTCCGCCAGGGATTGCCCCGGCAAAAAACCGGGAAACAACCATACCAGGCCGATAACTAGTCGGACCATGCCTACCAGTAGGGGCGCTTCCGCACTGGATCCAGGGACCTCAAATGATCTTTCCAGTGCTCCCAGCGTTCAGCGTTGTAGATGTCTGCCCCGACGTGGCTTCCGTACACTGTCCCGCTGTAGAATAGGATTCCCAAACCGGTTGTGAAAAGTCCGGCTATGGCCCTATCGTGTTCAAAGGCGTTATAAGCCGTGTAGCCCATCAGCAGCGACATGCCCAGGGCGTAGAGTCCATCCCCGGGTCGGTGTAGATAGAACTTCCCCAACCCGGGCACCAAGGCGGACAGCGCGGCAGCGGTGAGGGGACGTTTGGGTCGTAGCTGCAGGCGCTCCTGTTCCAACTCCAGGTACCGCGCACGCAGTGTATCCGATTCCACCTGGTCAAAATAGCCCTCCTCCACCGGGCGGGGATCTTCCGAAACCCGGGCCATGTAGTAGTAGTAGAATGGGTCTTCTCCCGGATAGTCCGTGCGCAGGATGGAGCTCCAATTGACAGTTTCCTTCAGGTTATGTAAGTGTGCGAGTCGGGCAGCGGAGGCCAGCCGGGAGGTGTTCGGCTCTACCAGGCCGCCGAAAACCTGAGCGGCCAGATCATGTCGCCCCCGGAACTGGTGGCAGAGCCCGATCCTGAACTGCACCGAATCATCCTCACCCCCCGCAAGGAACAGATAGCGCTCATATTCCATGGCGGCCCGCAGGTAATCCCGCGAAGAATAGAGATGATCAGCAAACAGTCTGATCTTTTCAGGTGTGAAAAGAGTTAGGGGGTCTTGTGCCCGTATAACGCTGAAAAGAACCGCGGCCATGAGCGCCAGCAAATAAGAATATTTTGTACAACTGGTGGCAGCGGGCGACAGCATCCTGTAGCGCCGGAGCCGACTCACCGCCGTCGGTACCGGGCAACAGGATCTACAAATTTTTCGCCATCGAAGGGGTAATAGGGCGAGACGAATGGGTTACAGCGCATCAGGCGATCCCCCGTCAGCAGAAGCCCGCGTAGGACGCCATTCTCCTGGATGACATTGACTGAAAAACGAGAACAGGAAGGATGAAAAACACATGAAGGCAAGTCCTGAGAAGCGATAACGGTCTGGTAGATACGAATCCAAGCTACCATAACCTCTTGCATGAGACCATGAGGTTGGATGCCGTTGGGTTCCGCCGCTGGTCCCCGCACTTCAACTTCCCAGTAAGTATCGGGGACAGGCAGCTGAGCCGTCAAGGGGGCTACCAGAACCAAGAGAAGGAAGCCCTCTAAAAAAATCCGGCGGCGGCTATTTCCGCAAACCCTCGGCAACTTCAATTTCGGACATAGTTTTACCCTCATAGGCTTCCAGTGGGATGGCGATAGCTGGATAGAGGTTGACGCAAGGGATCAATAACAACCATTCTTTGCTGCGAATCTTCCTTTCGTGGAGTTCTGCACCTACCCTGGGGCCAATGAAATAGCTGGCCAAGAAGCCATAAAATCCGTTGGCTTTGCCACCCCTATCATAGGCCATGTAGGCCCGGGTACCGGTAGCAATTGCAGAGCCTACCGGTTCAAGGGGGTTGGCCGTCAATTGAATTTCTCCTGTAGTAGGATCCACGTCGTATGTGGTGCTGCTGCCTAAAGCACTGCTCACCAGTTGACCACCGAATGCAATCCACTCACTCCTATGTATATCCACGCCTTCATTCATTTCAAGGCCCACGCGGGGACCAATACAGCATGACGACAAACAGGGTTCAAATCCCCCTGGCTGCCGCTCAACCTTGGCTTCCTGGGCCAGCAAGAAGCCCGTGAAGACAAGCAGACACACTGGGCGTGCGTAGGGTTTCATCCGTTTGTCCTCCCGAAGTGAAGTAAGACTATGGTATTATCAGCGATAACAGGTCTATTTTAACAGCTTTTGTTCATAAAGTCAATAATGATGCCTATTGTGTTGCCATAGTGTGGGTCTGAGCCTGATGCGTGGCACTATCTGTCTCCCCCGCGCTCCGCAAACCGCAGTATCCCCTCCAGGATGTGATCGGGGTCCAGGTGGGACTCTTCGATGATCTCCTCCAGCGACCCGCCGGTGCGCCAGCGCTGGTCCCAATCGGGCGTGATGGCAAATTCCCTGTTGCGCCGGCTGCCGATCCAGTTATGCATCAGCCGGTAGGCTTGATTGGCTACGATCATGCTGTTGTCCCAATCCCAGCCTGAGAGCACCTGCTCCCGGTAGTGCCTGCTCTGGCGCTGGAACAGGCCGAAGCTGATGGCGGCCACGATCTTTACGTTGGGGCCTTCCTCCTTGATCCGGAGCAGAATCTTCATCAGGCTGTTGGTGGGGCTGGTCCCCCGGAAGATGACCGTCCCGGCCTTCTCCTTATTTTTATCGTAGTCCTTGAAGATGTAGGCCCCTTTGGCCGCCTCCAGGTGCGAAGGAATTTCCAGCTCCTCCCGCTGAGGCACAGTAATGGGCGGCCTGGTGAGGTGTAACGCGATAATGGGGACATCGGTGGCCAGGGCGGCGCCCAGGGTCGGGGCCACTTCGTTGTGCTCCCAGGGATGCAAGTTGAGCACCTGTCCCTCGGGAAACAGTTGCGTTACCCCCGGCGCGAAAATGCCGAAGTGGGTCCGGCTGTCCTCGGCCGTCTCGGGGCCGGAGTGCCCGGCCACCCATAGCAGACGCCCCACCTTGAGCTCCGAATCCTGGGCTACCTGGCTGAAAAGGCGCATGGGGCCGTACTTCAAGTATGAGAACGAGCCGTAGGTACTGCAGGCCCCCAAATATCCGCTGAAGTTGTCATAGGGCCGCTTGGAAAAGTTGACCGTGGTCATCCCGGCCAGTATCCCGGCGTTGGCAAACTCGGTGATCGCCTGGGGCAGCAGGGCCCCCCGGGGATTATCGTCACGCTGGTACCAGCCGAAGCCCTCGAAGCCGTTGCCACCTTTGGCGAAACCGGAGATATTGGTGGAATCGGCTAAGTCCGCCGAGGCGGCGATGAAGAGTGGCACGCCGGTTTTTTCATGGCTGAGCCGGTTGATCCAGGCGCCGAACTTGGCCAGAGCGGTCCGGTTGGGGGCCTTGGTACCCGGCGTGACGAACAGCTCTTCAGGATACTCTTCCACTTTCGCCAGCATGCTTTTATCCAGCTCCAGGTGGGCGCCGGGGATAAATCCTTCCAGGTCTTCAGGCACCGAATCGCCCAGCTCCACCAGTCGTCTGGCCAGGAAATCCACTAATTCCTGGTTGGTACGCAACACCGACATAACCTGGGACAAGTGGTTGGCGGTCTCCTCCCGGAACTGGTGCTCGCTGGCGGGCCGCGGCTCACCAAGGTTCTCAAAGGAAACGCTGTTGCGCAGGGCAAACTGCTTCAGCCTGGCCCAGAACAGCTCGCTATTGGCTTTATGGGGCACCCCATGGGATTGGCTGTCGTACACCCCATAGCCGCGGCCCTTGCGGTTCCTGGTCCAGAGCACCTTGGGCTGGTCCTCGCCGTCCGGGCTGTTAAGCAGGATAAAGGCCTTGGTAATCTGCTCCCAATCCTCACCCTCTTCAGTTCCCACAACATGGAAACCGTGATGCTGAAACCAGTCGGGGGGGTTGCCATGAATAACTGTGGAAAAGGCCCGGTTGTCGATGCCAAAGTCATTCCAGTCCAGCACGTAATTGAGATTAGTAAGCCCCAGCCCGTAGGCTGAGTTCATGGTCTCATGAGTGACCCCGGTGGATAGTCCGCCCTCCCCCTCGAACGCCCAGACTTTCACCTCCGGCACGCCGGCCAGTTTATAGGCCAGGGCGATACCGGCGGCGGCCGGTGAGCCGTGGCCGCTGGGACCGGTGTTAAACTTGAGAAACTGGGTCTTGCCCCCCATTTCGGCATGACCCGGCAGCCCCCCCTGCCTGCGGAGTGTCAGCAGGTCTTCCCACACCAGGGCTCGCCGCTCGAATTCCTTGACTAAGTATTTGGGATCGTTGGTCTGCTCATACTTGATCCGCAGAGCCTCGTTGTAGACCGCCAGGGTGGCATACACCAGCGGCACAGTATGACCGGCCACCAGCACAAAGCGGTCGGCAAAACGCTTGCCCGGCTCGCGAATGTCCCAGCGCATGGCTCCCGAAAGGGTGTTGACTACCAACATATAGGCCTTGGACAGCGACCCGCCGGGATGGCCGCTCTGGCGGTAGTTGAGCATGATGTGAATGGTCTGATCAATCATGTCCCTGATGATTTCGTAGTAGCCGAACTCGTCCTGCAGTTGGGTCAAAGGATAAGGTGTTGGCGTCCGCATGGTTCAGCTGCTCCGGATTGTTAGCTTAAGTTATGAACATTATTCAGGTAGATACGGGGGTGGACCGGTGTTCGGCTGTCTCCCCCTTGGTGGTGGCCACCTTGGGCCGCCCATCGCCGGGAACCGGCCGCTTTCCGTTAGAACCAAATAGGGATTCCTTAAGTATCTGCCCGGTATAGGAGCTGGCTTCGGCGGCCACTTCTTCCGGAGTACCCTCGGCCACCACATACCCCCCCTCATCGCCCCCTTCCGGACCCAGGTCGATGATCCAGTCGGCCGTTTTGATCACGTCCATGGCATGCTCGATTATCACTACCGTATTGCCCTTGTCCACCAGCTTGTGCAGCACCCGCAGCAGCATCTCCACATCGGCGAAATGCAGGCCGGTAGTGGGTTCGTCCAGGATATATATAGTCCGGCCGGTGCTGGCCTTGGATAGTTCCGCGGACAATTTAACGCGCTGGGCCTCGCCGCCGCTTAGAGTGGTGGCCTGCTGTCCTAATCTGATATAGCCCAACCCCACTTCGCAGAGGGTCTGGAGCTTGCGCTCGATGGCGGGCAGATTCTTAAAAAATTCCAGCGCCGCCTGGCACGACATGTCCAGTACCTGCGCGATGGACCGGCCTTTATAGGTGACCTCCAGGGTCTCCCGGTTATAGCGCTTGCTGTGGCACTGCTCGCACTGCACGTATACATCCGGCAGAAAATGCATCTCGATCTTGATGATGCCGTCGCCCTGGCAGGCTTCGCAGCGGCCGCCTTTGACATTGAAGGAGAATCGTCCCGGTTTATAGCCTCTGATCTTGGACTCGGGCAACTGGCTGAACAGGTCCCGAATGTGGGTGAATACCCCGGTGTAGGTGGCCGGATTGGAACGCGGGGTGCGGCCAATGGGCGATTGGTCGATGTCGATCACCTTGTCTAAATAGAGCAACCCATTAATGGAATCATATTTCAACGGCTTTTTCTTACTGGAGTAGAACTCCCGGCTCAGGACCGGGTAGAGCGTCTCGTTGATCAGGGTGGATTTGCCCGAGCCGCTGACGCCGGTGACACACACGAAACGGCCCAAAGGTACGTTCACTGTAATCTGCTTTAAGTTGTTGCCCTGGGCCCCTTCCAGGCGCAGGAACTTTTCCGGCCGGGGACGGCGGTGCTCCGGCATGGGAATAGTCTTGGTGCCCGCCAGATAGTTTCCGGTCAGCGAATTGGGGTCAGCCTTGATGTCGCCCGGGGTGCCGCTGGCCACCACCCAGCCCCCTTCAACTCCGGCCCCGGGACCCAGGTCTATCACCCAGTCGGCCGATTCAATGGTTTCCCGGTCATGCTCCACCACCAGGACGGTATTGCCGATGTCACGCAGCCGGTTCAAGGTGGCGATCAACCGCCGGTTGTCCCGCATGTGCAGCCCGATGGAAGGCTCATCCAGAATATAGAGCACCCCCACCAGTTGACTACCCACCTGGGTGGCCAGCCGGATGCGTTGAGCCTCGCCGCCGCTCAGCGTGGCGGAGGTCCGGGAGAGGGTCAGATAATCCAGGCCTACGTTCACCAGGAAACCCAGGCGGTCCCCGATCTCCTTGAGCACCTGGGCGGCGATTTCCCGGTTAGTGGCGGAAAGTTCCAACTCCTGGAAAAAGACCTGGAGCGTTTTCACCGACATGGCCACCAGCTCCCAGATGTTCCGGCCCCCGACAGTTACCGCCAAGCTCTCTTTTTTTAACCGGGCGCCATTACATTCGGCGCAAGCGTGAATCGACATGAACTGTTCGATCCAGGCCCGAATGCCGGCGGACTGGGTCTGGGTGTAGCGCCGCCGCAGGTTGGGAATCACCCCTTCGAAACCACCGGTATATTCACCCTTCCATTTCTTGGAGCTATAGGTCATGGTGATCTCGGCGCCGGGATCGGTTCCGTAGAGAATGGTGTGACGTACCTCTTCTGATAGCCGGTTCCAGGGCGTGGTGAACCGGAATTCGAAATGTTGGGCCAGGCTCTTGATAATAGAGCTGTACCAGCCGCCCCGGGGCTGTTCGCCGATGGGCACCACCGCCCCCTGTATCAGACTCTTCCTTTTATCGGGGACCACCAGGTCCGGGTCGATCTCCATGCGGGTACCTAAACCATCACACACCGGGCAAGCCCCGAAGGGGGAATTGAAGGAGAACATCCGTGGTTCGGGCTCCTCGTAGCTGATCTCGCACTCGGCGCAGGACAGGTGTTCGCTGAAAATATGGTCCCCGCCCTTTTTGGAGCGGCCACCTGGCGAGACCTCGCTGACCATCAGCAAACCGGCCCCCATCCTGGCTGCCAGTTCCACCGACTCGGTCAGGCGCTCCTTGACCTCCGGCTTCACTATCAGCCGGTCCACCACTACCTCGATGTTGTGCTTCTTGCTCTTGTGCAGGATAATGCGCTCCGACAGGTCCCGGATCCGGCCGTCAACCCGCACCCGCACAAAACCCTCTTTGCGAATCTGCCGCAACACATCTTTATATTCCCCCTTGCGGCCCCGCACCACCGGCGCCAGCAGCTGGATACGGTTACCTTTCGGAAACGCCAGGATGTGGTCCACCATTTGCTGGATGGTCTGGCGGGTCACCGGCCGGCCGCAGTTGTAGCAGTAGGGCTCCCCGATCCGGGCATACAGTAAGCGCAGGTAGTCGTAGATTTCGGTGATGGTGCCCACGGTGGAGCGGGGATTACGGCTGGTGGACTTCTGTTCGATGGAGATGGCCGGTGACAAACCCTCGATGTAGTCCACGTCGGGCTTCTCCAGCAGCCCCAGGAACTGGCGGGCGTAAGACGAGAGAGACTCCACGTAACGGCGGTGGCCCTCAGCGTAGATGGTATCGAATGCCAGAGAACTTTTACCCGAGCCGGACAACCCGGTGATCACCACCAGTTGGTTGCGGGGAATGATCACATCGATGTCCTTGAGGTTGTGTTCCCGGGCCCCCCGGACGTGAATTTGCTCTGCGTGATAGGCTTTCATCGAGCTGGTAAAGCTAGCATGCTGGAGGCGGGAGGGAAAGGGGAAACTGGGGGATTTTCTAGGGATTTGAGGCCTGTCCTGAGCCCTTCATCCGCCGAAGGGCGGATTCAGGATAAACTCCGTCGAAGGGCTGGGGGCCAGGGGCTGGGGAAGACAGTCATTGCCAATCCTGTACCAAACCAGGCAGGGGGAAATGCACCGACCAATAAGAAGTAAATGATATTAATTATTCTATTTAGACATCCAAGGTTAAATTCAAATGAAAATGACACAATACCATTTCACGCCCTACTTTGAAAGAGAAGTCCTCCGGAAACGCCCATACCTCAAAAAGGAATGGTGCATCAGTGTCATCGAAAATCCGATCAAGGTCGAGAAGCAGGAAAACAACCGCTACCGATTTTGGGGAACCATTGAGGATCTGGATCATCGTATATTGCGTGTAGTGACTTTGGAAGATAAGACGACGATCCACAACGCGTTTCCAGACAGGAGATTCAATCCATGAGGCTCAGTTATTATTCAGACACCGATTCTCTTTACATCGATCTCTCCTCACGGCCCAGCGTAACCAGCCGGGAGATCTCCGAAGGGGTTGTCCTGGACTATGACGAAAACGACAATCTAGTAGGAATCGATATCGATAACGCCAGTAGGAAGCTCGATCTCAAAGAAATCATTACCGAAGCCTTGCCCGTGTCTGAGCAGGAGCCCGCCGCCTGATCTGCTCCTCTCTTTCCCTGCCCGGTGATCACCACCAGTTGGTTGCGGGGAATGATCACATCGATGTCCTTGAGGTTGTGTTCCCGGGCCCCCCGGACGTGAATTTGCTCTGCGTGATAGGCTTTCATCGAGCTGGTAAAGCTAGCATGCTGGAGGCGGGAGGGAAAGGGGAAACTGGAGTATATCCGCCGGCACGATTCCATACCGGTGCCATCTGGCCCGGACTAAGCTCCCGGCTGGGTTGTTACCGGTAATGGCGACGTTCTTTATCCGTTAGCCGGCCCAGCCTCCGGGCGAGACCCGCCTACATTTCGACCTCCGAGTTTGAGCTGCGCACAGCAAAAAATTGGGGCGGTACCATAAATCCGGTTGAAATGGGCGGAATTTTAAATGAACTTTGGACTGTTCGCGCGGCCATCGCAGAACGCCGTTAGGCCACTTCAGGGCTTTCGCATTACCTGCAATGCCGGTTCAAAACAGTTTAAGGGAGATACTCTAGCATGGAGCAGCAAGAAAAAGAAGTTATTTTTCGGGCCTTGCAAGCCAAGAAGGCCGTTCCCGCCTGTCCGCGATGCAAGGGTACCGGGCATGATCTCATCGGGTACAACTTGCAACCGGTTCAGGACACACCCCGGATCACTCGTGAAGCGCCGCCGGCGGTTCCTACCGTATTGATGGTTTGCGTCACCTGCGGGAATCTCACTCAGCATGTGCTTTCATCACTGGGGGTGCAGGTATAGTTGCCACCGTGCGTTTATGGGCCGCGATAAAGGCCAAACATCCAGCGCCTAAAGCCGGAGGGGCGCTCGTACCTAAGGTGATCGGCTTAGCACACCCTAAGAGGCTGCCTTAGTTGCAAACAACGGGACTCGTCATGCGACGGACAATCGTTACTCAGGGGATTTCCCTTGGCACAGCCTTGGCTATTGCCATCTCCTGGTCCCTAAACCATTCGGTGCTCTGGGCAATTATCCACGGTGTGTTCTCATGGCTGTACGTGCTATATTATTTGGTCCGCTATTGACCGAATTCTGGAAGAACGCCCCATAGACCACCCCATAACATGCACTGGTCATTCTCAACCCCTCAAGTGGACCATTAACCAGGGCTCCTCTGCCCGGCTGTCACCGGCCGGAAACAAAAAGCAGAAATCTTGATGACCCGCCAAAGCTCATTCAGTTACGAAGACCTGCTCCGTAGTGGCGAAGGGACCCTTTTCGACCATGATTCGGCCCGGCTGCCCACCCCGGACATGTTGATGTTCAGCCGCATCGTGAACATCACGGCAGAGGGAGGTCTTTATAACCAGGGCCAAATGCTGGCGGAATTGGATGTCGATCCCGATTTGTGGTTCTTCCAGTGCCACTTCAAAACCGATCCCGTGATGCCCGGTTGCCTGGGGCTGGATGCTCTCTGGCAGCTGACCGGCTTTTTTCTGGCCTGGGCCGGATACAAGGGCAAGGGCCGGGCTCTGGGGGTTGACGAGGTCAAATTCCGGGGTCAGGTATTGCCCACCTCCAAGTTGGTCAGCTATAAAATCGATATCCGCCGGGTCATCGACCGTAGACTGGTTATGGTGACCGCAGACGGTACCCTTACGGTCGACGGACGCCAGGTCTACACAGCCCGCAACTTGCGTGTCGGGCTGTTTGAGTCCACCGATAATTTCTAGCCCAAATCGCGCGCTAAAATAGCACTGGCTGCATAAGGCTTGATCGCGGCCCGGCAGGGTCTGTTTTTCTATTGCCCGGGACCCGCCAGCCGACTATATTAATAGGGCTACGGATTCTGTTACAACTTGCTACCTGGCCGTTGGGGCGGCCACACTTGACAACCAGGTAGTAGTCAATGGGGGAAATGGAAATGGCTACTTTTTTCATGTTCGGAACCTATGGCGCCGAGGCCTTAGCCGGCATCAGTGCAGCGCGTACAAAGCAAGCCACCACCGTCATAAGTGACAACGGCGGCCAGGTTCAATCCATGTACGCCACACTAGGTGACCAGGATTTAGTGCTGATCGTAGATTTTCCCGATACCCAACGGGCCATGAAGGCCTCGATCGGCCTGTCCAGGATAACGGATATTGCCTTTGCCACCGTGCCGGCGATTGCAGTGGATGAATTCGACCAGCTGATGCAGGGCGGCTGACCGCCAGACGCCACTGCCAACAGCTGCGCATAAGTCGATAGTCTGGTCGTCCCTCCCGGTGAACCGCCTGTCTGCCGGTTGCTCTTTGTTGCGCTCTGTTGGGCTCTACATTCCGGGAAGCCGTTACAACCCGTGGAATTAATGAGAGCACGCCATGATTACCTGCTTCATGTACGGCATTACACTCTCGGAGCACTGAAAGAGGTCAGCGCCGACCGCACCCGGCTGGTGGCCACCGGTATCCACGAGGGTGGCGGGAAATGACTTCATCCTTTATCTGTTGACAATAGGCACACAAAGTATTACCTTTGGCCGTGAAAGCATTTGTCTGGGATGACACTAAAAACGAGAAACTGAAAGCTGAGCGCGGCGTATCCTTCGAGGAGGTCGTGACAGCAATCGAACAAGGATTCTTAATCGAGGTAATTGAAAATCATAATCAAGACAAATATCGCCACCAACAGGTATTTATTGTGGAGATCAAACAATATGGGCATTTAG
This sequence comes from uncultured bacterium, assembly GCA_965372015.1. Classification (GTDB taxonomy): domain Bacteria; phylum Fidelibacterota; class Marinisomatia; order SCGC-AAA003-L08; family TS1B11; genus JACZSB01. The sequence continues at coordinate 33,735 of CBDVAP010000006.1, read as the reverse complement.
TTCCTTTTATTGAGAGCGAGCAAGAAGTGCTCTTGATAACTATTATTCCCAGCCGGAAAGCAACCAGGAAATACTTAGGGAAAGGTTATGTCAAAAATTAAACTTGATCCTGAGGAGCAGCAGCTCCTCGATTCCTATGAAGCTGAAGAATGGGTACCCCTCCGGAACCAGGGCGGCCTGCGGACACGCTTCGCCGAAGTGGCGGCAGCTTCTCATCGGAAAGACCAACGTGTAAATATCCGACTGACGGCCCGGGACTTGGACCAAATCCGCGTACGGGCACTGGAAGAGGGTATACCCTACCAGACCCTTATCGGCAGTATCCTGCACAAATACGTAACCGGCCGGCTGGTGGAGCCCCGCTAGAGCACCCATCTTTTTCGCAGCCCGCCTGGTACTAAATTCCTCATCAATTAACTGAGCCCAGCGGCTAAGGAGCCGCCTTTACTTTGACCACCAAAGATAATCCCTTCCTGGCCCTACTGGCCCAGCACGTGGTCATCTTCGACAGGGCCGACAACCTAATTAGCAGGCTCGTACGTTGTTATAAAGTACTTTTATGACTAGCTTCCGCGGGTGGTTATCCGACGAAAGGGGATCAGTATGGAAATCATAAAGTCATTTATTGTCGACGACGACGGCGAGGTTCAATCAGTTATATTGGACTATAAATCATACAAAAAAATTGAGGAGCTGCTTCTGGATTACGGTCTACTGAGAGCCATGGAGGAGGTGGCTGAGGATGAGGAGGTAGACCTGGAAGAAGCCAAGCTACAACTCCATTTCACCGAATGAAGGTTGCCTACAAGCGAACCTTTCTGAAGGATCTGGAGAAATTGCCCCGTGACGCTAACCGGGAAATCGCCCGTCTGGTTCTTCACGAAATCCCCAAAGTAACTCATGTCCAGAACATTAAGAACGTGAAAAAGATTGTCGGTGAAAAGAATTACTTTAGAATTCGCGTCGGTTATTATCGAATTGGCTTTGAAGTTCGGGGCAATGAATTGGTATTGATGCGGGTCCTGCACAGGAAGGACATTTACCGGTACTTTCCTTAGGCCCGCGGTCTTGTGCCAAACGACCACTTAACGACCGCTGCTGATTGAACACATATCTTATGCCCTCGACGAATAATCTTGCACCACCTGAAACCTGATAGGATTTAGGATACAGGAACACCGGGGAAAAATAGAGAATGAACGAATGCAGACGCTTTTCAAGGCGGTGTGAAAATATGTATTCTGGAAAAAGCTGGCACTTTGGCTTTGGATGCTGCAAGACTCAACATGAACATAAATGACCATCCCTTCCTGGCCCTCCTGGCCCAGCGTGTTGTTATCTTCGACGGCGCCGTGGGCACTAACCTGCAGGAACGCGATCTGACCCTGGACGACTTCTGGGGTCAAGAAGGCTGCAACGAGATCCTGGTGCGCTCGCGGCCCGACGTGGTGCGTGATCTGCATTCATCCTTCCTGGAAGTGGGCTGCGATGTAGTGGAGACCAACACTTTCGGCGGCTCGGCGGTGGTGTTGGCCGAGTTTGGCCTGGACGACCAGGACCAGGCCCTTAATAAGGAAGCCGCCCGGCTGGCCAAGGAAGTGGCTGGGGACTTCTCCACCCCGGACCACCCCCGCTTCGTGGCCGGTTCCATGGGTCCCGGCACTAAGCTGCCCTCGCTGGGGCACATCTCTTTTAGCGACCTGCACGCCGCCTACCGCCGCCAGGCCGCCGGGCTGATCGACGGCGGGGTAGACCTGCTGATCGTCGAAACCTGCCAGGACCTGCTCCAGACCAAGGCGGCCCTGATTGCCATTTTCGATGAATTCACGGCCCGCAAGCTGCGCCTGCCGGTCATCGCCCAGGTGACCATGGAGACTACCGGCGCCATGCTGCTGGGCTCGGACATGCTCACCGCCCACACCACCCTGTCCTCCCTGCCTATCGATGTGCTGGGCCTCAACTGCGCTACCGGCCCCAAAGCCATGGGCGCCCACCTGCGTACCTTAGCCGCCGGGTGGGCGGGATCCATTTCCGTGCTGCCCAACGCCGGCATGCCCGAGACCCGTGACGGCCGGGTGGTCTACGACCTGACCCCTGATGAACTGGCCTTCGACTTGCATCATTTTGTTGCCGACCTGGGTGTAGGTATCGTGGGCGGTTGCTGCGGCACTACTCCGGAGCACCTCAAGGCGGTGGTGGACAAGGTGGGCGGCCTAGTGCCCAAGCCCCGGACAACCAGCTTTGAGCCGGCGGCCGCCTCCCTCTATGGCGTGGCGGCTTACGATGTGGCCCCCAAACCACTTGTGATTGGTGAGCGCACGAACGCCAACGGCTCCAAGAAATTCCGAGAGTACCTGTTGGACGACGACATCGATGGCTTGGTGGCGATTGCCAAGGAGCAGGTCCGCGAGCAGGCTCACCTGCTGGACGTGAGCGTGGCCTACGTGGGGCGGGACGAGGTCCGTGACCTGTCACGGCTGGCCTTCCGCCTGAACACCGACTGCACCGCCCCGCTGATGATCGACTCCACTGAGCCGCCAGCCATCGAAGCCGCCCTCCAACGCTTAGCGGGCAAGTGCCTGATCAATTCCATCAACTTAGAGGACGGCGAGCAACGCGCCCGGGAAGTGCTGGCCCTATGCCAGCGCTATGGAGCCGGGGTGGTGGCCCTGACTATCGACGAAAAGGGGATGGCCAAGACTGCCGCCCAAAAGGTGGAGATCGCCCACCGGCTTTACCGGCTGGCTGTGGATGAGTTCGGTCTGCCGGCGGAGGACATCTTCTTCGACCTGCTCACGTTCACCCTGGGCAGCGGTGATGAGGAGTATCGCCGGGCGGCGGTGGAAACCATGGAAGCCATCCGCGCCATCAAGACGCAGCTGCCGGGAGTGCATACCGTATTGGGGATCTCCAATATCTCCTTCGGTTTACGCCCCCTGATCCGCCACCGGCTCAACTCGGTCTTCCTGCACCATGCCATTGAGGCCGGTCTGGACGCCGCCATCATTCACGCCGGCAAGATCCGGCCGCTATACCAGCTGCCGGACGAGGAGCGCCGGCTGCTGGAGGATCTGGTGTATGACCGCCGCGCCGCAGACTACGATCCCCTGATTGCCGCCATCGAGCACTTTGAGGACCACCGGGGCGATAAAGGGATCCGGGAAGCGATCGCCGAACTGCCGGTGGAGGAGCGCCTGCCGCGCCGGATCGTGGACGGCAACCGCATCGGCCTGGAGGCTGACCTGGACCTGGCGCTCAAGACCTACCCCGCCCTGGACATCATTAATAACCTGCTCCTTAAGGGTATGAAAACGGTGGGCGAGCTGTTCGGCGCAGGGGAGATGCAACTGCCCTTCGTGCTCCAGTCCGCTGAGACCATGAAGGCCGCCGTCAAACACTTGGAGCCGCACCTTGAGCAGGGAGCCGGTCCCGCCGGCGGTACAATGGTCATCGCCACGGTGAAGGGGGACGTGCATGACATCGGCAAGAACCTGGTGGATATCATCCTCAGTAATAACGGCTTTCGGGTAGTCAACCTGGGTATCAAACAACCCGTCGAGGCTATTATCGAGGCTTTTGACCGTGAGCAGGCTGACGTCATCGGTTTGAGTGGTTTGCTGGTCAAATCGACACTGGTGATGCGGGATAACCTGGAAGTGTTGCAGGAGCGAGGCCTGTCTCCGCCAGTGGTGCTGGGAGGCGCCGCCCTTACCCGGCGCTACGTGGAACAAGACCTGCGCACTGTATACCCCGGCGGGAAGGTGTATTACGCCCAAGACGCCTTTGAGGCTCTGCAGTTGATGGGAGATATCTGCTCGGGCCAGGGTCCCGCCGCGGCAGCTAAACAGGCCCCGCGCACCAAACCGAAGCGCCGCCCCCGCCTCAGCCGCCGAAAGAAAATCTCGCCGGTAACGCCGCCGGCGCCTCCCTTCTGGGGCAGCCGGGTAGTCTCCGGAATTCCCCTGGCCGCTATAACGCCTTTCATTAATCGGGTGGCCCTGTTCCGGGGGCAATGGGGAGTTCGCAAGAAAGGCCGCCGGGATGAGACTTACGAGCGCCTGCTGCGCGATGAGTTGGAACCGGCCCTGCAACGGCTGATCAGACAAGCCCAGCAGGACCAGGTGCTCCAACCGGCGGTGGTATATGGCTATTTCCCCTGTAATTCCGAGGGCGACCTGCTCCACATTTTCACCGCTCCCGAGGATGACACTCCACTGGTTAGTCTGGAGTTCCCTCGGCAGGACGAGGAAAACGGCCGCAGCATAGCCGATTTCTTCCAGCCGTTAGCCGGCGGCGTCCGGGACGTGCTGGCCGCCCACCTGGTAACCGTTGGAGCGCGTGCTACCGAGGAGGCCCAGCGCCTGTTTGAGACCGACCGTTATACCGATTATCTTTATTTTCACGGTTTCGCAGTGGAAACGGCCGAGGCATTGGCTGAGTACTGGCACCGCGAGATTCGCCGGGAACTGGGAATCTCCGGCCAGGACGACCCGGATATCACGGCCCTTTTCCGCCAGAAATACCGGGGCAGCCGCTATTCCTTTGGGTATCCGGCTTGCCCGCGCTTAGAAGATCAGGCCCACATCTTTACCCTCCTGCAACCGGAGCGGATCGGCGTTTCGTTGACGGAGGAATGGCAACTGGTCCCCGAGCAGTCCACTTCGGCAATAATTGTACATCATCCCGCTGCCAAATATTTCTCGGTATAAACATTACCGGCGAATATACTCTATTATATTTTTGCTGAGAAACGCCGGCAAGTAGGCCTCTGATTAAGTCCTATCAATGCTTGGACTTAGTGTTACACAACGATTGCAGAATATATAAATCCTTTATATATTATACCTGTTCACATTCAGGATTTTAAAGACATTACCAATGGTTAACTATCAAGTTATTACCTCCCGCGGCAAACCGCGCTTCGCGGTTGTAGAGTATCAGTTATTCATGAAAATGCTCGAACAGGTGGAAAATCAGGACAAAGGCGGCGTGGCCCGAACCACCCGCAAGCGGAAAGAACCCACTGCCCGGGAGCTGACCCGGTTGATGCGCAGCAACCCTATCAAGGGTTGGCGCCTGTTCCGCAATATGACCCAAGCGGAGTTAGCCGAAAAAACGGGATTGAAGCAGACCCATGTCAGTTTGATGGAATCGAACAAAATCAAGCCCCGGAAGAATACTCTGGAGAAACTGGCCGGAGCGCTGACTTGTGACGTGGACGACTTAGTCGTTCGGTACTAAGTCCCTGCCCGTCCCGTCGGCACCAGCACGTTGCGCTATCTCATATTCGACATAGAGACGATCCCGTTACCGGACCTGGGCCAGGTGCAGCTGGCGGAAGTGGAGCGCCGCACCAAGCGCGAGCTGGAATGGGGCCGCTCCACCGAACCGGCGGCCGCTGAATCGTTGGTGCGATCCGTTTCTCCCTTCCTGGGACAGGTGCTGGCGGTGGGAATGCGGTTGTATAGCGATGATTCCGGCGATATCAAGGATAAGGTCATTTGCGAGCCCGGCGAAAAGGAGACGCTGGAGATCTTTCTGGAGACTATTAACCACCCAGCTTCGGGCGATTTGCGCTTCGTGCATTATAATGGGCTGGATTTCGATTCGCCCTTCATCATCGTGCGAGCCGCCCACCACGGACTGAAGATCACCAACCGCCGTTTCCTGAACCTGCGCAAGTTCTATTACGACAACCACATAGATGTCATGCAGTTCCTCAGCGCCTGGGGCCGGCATCCCGTAAATTTGGAGCTGGCCTGCGCCAGCTTCGGCTTGCCGTCACCCAAAGAAGGGGAAGTCACCGGCGAAAGTGTGGCCGCGGCTCACCAAGCCGGCGAACTGGAAAAAGTGGCGGAGTACGTCCTGCGGGACGTGGAAGCCACCTACCAGCTGTTCCTGAAGATCAAGCCCTACCTGCCGCGCTAATAGTTGCCCGCGAGCATAAAAGAAAAGTTGAGCCCTTAACTTTTCTTTATTCGCCCGAAAAGTAAGTTTGCTTTCTATTCCTTGTCCTTATCTGATCAATTCCGAAGGTTCCGAGCTCTAATTATTCCCCCAGCCGGTGGCTCAAAAACCACTCGTAGAGCTCACCATTGGCGTAGGTGGCCGTCCAGGAATCATGGTTGGCTTGTGGGTAGATGGTCAATCGGGCCTGGCCGCCGGCTTTGTTGATAGCCGCCACCATCCGCTCCGATTCGCTCACCGGCACCACCGTATCCAGCGCCCCGTGGAAGGCCCACACCGGCAGGTCTTTCAACCGGCCGGCGAACACCGGTTCGCTCCAACCGCAGATCGGTGCCAGAGCGGCAAACCGCTGCGGGTATTCAATGGCCAGCTGCCAGGCTCCGGCGCCACCCATGGATAGGCCGGTCAGGTACACCCGGCCCGCATCAACGGCGTAGTTCGCCATAACCTCCGACAGCAGGGTGTCCAGCGCTTCCAAGTGGTTGGTCCAGCGGGTCCCGTCCGGGCAGAGGGGCGATACCATAATAAAGGGGAACCCCGGTCGGGGGGCGACGATTTTGCGAAATCCGTGAATCTTGACCCGCTCCAGATCCTCGCCCCGTTCACCGATACCGTGCAGGGACAACAACAACGGCCATTTTTGATCGGCATCGGCGCCGTAGTCATCCGGCAGAAACAGGTGGTATTTCAGTGCCACGGTTTTGGTGATCTGGGCCTGGAACTGCACGGCGTGCTCACCTGGCAATGATGGCAATTGCTCCATTTTATCTCCACACCCAGTGAACATCGCCGTTAGAAATAAAAGCAGTAGTGACCATACTTTTCCCATGACTTCCTCCGATCCAATTATTCGGTCCAATGCTGAACTCGATTTCAATACCCCCGCTCCCAATCAACCAGATGCTCCAACTGCCGCCCGGCCCGGTAGCGCTCCAGGTTAGCCACAAACAGGTCCACGATACCGGTGGCCATGCCCAGCGCCGCCACGTGGGGCGTGATGGTTACTCCCGGTTGCTCCCACAGGGGACTGTCCTTTGACAGTGGCTCATGCTCAAACACGTCCAGCACGGCCCCGGCGATCCAGCCTTCATTCAGGGCTGTAATAAGGTCCGCCTCACCGATTATGTCCCCCCGGCCGATGTTGATCAATACCGCCCCGGGCCGGCAAGCCCGTAGCCAGCCGCCTGACAGCAGGCCCACCGTGGCCGGGGTGCTGGGCAGCACGTTTACAATATAATCCGGGCCTGCCAGAAATTCCTCAAGCTTGTCCGTCGCAAAGGTTTTATCGATGCCTGCCACCGGTTCCCCACTCCGGCACAAGCCCCAAACCTGCATGCCCAAGCTCTTGGCGACCTGTGTGATATGACCACCGATGCTCCCCAGGCCCATGACACCCAATGTTAGGTCGCCCAGCCCACGGTAGCGCTCTCCCCGCCACTCCCGCCGTTGTTGCTGGGCCGCCAGGTTCAGCAGGTAGCGCTCCCGGCTCAGGATGTGCAGCAGGACATACTCGGCCATGCTGGCCCCAAACAGCCCGGTGATCCGGGTAAAAACGTAATCTCGGTTCCTGCTGAGCCGGAAAACCGGCTCGACCCCGGCAGCGGTGGATTGGTACCAGTGCAGGTTTTCTGCCCGGTCTAAGTGGGGAGCCACCAAAGTAGGATCAGCGAGGATGATTGCGGCCCCCGGGATCAGCTCGGCGGTCAGTTGGTCGCTTTTGCTACGGGTGATATCCACCCCAGGCAACGCCCGGCTGCGCAGCTCCTCATCAACACCGGGTACCCGCGTAACCAGCAACAAGGAAATGTTTTCAGGCGTTAAGGCCGGTGACATAGGGCGCTAGAAGTCGTCGGGCAGCTCGGAGTCGAACACCAGCAGCGCCGAACCCTGGACCCACACCTCCTGCCAATCGGGATCGAACCCCACCAGCAGTTCCCCCCCAGGGTTGATAATGCGCATAGGGCTATCCATGCTACTATCGGCGGCGGCGTGGTAGGCGGCGGCCGTACTGCCGCTGGCGCAGGAAAGCACCGCTGCCTCCACCCCTTTTTCGTAGGTGCGCACCCACAGGGTCTGCCGGTCCACCCGCTCATAGAGGTTCACGTTCACGCCCCGGGGCTGAAACTGTGGGTGATGACGGATCGGGGGGCCTTTCTCAAGTATCAACTCGGCCGATAGCCCCTCCACCTGCGCACAAAAATGCGGCGCGCCGGAGTCCACTTGCCGGCCGCTGATCCCCGAAACTTCAACCGTCCGGCCTACGTGGCTGGGTGGCAGGATTTGCAGCCTTACGTCCCCCTCCGGCAACAGCTGGGCCTGGTGCCGCCCGGCTCCGGTGCGCAGGACAAAGGTATCGCCAGCGTCTCTTTGCCGGGCATAATACCGGACGGCACAGCGGCTGCCATTGGCACATAGGGTCTCCCAGCTGCCATCGGCGTTATAGTAATCCAGCAGGAAATCTTCCTCCTCCCCATCTGTGGATGACAGGATCAGCACCCCGTCGGCGCCTACCCCCGCATGGCGATCACAAACCCGCCCAATGAACTGTGGGTCACGGATGGCTTCCGGGCAGTTCTGCGCATCGAATATAATGAAGTCGTTGCCGTTAGCCTGGGCCTTCGTGAACGGGATCATCGCTCAGCCATGTGCCAGGCTGATTCCCAGGTAGATCACCACTACCGCCAGCAGCATTACCGCTGCTCCCAACCGGGTGAAGACTTTATCTTCAAGCTTGGTGGTATCATCTGATACTATTGTTTTATGCAACTTTTTCAGCCGCCCGGCGGCCAGGTGGCTTAGTCCGATTGCCGCCACGCCAAACAACAGTTTGGTATGGAATCGGCCCCCCAACGCCAGGACATGCGGCTCGACCATTATCATCAGCAGTCCCACCAGGATAACCAGTGAGCCGGCGATTATACTGGCGAACCGGGCGGCCGTCACCAGGGCGGCCACCAACGGCCCCTTTGGACCGGGTTCCATCTGCCCCGCCCGCCACCACATGACCAACAACGCCGCCCACGAGCCGCTAAACAGGGCTATCGACACTATATGCAGGAAAACCAATAAGGAAAAGTAATTCACAAGAGCTATCCTTTCATCAGTTGCATCAGGGCCGGTACATTCTCGAAATCGTCTACCAGCCAGGTGGGGCTCTCAGCCTTAATCGCCGCCCGCCACTCGGGCTCCACCCGACGGCAGACGATCAGGCTACGGATCGCATTCAACCGGGCGATGAGCGCGTCGTTGGGTGTGTCCCCCACCAGGATTATATGTTCTGCGCTAAACGCCACCGAGAGCACCTCAAAGGCCCTCTCCCTGGCCACCCAGGGCAGGTCCTCCCGGCTATTGCCGTCATTGCCGAACACACCAAAGGCGAACAGTTCCCACAGCCCGGTCCGGTCCAGCTTCAGCCGGGCGCCCTGTTCCACGTTTCCGGTAAGTAAGGCCGTAGTCCAACCTTCATCGCGGCAGGCCATAACCAGCTCCTTAGCGCCCGGAAAGACCTGCACGGCATCTGAACCAGGCAGTCGCTCCTTGACCAGTGCCAGGTAGTCTACAATGATCGCCTCCACCGTCGCCGGATTGACCTCCCGCAGGTTCCCGTAGCGCGCCAAAGCATTCTGGATAATAATGGGGTCCGTAAAACCGGCCACTTCGTGGAAACTCAACTCCACCGGCGAGCCCAGATAGCGGGATAATGCCTCTGCTAAAGCCAGTCGCGGCACCGGCCCGGGGGTAAGCAGGGTACCGTCCACATCAAAAAGTACCAGGCCTCGTGCGGCCTGGCCGCCACTGGTGGTCACGGATACCGGCCGCCCCGGTCCCTAAACCGGGAAGCTCTCACCGTTGGGTGGCTGTTCCACTTCATCCAGAATCAGGGCCACTCGCTCCGCAATGGCCGCCGGCGTGGTCCAACGGGTAAAATCTGCCTCGGGCATGGCCTCCCGGTTGGCGGGAGTGTCGATGACGTTGGGGATGATCAGGTTGGCTGTCACCATGCCGCCACCTTCCACCGCCAGCGATCGGGTTAGGGAATGCACCGCCGACTTACTCACGGCGTAGGGTGCGGCCCCGGCCATCCCCCGGTCACCGGCCAGGGAGCCGAAATTGATTATACGGCCAAAGCCCTGGGCTTTGAAAATAGGGATCAAAGCCTGGCAGGTGTACAGGCTGGTATTGAAGTTCACCGCCCACATGCGTTCCCAGTCCTCGGTCTGCAATTTTTCGACCGCCCCATCCAGCGAGAAGCCACCCACCACATTTACCAAGGCGTGGCAGGTCTCGAGGCTGCTTTTCAAGGCGGACACTATTTTGCCCACCACACGAAAGTCGCTCAGGTCACCACTGACTTCGCTGTGGCCCTCATCCAGGTTTCGCCAGACAACGGAAGATCCCCGCACCACCGCTATTACGTGGCGGGCCTGCTCCTTTAAGTGCCCCACCAGCTCGGAGCCCACCGCCCCATTGGCGCCGGTTATCATCACTATTTGATCGCGCAACTTCATTTGTAATACCGCCTATCGAGTACCGGGCATCTGAACCGTCTTTTGCCAAATAAATGCTCTCGTTGAACCCGGGAACCATCTTTGTCCTGGTCCACCCGGCCGCCCACCTCTAGGCAGCGTGGCGACGCTTAATCAGGTATTCGGAGAGCGCCCGGTCCAGGGTATGATTAGTTGTAATCTGCAAGTAATCGATGTTCTGCTGGCGACACTGCCAACGATAGCGCTCTACAAACTCCTGCATGTACCGGTGATACTCCTGCTGGATATGCCAGGGCTCGGTGGTGAGCACTTCCCCCGTTTCCATGTCCCGGAAACGCGTTCGGTGGGAAAAGGAAAATTCCAGCTCCTGGGGATCCAACAGGTGAAAGACCACTACCTCGTGGTGCTTATGCCGCAAATGCCTTAATCCCAGCAACACCTCATCCAGGTCATCCAACAGATCGGAAATCAGGATAATCAGTCCCCGTTTGACGATGGTCTCCGCCAGCTGGTGCAACACCGGAGCAATGGTGGTTTCCGGCCCCGGTTTGATACGAGCCATATAGCCCAGTACCGTATTTAAGTGGCTGGGCTTGGCCCTGGGAGGCAGGTAATGGCGCAACCGGTCGTCGAACAGCGCCAGGCCGACCGCATCCTGTTGTTTGAGCATCAGATAAGCTAGTGAGGCTGCCAGGGTCTGGGCATAGGTTAGTTTACTGACCCCGTGGGAATCAAAGTCCATGGAGCGGCTTTGGTCTAACAGCAGGTAGCACTTGAGGTTGGTCTCCTCCTCAAACTGCTTGACGTAATAACGATCGGTCTTGCCATACAGCTTCCAATCCACGTGGCGGATCTCATCGCCGGGTCCATAGGCCCGGTGCTCGGCAAACTCCACCGAAAAGCCGTGGTAGGGGCTGCGATGCAACCCGGCGATAAAACCCTCTACCACCAGCCGGGCCCGCAACGACAAATTGTTAAGCTGCGAGACAATCTGCGGGTTTAAGTAAGTGGTGCTCAGGTTGGCCATAACTCAGTTCGCTGTAATCGATCAGTACCGTCTTTGTATCAAGCGGTCCAGGATCTTGTCTGTGCTGACCCCCTCGGCTTCGGCGTTGAAGTTGGTGATGATGCGATGACGCATGACCGGCTTGACCATGGCAGTTATGTCGGCGAAATCCGGTGTTGGCCGGCCGGCCAGGGCGGCCCGGACCTTACCCCCTAAGACCAGGTATTGGCTGGCCCGGGGTCCGGCGCCCCATTCCACCCACTCCTGGATGAATTTCAACTCATTATTGGAATCCGGCCGGCTGTTGCGCACCAGGTCCACTGCATAGCCCACCACGTTCTCGGCCACTGGAATCTGGTGAACCAGGTCCTGGAAAGCGGCGATCTCCTCGCGGCTGATCACCTTAGCCGGCGAACTGCCAGTGGCGCCGGTGGTCGTGTTGACAATCTTGATCTCATCGGCCCGGTCGGGATAGACGATCCGCACGTTGAACATGAACCGGTCCAGCTGGGCTTCCGGTAGCGGATAGGTGCCCTCCTGCTCGATGGGGTTTTGGGTGGCCATGACGAAAAACGGTTCATCCAGGGCGTAGGTTGTGCCGGCGGCGGTCACGCTATGCTCCTGCATGGCTTCCAGCAGGGCCGCCTGGGTCTTGGGCGGGGTGCGGTTGATCTCATCCGCCAGGATGATGTTGGCGAACACCGGCCCTTTGAAAAACTTGAATTCCCGCTTGTGCGCACTGCTCTCCTGAATAATCTCAGTGCCGGTGATGTCGGACGGCATCAGGTCCGGGGTGAACTGGATGCGGCTGAACGACAAATCCAGCACATCCGCCAAGGTCTTGATGATCAGGGTCTTGGCCAGCCCCGGCACCCCTTCCAGCAGCACGTGTCCCCGGCAGAGCATGGCCATGAACAGCTGTTCCATGACTTCCTCCTGGCCCACGATCACCAGTCCCACCTCGGTAAACAATTTTTCCCGGGCGGTCCTAAGTTTTTCAATCAGTTTAACGTTGTTCATTCCCTGCTTCCAAAATTGTGAGGTGTAAACTTATGATGAATCAGCCGCGAATAAAGGAAGCTTTTGCCGACCGTATAGATTTGTTGGCTCAGGGGCGCCCATTAGGGCAAAGAAGGAGTAACCTATTTGCTCTTGTCGGCCTTCCTCTCGATCATCGACTGTTATGTGATCTATACTTTAATATAACTATTGAAAAATGTACCTTTTATCCCTATTTTTCATCTGACGTCTTTCGTATACGCGTGACTAGGGCGCTAGTGACACCACCGCACACCCACAAGGAAGGAGAGAATACAATCATGTTGATCAGGAACCACATAAGCCTTATCGCAATCGTTCTACCGCTCATGGCCGGATTGGTCTTTGGTCAGGGACTGAATCCCTTGGCGAGAGGCTTAATGACAGCCTCAGGAGGCCTGAGCTGGGCCAAAATCTCCTATGACGATGAAGATGAGGGTTCAACATTATCCCTTACTCCGAGCTGGGGATTTTTCATGACTGATAATATCCAGGCTATTCTTGGAATAAATTATACTAGTTTCAAACCCCCTGAAGGAAGTTCTGAGTCGTTTTCCGCTTTCGTTATAGGTGGTCGGTATTACCTGCCTCTCAACTTTGGACCCCTATACGCTGGAGCCCGTCTCAACACTATGGTGGGGACAGGGGCGGAGCAACAAAATAGTCTGGACATCCAGGCTGGATACCTGAAGTTTCTGACGCGCAAGCTGGCTCTTGACACTGGATTAAACTATAACATGGGGATAGGGAATAATAAATGGTCAAGTCTGATCCTTATGGGAGAGATAGTTATCTTCTTCAATCTGCCCGAAGCAGCCACCGGAGGATAGAGCGAAAAGAACCGGGGCCCTTAGCCATGCTCTTTGGTTTCCGGACTCCACAGCTCATTATTTAAACTCCGCCTAACGATTCGGTAAGCTCTCCTTGGTGACGGGCGTGCGAGCCGCCCTTTCTCCCTCTTGTTCCCCCTCCGGCTGCCCGTTAACTTTTGCTGTCATGGCCCAAGTCATTGCCGCACGCGGCCCCAAAAAGGATACACGCACCACCCTCAAAGGCATGACCCTGCCCCAACTCCAGGATTGGGCTGCCTCAATCGGTGAACCTCTGTACCGAGGAGATCAACTGTTCGACTGGCTGTACAGCCAGGGTGTCAGCGACCCGCAGCTCATGGATAACCTGCCCCGCTCCCTGCGCCAACTGCTGGCCGAGGAGTACCGCCTGCAAACCGCCACTATTACCCAAGTGACCGTCTCACCCTCAGAGCCCACCCGCAAGTACCTGTTTACGCTGGCCGATGGCAGCCAGGTGGAGGCGGTCAGCATGCTGGCTGGGGACCGACATACCGTCTGTTTATCATCCCAGGCCGGGTGCAACGTCGGCTGCGGCTTCTGCGCCACCGCCGCCCTCGGTCTGCGGCGCAGTCTGACCACCGGCGAGATGATGGATCAGTTATTGCTGGTGCAACAGGAACGGGAAGTCAAGGCCACTAACGTGGTTTTCATGGGCATGGGAGAACCGTTCCTGAACTATGCGGCGGTGCTGGCTGCAGCTGACATTATGCATCATCCCCGGGGGCTGGACCTGGGCAGCCGGCGCATCACAATTTCCACGGCCGGCGTGGCGCCTAAAATTGAGCGCTTTACCACTGAGGACCGGCCGTACCGGTTGGCAATCTCACTAAACGCAACCAATGACGATGTCCGCAGCCGGCTGATGCCCATCAACAACACCTGGCCGCTGGAGCGCTTAATGGCCGCCGCTCGGAACTATTGCGCTATCGCCGGACAAAAAATCACTTTCGAATATGTCCTGCTGGCCGGAATCAACGATAGCCCCGATGACGCCCGCCGGATGTTAAAGTTGCTCCATGGCTGCCGGGCCAAGATCAATGTTATCCCTTACAACGAGATCGGCGGCCCCTATCGCCGGCCTGACGAGGTGACGGTGGAGAACTTCGCCACCCAGCTGCGCTGGGGAGCTTTCCCGGTGATCATCCGTCAAAGCAATGGGGTGGATATCACCGCCGGTTGCGGCCAACTGGCACTGGGGGCCGCCTGAATCCCCCGGCCATATCACCTGCGCGCCAGGCCGATGAAGCCGCTGCCGCAGTGTGCGCCGCCCTGCCGGAAACGCCCCAAGTGGCGGTCATACTGGGTTCCGGTTTGAGTGAGTTCGCCGAAAGTCTCTCCAACCGGACGGTCATCTCCTACGACCGCATTCCGCATTACCCGAAATTGACAGTCCCCGGCCATGTCGGTGAAATGGTCTTCGGATACCTGGATCTGGTGCCGGTATTGGTGGCCCGGGGACGATTCCACTATTACGAAGGTTTCTCTCTGGAAACGGTGGCCCTGCCGGTGCGCCTGCTGGCCCGGGTGGGGGTGCAGGCTCTGGTTATCACCAACGCCGCCGGGTGCGTCCGCCGCGACTGGCAGGTGGGCGACCTGATGCTGATCACCGGCCACCTGGATTATACCTTCATCGATAATGCCGACGACCCGCAAATTATCGCCGGTGAGCCCTGTCACAGCACCGAACTGGCCGCCATAGCCCGTGAGGCCGCCCGGGCCGAGGGGATCACGCTACGGGAGGGGGTCTACTCCTGGAGCCTGGGTCCCACCTTCGAAACCCCGGCTGAGATTCTGGACATCCGGCGGCTAGGGGGCTCGGCGGTGGGCATGTCCACCGTCCCCGAAATCCGGGCGGCCGCCGACGAGGGACTCAAGGTGCTGGGCCTCTCTTGCCTGACCAATTACGCCGCCGGTATCCTCGACCAGCCGCTCAATCACGAGGAGGTGCTGGAAACCGGCCAACGGGTGAAGCACACTTTCGCCCGCCTGCTGAAGGCTATAATTGGGAAGATCGAGCCGTGAGCGGCACAGCGCAACAGATAATCAACCACCTCCGTGAACTGGGGAGCGAATCCAACCTGGCCGGCATGGCCCGCTACGGTATCAGCACCGACCGGGCTTTCGGGGTCAAAATGGGGGAGGTGCAGGCCCTGGCCCGGCAGCACCGGGGCGATCATAAATTGGCTCTGGAGCTCTGGGATAGTGGCTATCGCGAGGCCCGGCTGCTGGCGGCCAATATCGCTGATCCTATACAGGTGACCGCCGAGTTGATGGACGCCTGGGTGGCTGATTTCGATTCCTGGGATGTGTGCGATACCACTTGCGGCAAACTGTTCAAAAGAACACCCTTGGCCTATGATAAGGCCCAACAGTGGGCCCAATCTGAGCGGGAGTTCACCAGGCGGGCCGGCTTCGCCCTGATGGCCTACCTGGCCCTTAAATCGTCAAGGTTGAGCGACGACGAATATGAACCTTTCTTTGACCTCATAGCTACCGCTGCCACTGATCAACGCAACCTGGTCAAAAAGGCGGTGAACTGGGCCTTGCGCCAGATCGGTAAGCGAAACCCGGACCTCAACCGGCGGGCCATTGCCGTGGCTGAGGATCTGTTGGCTACCGGCGACAAGACCGCCCGCTGGATCGCCAACGACGCCCTGAGGGAGTTGCATAGTGAGCAGGTACAGGAACGGTTGTGGCGCTGAGGATACTATGACTACCGACCAGAAAATCACCCGCTGTTGGGGCGACGGCGATCCCCTGATGGAGGCCTACCACGACAGCGAATGGGGCCGTCCGGTGCACGATGATCAGACCCTGTTCGAGTTCCTGCTGCTGGACAACTTTCAGGCCGGCCTTTCGTGGCGCACCATCCTCCATAAACGGGAAAACTTCCGAGCGGCTTTCGCCGCTTTCGATCCGGTCAAGGTGGCTGCCTTTACCGACCAGGACAAACAGCGCCTGCTGGCCGACGCCGGCATCATCCGCAACCGGGCCAAGGTTAATTGCGCCCTTACCAACGCCCAGGCCTACCTGCGGATTCAGCAGGAATTCGGCTCTTTCGATGCCTACGTCTGGCGCTTCACTGATGGCCAGGTAATCCGCCACAGCGGTATGGACAGTTGGAAACAGCTCCCGGTCTCTTCTCCCGAGGCGGAGGCCTTGAGCGCTGACCTGCGCAACCGCGGCTTTAAGTTTGTGGGCCCCACCATCTGCTACGCCTACATGCAGAGCATCGGCCTGATGTACGATCACCTCACCAGCTGCTTCCTATACCATATCTAATATGTGGCCCCGGCTTTGTAAAACTTTGGATCTCTCTGGGGGGTTCGCATGACCCGGCAGCCGAATATCCATCCTAAGGTCGCTGCCATCGAGCAGCAGCTGATCGCCTGGCGGCGGCACTTCCACCAGTACCCCGAAATCGGCTTTGAGGAACATGAGACCGGCCGCTATATCGTAGAGCAACTCCAGGATATCGACGTGGAGCTCCAACACCCGGTGGCCGAGACCGGCGTTGTGGCCTTGATGCGCAACGGCGATGGGCCGATTATCGCCCTGCGGGCCGACATGGACGCCCTGCCCGTCCAGGAAACCAGTAATGTACCGTATAAGTCCCGCCGCGACGGTGTGATGCACGCCTGCGGCCACGACGCCCACCTAGCCACCCTGCTGGGGGCCGCCAGCGCTCTGGACAGCCTGCGTGACCGGTGGCACGGCACGATTAAATTCATCTTCCAGCCGGGTGAGGAGGGCTTCGCCGGGGCTAAGCACATGATTGCAGCCGGTGTGTTGAAAGACCCGCCGGTGGCGGCTATCTTCGGGTTGCACGTCTGGAACTACCAGGACTATGGCACTGTTGGGGTTAAGCCGGGCCCCACGCTGGCTGCGGCCGACGAATTTGAGATCACCATCAGGGGGACCGGTGGGCATGCCGCCTTGCCCCAGCAAACGGTGGATACCATCCTGGTGGCCGCGCAATTGGTGGTCGCGCTACAGTCCATTATCAGCCGCAACCTCGATCCCCTGCAGTCCGGTGTCGTGAGCATCGGCATGATCCACGGCGGCCGGACCTTCAATGTCATCCCTGATGAGGTGCTCCTCAAGGGCACTGCCCGGGCCATGCGCGAGGAGGACCGCTTGCGGATCAAGGCCCGCATTGGTGAGATCTGCCGGGGTGTGGCCGGTACCTACGGTGCATCCATCAACCTCAACTACCAGGACAGCTATCCGCCTACGGTCAATGACCCCGAGCTGGCCCGCCTGGTACTGGAAGCCGCCCGCGTGGTAGTGGGCGATAGCGCCGGACCGCCCTTTTTATCCATGTGCGGTGAGGACATGGCCTTTTTCCTGCAGGAAGTACCCGGCTGCTTTTTCTTTGTCGGTTCCGCCCGGCCCGAGCACCGTGATAAACCGGCGCCCCATCACTGTGCCCATTTCGACATCGACGAACGGGCCCTGGCAGTGGGGGCCTCCGTT
Organism: uncultured bacterium; assembly: GCA_965372015.1. Classification (GTDB taxonomy): domain Bacteria; phylum Fidelibacterota; class Marinisomatia; order SCGC-AAA003-L08; family TS1B11; genus JACZSB01. The sequence continues at coordinate 15,910 of CBDVAP010000006.1, read as the reverse complement.
TTCATCGAGGTTGTCCAACGGCTGATGCCGGCGTCAAAATAATGTCTATAGGCGTAGGAAGTACCGGATGATTACTGAGCTGATTCTCAAGGTGGCCGTTCCCAGGTACCGGCAAGGCGATAAAATCACCGCCCGCGCCCAAATCGGACGATTGGAGGCCTGGGTCAGCATTTTAATAAACGCCGGCCTGGCGGCAGTAAAAATGGCCCTGGGGCTAGCGATAAACTCCCTGGCCCTGACCGCGGACGCTATCCACACTGTCTCCGACCTGGCGACTTCGGCTGTTGTGCTGTTCGGGTTTAAGATCGCCGCTAAGCCGGCCGACAAGGAGCACCCCTACGGCCATGGCCGCGCCGAGTACATCGCTACCTTGATTATCGCCATCATGCTGGGGGTGGTAGGCTTCGAGTTCATCAAATCCTCACTGGGCCGGCTGATGGACCCGCTGACGGTAACCGCTAGCCCCTGGGTGCTGGTAGTAATCGGGCTGACTATTATTATCAAGGCCTGGCTGGGCAAATTTTCCAAGACCCTGGGCCTGTTGATCGATTCCTCCACCCTGGCGGCCGACGCCTGGCACCATCGCAGTGATGCTATCAGTTCGGTACTGGTACTGGTGGCGGTCTGGGGCAGTTCCCTGGGATTTCCGGCCCTGGACGGTATCGGCGGGATGTTGGTTGGCCTGTATCTGATCTGGTCCGGCTTCGCCATCGCCAAGGATGTAATTGATCCCCTGATGGGCGAGGCCCCGTCCGAGGAACTGGTGCATCGGATCAGGCAGCTCTGCCGGGGCCGTGACAACATTCACGATGCACACGATATTACCATCCACAAATACGGCCAACACCAATTCATCGGTTTGCATGCCGAGGTCAGCAGCCGCCTATCAGTCCAGGAGGCCCATGATATCGCCGAGCAACTGGCCGATTTCCTGCAGGAGCAGCTGGGGGCCTACGCCATCGTCCACGTCGATCCCATCGATCTGGATAATCCCATGGTTCAGTTGGTCGCCGATAAATTGGACGCTTTGCTGTCCGGCTCACAGGTTTTTGCCGGCTTTCAGGACCTGAGGGTGGTGGAGACTCAGCAGCATAAAGTGATCCTGGTCGAGATAGAGGTTAAGGCTGACATCGACAAGCAGCAGCAGGAAACTGCCCGTCGCCAACTAGCCGATATTCTCAAAGAGCATTTCGCCGATAGCGAGGTGGACATCCATCTCTCGCCGCTGCATACCTACCGCTAATTACTATTTCGCTGCGTTTACCGCTCGGCACTACGGTCGGTAGTATTATATTTCGCTCCCTCTGAAAAGGGATTGGGGCAGTATTCAGTGTTAAAAGTGTTACAGAACCACGTTTGACCGATCAGTGAGAGTTACAACCATCGTCACTAGAGTCCCCGGGTAAAAATGAGACTGACCTCCCACCGGTTGCGCCGCCTGATCTTAAACGCATCATTGGGTCTGCTGATGGTCTTGGTGCAACTGGGCTGTAGTGGGACCGGGCGGATAGGGCGCTCCGGCCAGCGCATCTATGCCCCTTTATCCGATGGCGATAAACTGGTTTCCGACCAGCCGCTGGGCGCCACCTTTTTCGCGGGACGCACCACTTTCCGACTGTTCGCGCCCCATGCCACTCAGGTCAGTTTGGTGCTGCTCCCCCGCTTCGACGCCTTGGCCGGAGATGAAATACCCCTGTCGCGGGATAAAAAGGGCGTCTGGTCTGTGGCTCGCCTGGGACGCCTGGAAGGACAGGTCTACGGCTACCGGATTTGGGGTCCCGAAGGTCCCAGCCACAACTACGATCCCACCAGAATCATTAGCGATCCCTATTCGAAAGCGGTCATCACGCGCAACAGCCCTGATCGTCACAGCCGGTCATTAATCCTGCATGACAACTTTTCCTGGCACGGCGATACCTGGATCGGTCTGGAGCTGCGGGACGCCATCATATACCAGCTGCACCTGCGGGACATGACCGCTCACGCCGGCGCCCCTGTTCCCGGCGGTTATCTCGCCCTGGTAGGCGAAAACCAGGACGGCGGTCTGGCGCACTTGCTGGAGTTGGGCATAAACGCGGTGGAGCTGCTCCCGGTGATCGACTACAACCGCTATGCACCCGGAAACCAGCGGACCACCTCTACAAGACTGGATCACGATCGGCCCCCTGTGTGCAATCACGCCGGTTATCCCACCAGCCACCTTCTGGCGCCGGCCGGCTACCATGCCACCACCGCCGGCGATGAACCTGACGCCTGGATTGGACGCGATGGGTTTCAGGTACGCGAACTCAAGGAGCTGGTACGTGAGTTGCACCAAAACGGCATTGCCGTTATACTGGACCTGCCATTTTCAGCCGTATCGCCCACCGATCTGTCGCCGCTATTATTCATCGACAAGTCCTACTACCTCCGCCTGGATAGTCTGGGCCGGCCGCTAATTAATAATGATCGCGATTATCAACTGCGTCTGGAGGCACCCATGGTGCAGCGGTTGATCCTTGATGCCCTGCATTGGTGGCAAACCGAGTATCACGTTGATGGATTCCGCTTCCCCAACGCTGACCGCTTCGATGAGGTAACTGCTCGTGGAATACTGGACCAAGCCCGTAAAGTCAATCCCCAGGCCATGATAATTGGTGATACCGGTGGGGACACTATAGCCGCCGAGCGGTTAGCCGATTGGGGCTGGGCGGTATGGAACGATCAGTTCCGCGACGGTATCAAGGGGTCGAATTCCGGCAATGGTCGCGGCTTTATCTTCGGCGGCTGGTCCGGCGATAACAACCCGGCCACCCTGGAGCGCTATTTCCGGGGTTCGCCCCGCGAGTTGGGCGGACAGTTTCACCACTCCGGCCAAGCCGTCAACTATCTGGCCTCGCACAGCGGGCGCCCACTGGGTGATTTCATCCGCATCGCCGGAGGGTTCGTCGATCCGCAGCGACCGGTTATCGACCGCACCGGTCAAGGCACTACCCGGGGCAAACAGCTGGCTTACAATGCCCTGGCTGCGCTGAGCTTGCTTACCGCCCAGGGCGCCGTGCTGATCCCCGCCGGCCAGGAATTCGCCCACAGCCGTTTCAATGCGTCCGGGCAAGAGGATGAAGTCTGTTATATCGACTGGCGTTTTAAAGAATTCAATCGCAATCTGTTTAATTATTATCGCGGCTTGATTAAACTGCGGCGGGAGTACGGTACACTGCGCCGGATCGATCCGCGCCGGATTCAGTTCTTCCCCGGGCGTAGCGATCTCGGTTTGGCCATGCTGCTGCCCCATGGGAGGGCTGGTGATCAAGTTGATTTCTTCGTGATTCTCAATGGTCACCCGCTCCAGGCTGATGAGTTTGCCCTGCCGGGGGGAGAACACTGGACAGCGGTGGCCACCTGGAGCAAGGCCGGCACAAAATCTATCGTCTCCGGACTGTCGGGGGTAATCAGCATCCCGCCTACGGCCGGAATGATACTGATGCGTTAAATACTTGGAAAGAGGCGTCTGTGCCGGCGGCGAAACGGGCATTGATCTACGGCCTATTCGTCCCCAGGGCTGGCAGCCGGCGGTAAGAGAGCGACATGCTAATATGCGCAAATTACTGTCCGGTATCAGTCGATAAACAGACTCCTCTTTGGGGGCTCACCCCATAATCTACCAGCCGTAATAGCAAATTAATATTGACAGAAGCGCTTTATTGTGCTAAAATAAGGCCCTGGACTAACCTTCACCATCAGTAGCAGCTGGGTGGACTTGCCGGAGACAGTGGAGCCCTTACCCGGTGGGAGGAGCAGCATGGACCCCAACCTTTTTCATCTTAATGGAGAACGCCTGATCGAGGTATTCTTCGCCATCGTGATTCTGGCTTTCATTCTGGAGCGTGCTCTGGCAGTACTCTTCGAGCACCGCTCTTTCGTCAACCGGGCCAAAGGTAAGGGCCTTAAGGAAATTATCGCATTCTCGTTGGCGGCCTTGGTCTGTTGGTACTGGGAGTTCGACGCCCTCAGCATTCTTTTCCCCAAAGAACATGTGACTATCTATGGCGAACTCATCACCGCGGCAGTGATTGCCGGCGGTAGTAAGGCCTCCATCAAACTATTCCGTGATGTGATCGGCGCAAAAAGCACTGCCCAGGCCGCCAAGGATGCAGAGAATAAAGAGGAACCAAAGCAATGACCGGCAGGCGTGGGCTGCTGCGACTGTTGTTTTTGCTGGTGGCTGCCGCCGGCGTGGCCTTCGGGGATTATCTGGAGGTCAGCCGGTCCGCCACCATCAAGGCCGAGCCGGTTGGCGGCAGTACGATTATCGCTCGGGTGGCGCCGGATACTTACCTGCACCTGCTGGATGAAGGACGCCAAACCAAGGGCTATTATCACGTTTACCAGAGCACTCCCGGTCAGGCCGGCTGGATCTACCGCACTTTGGTGCGACGCCATAGCGGCGAGTTCCCGGTCACAGATATAGCGGAGACAACAACCGAGCTTACAACCCAGCAGGAGGGATTCGCTGCCAGACATTTGAGATTGGGCCAACCGCGAGCCGTTTTTGAACTGGTGCGCGAAGGATACGCCTTAGCTGCGGATGCCCGTTTAAAGATACCCCTATGGGTCCAATATGAGTTGTCGCCGGAGGACCTTAACGGTCCTGCTGAGCGTTCCAACGATTTCCGGGCCGACACTGCCATCCCCATTGGTTCCCGCTCCGCGCTGGCCGACTACAGCGGCAGCGGCTTAGACCGCGGTCATCAGGCTCCCGCCGCCGACATGAACAGGAGTGAGAGCGTAATGTCCCAGAGCTTTCTACTGTCCAACATGTCTCCCCAGGTTGGGATCGCTTTTAACCGCCACATCTGGCGTTATCTGGAAGATGCCGTTCGTGGTTGGGTTCAACAGCGCGGATCGTTGACAATTATCACCGGCCCGGTCTTCGCCGCCAATGGTGACAGTGTCCGCTACCGGGTAATCGGTTCCAATCGCGTGGCTGTTCCCACACACTTCTTCAAGATCGTGGTAGATTCCAATGACCCGGACAACATAGAGGCCCTTGCTTTCCTTCTAGCCAATAGAAACCTTAGTGGCAACAGTTACAGCGATTTCCTTACCACTATCGATGCCATCGAGGCTTCCACTGGATTGGATTTCCTCTCTGCTTTACCCATTGCAACTCAGCAACAAGTCGAGTCTTATCTTCCAGGGAACGTTTGGTAAGCCCAATCCTCCTTTCTGGATATCCACCACATAAAGAACCTATTGTTTTCTTTCTCCTGCAACTTCGTTTCCGGATTCTCCTCCTATCTGTTATTTCCTCTTTGTTTTTCATCCTTTCGCTTTAGGTGCTTTACTCAGTAGTTAAATGAACCTCCATTTCCCTCTCATATTTGCTGTTTTCATTGCCTCTTCATTCTGTTTTCCTACAAGATTCATTTATCCCCTTTAACACAATTTTGTTATTGTTGTTTCACCCCGTCTTGATATGCCTCTATATATACTTTGTTCTTCTCCGTATATGGATGACGCATTATTTGCAATTGGATTAACTGTTTTCATGCACTTATATTTGAAATGTTTTCTCACCCTTATAATACCCTTATTACTTGTATTTATTATTTGACTCCTACTCGCTTATATATTGCTGGTATAGTAACACATAATATTAGCGTTAAGAACTGGTGTTTTGTATAGAATTGCTTTCAACCACTTTATCGAGAGGAAAGCCCAATTGTGTTCGGCCTTTTTGGTGGGTATTATTATTACTTAGAAACGGACCCTAAAACCACCTGCTCATATGTAATATATTAATCTAGTTAATAAGAATCTAAGGTCTGCTATATATACAGGATCAGAATGCGCTGTTACAAATGCGTATGGACCAACGAGTGTATTGATGTGATTTATGGTAGAAACATTCGCTTATAAGTAACGCCTGTTATTCACCAATAAATGTTTCTGTTGGTTCAGGAAATGCAACGCCATTTTAATAGACCGGTAACAACGCGAACAATTAGCACATATTAACTCCTGAGAAAATGTTACAGTAGAAGGACGTTATTACCTACCGAGAACAACCGCAGCATCGTGGACGTTGCTTGTAACAGGAAACTGATAGTATATCAGCCTAGTAGATGATTAAAAATATTTCCATTGTAACCACTCTATATTGTGTGATTCAAACAACTCTCCTGATTAACCGCGCAGGATATTTACTTTCTCGCCTGGCATGTTCATTTCATGTCAGCATTTCCAGCGACCACCAGGCACAGCACTCCACCGCCCTGTCATTCCGAATGCAGTGAGGAATCTCTCCGGCGGACTACGGACTACTGGCACCGGACGAGTGCTTCGCGCACCTGGCGAGCGGCAGAGGGAATTGTAGATTGTATATTGCCGATCGATAATAGTATGAAGCTGACGGCGTCACCCTGAGGCTTGTCCTGAGCGGAGTCAAAGGGTTCTCGAAGGACCGCGTCTGGGCTCCGCGCACCAGGCGAACAACAGCACGCCACAGCTTTGTCATTCCGAACGAAGTGAGGAATCTCTCTAGCTAATGGCTTACGGCTGACCGCTGTTCCGCGCACTAGGCGAACGACAGAACTCCTAATAATACCTATATTCCCCCCGCTCTTTGAAATGCATGCCCTGGACCCCGCCATCGGCCTGCCCGGCCAGGGCGGGGGAGTTTGTCGGATGGGCGGATCGAAGGGCCTGCCCTGAGCCTATCGAAGGGGTGAGGTTGGTTCCGGTATCGACATATGTATTCCGGTATATAACAGATATTAACCTCTTCATTCTCATTGCCTTAAACTCTTCTTGGCGTCTTTTGCGCCCCCGAGGCCCGTCCGAAGGCGGGCTTGGCGGTTAATCTGAAAAAACAAATGGCTAGCTGCTCCCGTTGACAAGCATTAGCCTTTTAATGGCCTTTTGCTAGGCATCGGATGGGTATAAGGTGGGTCGCAGATGGGCATAAGCGGGGTATAAGGTGGCCCTGGCTCGGGTTTGGACGACTGCCGACTGCCTACTGCTACGGCAACTGCTACTGCCACTGCTACTGCTACTGCCACTGCAACTCCCTCTACCTACCCCTTCACCCCTTCCATTTCCCCCGCCCCGCCCCCTAACTTTGGCCCCATGTCGAAAGGCGTCACTCCCCGATCACAGGACTATGCCCGCTGGTACACCGACGTGGTGCTCAAAGCCGAGTTGGCGGATTATGGCCCGGTGCGCGGCAGCATGGTCATCCGGCCCTACGGCTATGCCATCTGGGAACTGCTGAAGGCTGCGCTGGACTCACGCTTTAAAGCCACCGGCCACGTGAATGCCTACTTCCCGCTGCTCATTCCCAAATCGTTCCTTAGCAAGGAAGCCGAGCATGTGGAGGGTTTCGCCAAGGAGTGCGCCGTGGTTACCCACCACCGCTTGCGCGCCTCAGCCGATGGCGGTCTCGAGGTTGACCCCGATGCCAAGCTGGAGGAGGAGCTGATTATCCGCCCAACCAGTGAGACCGTGATCTGGTCCATGTATAAACGCTGGGTTAACTCCTACCGCGATCTGCCTATCTTGATCAATCAGTGGGCTAATATAGTCCGCTGGGAGCTGCGCACGCGTCTGTTCCTGCGCACCACTGAATTCCTCTGGCAGGAAGGTCACACCGCCCATGCTACTGCCGCCGAAGCGGAAGAAGAAGCGCTCCGGATCCTCGATATTTACCGGGACGTGATTGAAACCGAAATGGCGCTGCCTGTGATCAAGGGCGTCAAATCCGAGGCCGAGAAATTCGCCGGCGCGGTGGATACCTATACCATTGAGGCCATGATGGGTGACAAGCGCGCGCTCCAGGCGGGAACTTCGCACTATCTAGGCCAGAACTTTGCCAAGGCCTTCGACGTGACTTTTCGCAATCAGCACAATGAGGAGGAATATGTGTACGCCACCAGTTGGGGCGTAACTACCCGCTTGGTGGGGGCAATAGTTATGGCGCACGGTGACGACCGGGGATTACGGCTGCCGCCCCGCATTGCTCCCTACCAGGTAGTGATCGTGCCTATTTACAAGGATGACACTCGTGCTCTGGTCCTCGAAGAGGCCACCAGGATATGTAATAGCATTTCCGAAAACGGGATCCGTGTTCACCTGGATGCCAGGGATACGGTATCACCAGGATTCAAGTTCAGTGACTGGGAAATGAAAGGCGCCCCTTTGCGGGTGGAGATCGGACCTCGCGATGTCGCGGAGAACAGTGCCGTTTTGGTTCGGCGGGGTAGCGGGGAAAAGCAAAACATCCCCTCGGCGAATATAGCAACCCTTATTCCTCCGCTATTGGATGAGATCCAAAGTGCGCTTTTCCGGCAGGCCCTCGATTTCCGAGAAGCAAATACTCACCAGCCCAAGGACTGGGAGGCCTTTAAAGAGATAATTGAGCAAGGTGGCTTTGCCCGCTGTGGCTGGGACGGCGAATCGGAAACCGAGGCTGCAATTCAAGATGAGACTAAAGCCACAATTCGAGTTATCCCGGAGAACCAGAATCCCAAAGGCCTAAAGTGCATTCACTCTGGAAAACCAGCCCAATATGAGGTGATCCTGGCCAAGGCCTATTGATTCTGGCTGCTGCTGTAGGTACAAAAAGATGCTACGATACTTTTCTCACATTCTCCTTATGTCTTTGCTCGCGTTAACCATCTTGCGGGCAGGCCCTTCCGGTCGCTTCGCACCACGTCGTTCGCCGGGTATCGCTACCGATACTCATACCTTGATGTTAGCCGACGAGAAAGTTTGGGTCCACGTTTATGAGCGCCCTGGTTCCGGGTTCGTTTTTGTGAATTTGCATGATGATGAAAACACTTGCCTCGAAGCTGCAATGCTCTTTCTGGCCAGTCATGGTGGCCGTCTGATCGAGCTACGGCATGGCCGCGGCCGGGAGGTGGCTATTCGTCGCGCTGGGAAAATGCACACTTTTGACCCTAACCGCATGTTTTCCAAGAAGGGGTTACATAAATCGTTTACCCGTTCCAAGCATCCATCCGACGAGGACCTTGATCTTGCAACCGGATTTGCCGCCCAGGTGATCGCCTTGATTGCTCCGACCAAAGACGTCCCCGTTATTGCTATTCATAATAATACTCCGGGCAAGTTAACTATCCGGGATTTTATGCCAGGAGAATGGTATGGTCCGGATTCACGTGCCGTGCATATTGCCCAGGATCGCGATCCTGATGACTTTTTCTTTACGAACGCCCACTGGCTGTATGAGTCTTTAGCTGATCTAGGCCATAATGTGGCCTTAATGGCCGAGAGGCCGCCTGATCGCGGCACTTTGGGCGGCTATATTAACTCCCTCGACGGATTTTATATCAACGTCGAGGCCGAGCACGGTCATATTAAGGAGCAAGCATTGATGTTGGATGATCTTGGTTCGCTGCTTCAAAATCACTAAGGCACTGTGGACCCCAGTATGCATCGTCGTCTTTGAATTTGCTTCATCCTGATGGAGGAAACTTTCGCTTGTATCCAGACTTGTCACGTATAAAGTTTCCCGCCTAAAACTAGAGTTTATATGGCTGGGCACCACCTAATCATCGTTGAATCTCCTTCCAAAGCACGTACCTTACAGAAAGTGCTGGGAGATAAGTACGACATTGTTGCTTCTGTGGGGCACATCCGTGATTTGCCGCCTCGGGAAATGGGTGTTGATGCCAACCATGATTTTCAGGTCACGTATCAAGTGGCGCCAGAGAAAAAGAAGATAATTTCCCAGCTTAAAAAAGCGCTAAAAAACGCGGCTATAGTGTATCTGGCTACGGACCCGGACCGCGAAGGGGAAGCCATCAGCTGGGCACTTGTCGAGACTTTGAATATAAAAGTGCCGACCTATAGATTAGTGTTTCATGAGCTAACCCGCACTGCTATTCTCAATGCTTTCGACAACACTCGTCCGATTGACATGAACTTGGTAAGAGCCCAGGAGACCCGCCGGATTCTGGACCGACTGGTGGGCTATGAGATTTCCCCTGTCCTCTGGCGGAAGATAGCCCCCCGCCTTTCAGCGGGAAGGGTGCAGAGTGTGGCCGTCCGGCTGGTAGTTGAAAAAGAGCGCACCCGTTATGCCTTCAAACCTAGTCAATGGTGGGATCTGGAGGCTACATTTACAACCACAATGAATGAATCATTCACTGCAACCCTGGTCGGCCTCGACGGTAATCGACTGGTCAATAGTAAGGATTTTGATCGAACCAGTGGCCAGTTGAAGTCTAAAAAGGGAGTGATTCTACTGGAACGTGAAGCGGCCGACGCCCTGATGGATCGATTGATTAAGAGTGAGTGGTTGGTGACGAGGATGCAAGAAAAACCTTCAACATCCAACCCGTCTCCACCTTTCACTACCAGCACGCTACAGCAGGCAGCCGCGAATAAGTTGAACTTCTCACCTAAGCGTACCATGGTTGTGGCCCAAAAGCTATATGAGAACGGGTACATCACTTACATGCGGACCGATTCCACCACACTGTCGCAGGAAGCGTTGGCGGCCGCCAGAAAATTGATCTTAGACCAATTCGGGCGCGATTATTTACCGTCAAAACCACTCGTATACAAAACCAAAGTCAAGAATGCCCAGGAGGCACATGAAGCTATCCGGCCTGCGGGCGCACAGTTCCACGACCCCGGTCAAATGACAAGTCAAGAGAACGATTTGCGGCGGCTCTACCAGCTTATTTACCAACGTACTCTGGCATGTCAGATGGTTTCCGCAAAGATTCGCAAAACCACTGTGGATGTCTCAGATGATGGTGCTGTTTTCCAGGCTGCCGGGAAGGTTATCGAATTCCCCGGCTATATGGCTGTCTACCAGCGCACATCTGATGATGATGCCGGCGACGAGAAGACCTTGCCGAAGCTACATGAGGGCGAACAGGTGGGTTGCGAGCAAGTTTCTCCAAAGGAACACAATACAAAGCCCTCCGCTCGATATACTGAAGCAACACTGATCAAGGAGCTGGAGTCACTGGGCATCGGACGACCCAGCACCTATGCTTCGATTATGGACACCATTCAGCGCCGGGAGTATGTTTTTAAGAAGAACGGTTCGCTAGTACCCACATTCACGGCGGTAGTGGTCGTCAGGTTGATGGAAGCCTACTTCACGGAATTGGTGGACTATCAGTTCACTGCCCGTATGGAAGATGTTCTGGATGAGATTAGTCGCGGAGAGAGAGAGCACTTACCATACTTGCATAGGTTCTATTTTGGCGGCAATGGAGATACCGGGCTCAAAGCCCTGCTGTCAGTCCCTATTGAAATCCGCCGCATTTGCACCATTCCGCTAGGTCATGGCAAAGATGATGTCCCAGTGAATGTACGCATCGGCCGGTATGGTCCTTACCTGGAATATGGGGATAGTCGTACCAGCCTTGACGTGGATACTCCTCCAGCTGATATCTCGCTGGAATGGGCGCTGGAAAGACTGGAGAAAGGTAGTGAATATCCCAAGGAGTTGGGACAGGATCCGGATTCGGGACAGCCGGTGCTGTTGAAAAAGGGCCGCTTTGGATTTTACCTGCAATTGGGCTCTGACTCTGAAAAGCTCAAACAGAAGTCTCTATTGCCGGGGATGGCCCCCGAAGAGGCGACTCTTGAGATCGCCACGAAAATATTGTCGCTGCCCAAGGATTTGGGTCCCCACCCGGTGACCGGTGAGCCGGTATTGGTCGATTTGGGCAAGTATGGTCCCTACCTGAAAAGTGGTCAGACCAATGGCCAGATACCCAAGGGCGAGGACCTATTGAGCATCGAGCTGGACCGGGCGGTGGAGATTTTACAGAGTAGTAAGAGAAAGACACCGGCTATTTTACAGGAGTTAGGAGACCATCCGAAAACGGGCGCCAAGATAACCATCAAGTCGGGGCGCTACGGACCCTATATTACAGACGGTACCACGAATGTCTCTCTTAAGAAGGACGAAGTACCCGAGCAAATCGATCTGGGTGAGGCGGTAAAGCGACTAGCAGCCAAGGCAGCTCAGGGACCGACTCGCCGGCGGCGCGGGGGCCGGGCCACTTCCAAGCGAGCATAACTGGGCATGGCCAAGCAACAACCGGACGTTATGGAGAAACTCACGTCCCTGGCAAAGCGACGGGGTTTCATTTTCCAAAGCAGCGAGATATACGGTGGTTTGGCTTCCACCTGGGACTATGGCCACCTGGGCGTGGAGCTCAAGCGCAACATCAAAAACCGCTGGTGGCGGGATATGGTTACTGCCCGGCAGGACGTGGTGGGCATGGATGCCGCTATCCTGATGCATCCCCGTGTATGGGAGGCTTCCGGGCATGTTGAGGCCTTCCACGATCCCCTGGTGGATGATAAAAAAACCCAAAAGCGTTACCGCCTGGACCATCTGTTAGAAGCCCAGGCACGGGAGGTTCTGGAGCAACTGTCGCAGGCGGTCTGCAACGAGTCACTTCCTGATGAAGTTGGTATTGACACCATAACCCGTCTGGTGGAGGCGGTCATGCTACCTCCCGACCAGGCGGATCTGAACACCTTCGGCATCCTAGCCGACGGTAAAAAGGCCGACTGGACTATTCCCCGCCAGTTTAACCTGATGTTCAAGACTCTCATTGGCTCCTCGGCAGAGACCGGTATGGAGGCTTACCTGCGGCCGGAGACAGCCCAGGGTATCTTCGTCAACTTCCTGAACGTGCAAGGGGCCGCGCGAGCCAAGCTGCCGTTTGGCATCGCCCAGCTGGGCAAGGCCTTCCGCAACGAGATCACCACCGGCAACTTCCTGTTCCGCACCCGGGAATTCGAGCAGATGGAGATGGAGTACTTTGTCAAGCCTGAGGATACCGCTCAGTGGTTGGAGTATTGGTCCCAGGCGCGGCTAGAGTGGTACGCCTCTCTTGGCGTACGTAGGGAGAAATTACGGCTGCGGCCCCATGGCGATGACGAGCTGGCCCACTACTCGAGCGCCTGCTATGATGTGGAATACCAGTTCCCCTTCGGATGGTCCGAGCTGGAGGGTATCGCCGACCGGGGCACTTACGACCTGGACCGCCATCAAGAGTTCAGCGGGAAGAAGCTCACCTGGCTGGATCCAGCCACCAACCAACACCTTACCCCGGCCGTGGTGGAGGCTTCCGCCGGGGTGGACCGCACGGTGCTGACTGTCCTGACAGACGCCTATCACGAGGATGAAGTGAAAGGGGAGCGGCGGGTGGTGCTGCGGCTATCGCCGTCGTTGGCGCCGATCACAGTGGCAGTGTTTCCCCTGGTGAACAAGGAGGGCATGCCGGAGATCGCCCGGCAGTTGGTGGACGACCTATTGGGGGACTTCTCGGCCTTCTACGACGCCGGGGGCTCTATCGGCCGGCGCTACCGACGGCAGGATGAAGCCGGTACACCGTTCGGTGTGACTATCGATGGCCAGACCGTGGAGGACCAGACAGTCACGATCCGCGACCGGGACAGCATGGAGCAGGAAAGGGTTGGGATGGATAAGGTGGCTGTTTATCTTCGAGAAAAGATGGGATCGTAAAGTGGGAGCATAGAGTGTGGAGAAAAACCTGGAAGCCTCGCGAAAGCGGGGCTTTTAGCGCATTTTAAGATTGTTCAATGCACCGCCAGCGAGTTAAAATAAAACGGCATTTACTTTAAGGTATCGGCGATCATTTAAAATTTCAGCGCAGAGCGCTATGCCAGAACGTCCCGCGGATGCGGGTTTTTTAATGTGTTTAAAGCTTGTATAATAGATCGCCATCTGGTTAAAATAAAATGGCATTTACTTTAAAGTCTCGACGATCATTTAAAACGCCCGCGCCGAGTGCTATGAAACCGGAGCATTTCACCTCTAATAAAACAGGTCAGGTCATCTCTATCACAGGGGTCCGCGACCTCACTCATGCTTTTATCCCTAACCGGCTTCCACCGGATTGGACTTGGCCTGAGGCGCTCTGGCCATTGCTCCTGGAGGCACATAGAGCACTTTCGGAACTGGAGGGAACAGGGAAACACATTACCAATCCGGAATTGGTGCTGAGGCCTCTCCAAAACCGCGAAGCCCAGAAATCATCAAGCTTGGAGGGAACCTTCACCGAGCCCCGTCAACAAATTCTTTTTGCACTTGATCCAAAGGCATCCACCTCAAACGTCGATCCTATCAATGCCTATAGGGAAGTCCACAACTATGCCTCGGCTTTGCGCTTATGGAAACGGGGGGACTTACCTATCTCCCTTAGGTTAATCAGGGATTTTCATCGGATCCTCATGGATGGGGTGCGGGGAAGCGATCGGACACCAGGCGAGTTTCGGCGGACTCAGAATCAGATTGGCCGTCCCGCCAGATATGTACCCCCTCCTGCCCCGGAACATTTATCCCTTCTAGATAACTTCGAAAAATATATTCACCAGAAATCAGACATGGACCCATTGGTAAGATCATTTATCGCCCATTACCAATTCGAAGCTATTCATCCTTTTGGGGACGGAAATGGCCGGGTGGGCAGATTACTTCTTTCTGTGCAGATTGCTGAATGGTGTAACCTGTCCAACCAGTGGCTTTATATGAGCGATTATTTCGACCGTAAAAGGGACGAATATATTGACCGGCTCTTTAGCGTCAGCGTAGCGGGTCAATGGACAGAATGGATCGCTTTCTGCCTACAGGGGGTAGTGGAACAGGCCAAGGATACGTTAAATAGATATGATAAGCTGATTTCTTTGCACCAGAAGTTTCATGAGGTCATTGCTACATCAGCCGGTAGCATTCGGTTGGCAGCTATCCTCGACGAGCTGTTTTATCTTCCAGTGGCTGTTGTCGCCCGGATTGCAGAACGACAGGACGTGTCTTACCCGACCGCTCGCAGTGATTTAATCAAGCTTGACCAAATGGGCATTCTTACTGAAGCTACAGAGGTGCCTCAGTTGACCTATTATTGTCTGCCAATTTTGGATATCATTTATGCGGATTAAGACGGGAATTCGCGTAGATGATTTTTATGGCAATCACACCCTCACGGACCGGGACAGCATGGAGCAGCAACGTATTTCCCTCGATTAGGTGAAACACTACTTGAGGGAGCTGTCCAGCTCCTAGCCTGAAACCGTGCCTTCCCTGCATGCATCTCTGTAAAATCCAGGGGTACCAGGTACCTTATAAAAGTATTTGGCGATTCTTACCGGTCTGTCAACCTCCTTGCCGTATTTGCCACACTCCGCTAACGGCGTCCCTCTTCCCCCCGGTTCAACGTGTGTCCCGCCAACGGCGGGATTCAATCTGCCTGCCGTCTCCGGATAGCCCTCCTGTAGGGGCGTAGCGTGCTACGCCCTCTTCAGAAGGTATCTTTCCCCATCAACAGCGGGGGAGCACAGTCGAAGGGGGTGAAGTTTCGCGCACCAGGCGAACGACACAGCCCACTCCTGGCCCTACCTTCCGGACGATGACAAAGCCACACCATAGGACCGCTGCCTACGCCCGGCGACTTCGGGAAGAGGCCTTCGACCTGTACTGCACCGGCCTGTCCCACCCCCGGGTACAAGCCGAACTGAGCGAACGCCACGGCGAGGCTGCCCCCGGTCTGACATCGCTGAGGCGCTGGGCTCACGCCGACCGCTGGCAGGACCGCCGGAACACCATCTGGCTGGCTATCCGGGAGCGCCAGGATGCAGACCGGACACTAGCCGGTGACGAGTATCTGGAAGAGCTCCGCCAGCTGCGCCGCACCGTGCTGGAGGCCCTAAAGAACCTCTCTTTCAGCACCGCCGAAGGCGCACTCTTTGCCCTCGCCGCCCTCGAACGCGTCATTGGCCGCCAGCTGGATCAGTTGCAGAACGACCGCCTGAATGCCACTTTCAAGCCCCTTATGAGCGCCCAGTTCGACCGGCTGGCAACCCTATTGGGCACCGCCCGTCAGGGGGACCCCTGGTCAGGGCTCTGCCCCCC